>NZ_JAQDKY010000001.1:0-307869 GCF_027662325.1 Blautia faecis | reverse complement strand
TCTTTCCGCGAGTATATTCAGTTTATGTTCCAGATGCAGAGTAAATCCGTTTCAAATGAAATTCTTGATTTCTTGTGAACTTCCAGTAAATTTACGACTAAAATCGATTTACCCGCATAAATACTGGATTTTCTGTGGAAATATAGGTGAACCAGTAGTCGTAAATATGCATTAATAAAATTACACCATATTCCCCAAAAAGCTTGAAATTATGGGGTATTTATATATTACTGTGAAACAATATCTTACGGGGAGTCAAAAAGCGCAAACTCCCCCCTTTAAATATTTAGCCTGTTTTAAACTTGTCTGATAAGCCTATGCGGCAACAACAGGGGCTTCCCAGCCAAGTGCTTTTAACTTTTTAAGATACGCATTGATTTTGCGTTCTTTATTAAACTGATTATAATACTCAGCTCCAAGATCCTTGAAAACTACACCGTCTTTGAGAATGTGATAAATGGCTATGAGCATGGAATGGGCAACTGCAACATAGGCTCGTTTTGACCCACGATGTGCACTGATTCTCATAAACTGGGCATAGAAGTATGACTTTTTGTTTTTCACTGCAGCATGAGCACAGGTAATTAGAGTTGTCCGCAAGAGAGAATTACCTTTTCTGGTTTTACCGGATTTCCTCTTTTTGCACTTTCATTATCACCGGGGCATAATCCTGACCATGAAGAGATGTGTCTGTCTGAAGGAAAACGGCTCATATCTGTTCCAATAACAGAAATGATAGCCTGTGCACTGGTATTACCGATACCAGTTACATCCTGGATTACTTTGGATGCCTGTTTTTCTTCGGGTTTCATAAAGTTGTCAATTTCATCATCCAGATTTTTGATGTGAACATTGAGTTCATTCAGATGATTCAAAAGTTCCTTCATCATTCGACGCTGCAGTGGGCTCATGACACCATTGAGATCATCGATAATCTGCTCTTTGGTTGCTTTTAGGTTATGGGCAATGATTTTCTGCTCATACATCTCATCGTATTTTGCCTCGTCGATAGATTTTCCTGTGAGCAGGTATTCCAGAATGCTGCGTGCACTTTTACCATTGATATCTGACACTGTACCAGACAGCTTGATATTGGCACCTTCGAGCATTTTCTGGAGACGATTTAATTCTCTGGTACGCTCACCGACGAGACTTTTGCGGTATCGAACCAGTTCTCGCAGCTCCCGCTGATCCTTATCGGGGATATAGCTGGGCTGAAGCAATCCATTCAGCATCCTTCACATCGGTTTTCCGTCCCGGAACCGCTTTCATATGGCGTGCATTTACTACCATAGCGTTCAGGTCAGAAGATTCAAGGATGTTATACAGAGGCTTCCAATAAGAAGCGGTGCTCTCCATTGCGGTCATTTCACAGCCGCCAGTCTGGAGCCACTCTGCCAGTTCAAGAAGCTCTCTGGTTGTTGCACCAAACTCACGCACTTCCTGCTTGCTGCCTTTACGAAAGCAGGCGACAATGAGTTTTTTGTGCACATCAATACCACAACAATTGTCGTAAATTCTATCCATACTGGTACCTCCAAATAAAATTTACGGCACGGTACTCTGTCTGTTATCATTTTACTGTACGTCCTTTTGCCATAACAGGCTGGACAGGTGGTGGTGCAAATGAGGGTACCTGAAATCAGTTTTAGTTACGGGCTTCATGCCCAAATAAAAAACGATCTTTGCCGTTAACACCAGTATAAGATTGTAAACAATTAAATTCAATACCTGTGCCTGTACAGTTTCATTTATGGTGGTGCCAAGAACAGGCATGGAGGTTTTGTCATACACAAAAAAATGATTTGAACTCATCATACACCTACTTTCTACGCATTAGTCCACCTGAAAAATACAGCATTTCTTAACTGAACAGTATTTTCAATGCATGACCGCATATGATATACTGTTTTCATCATAAAAAACCTTATCTAAATGACATTGCATAGAAAACTGAATAATAGATTGCGTAACCTGCCTTAAAAAGGTATAATTATTTTGTTGTCTGCAGATTGCGGCATAATATTTTTTAGAGTTATACGAAAAAGGAAAAGAGTCAGTAAAATGAACAACGAAAGATTTCTGGTTTTCGATATAGATGATACCTTATACAGCCAGATGGAGCCGTTGCTTACAGCCTGTGAGTTCAGTCTGGGCAGGAAGCTTCCGGATCCGGAGCTGTTTTACCGGATTTTCGGGAAAAGAAGCGCTGAAATGTTTCTGTTCAGCGAGAGTGGACAGGTTTCCATTCATGAATCCCGGATTTACAGAATTGAAAATACTATGAAAGACCTGGGAATTCCCTTTACCAGAGAGCAGGCAGAGCTCTTCCAGAAGAGATATAAAGAGAATCAGTCCCATCTTCATGTTTCAGGGGTAATGATACAACTGCTGGACGAATGCGAAGCTGCCGGAGTGAAAATGGGCGTGATCACCAACGGACCTTTTTCCCATCAGGTTCAGAAGTTCCACACACTGGGACTTGATAAATGGTTTACAGAGGATCAGCTGATCGTGTCTGCAGGTGTGGGCGTGGTCAAGCCGGATGTGAAGATCTTCCGCATGGCAGAAGAAAAATGGGGAATGAAGCCGGAGAATACTTTTATGATCGGGGATTCTCTGGAGAATGACATTGCAGGTGCAAAAAATGCCGGATGGAAGACCATCTGGATGAACCATCACCGTTATACGGTTCCGGAAGGTATGGAAAAACCAGATTATATTGCATATACAGAGGAAGAGTTGAGAAAGCTTATTGTCCAAATATGCTTTACAACGAAGAAGGATGGATAAAGTATGGTATCAGATTACAAAATCACCATGGAGCAGGCAGAATACGAGATGGTCTGTTACCGTAGGGTTTTTAACTTTGTAAGGCTTCTTGACCAGGAAAAACTGGAGAAATTGAATGCAGAAGGTCTGTTGGCAGCAGAGGGCGGACAGACAAAAAAAGCAGATTTGTGCATAGGACATTTTTGCCAGGGCTGTGTGGCAATGGAAGCCTTTTTACGGAAGGCAGAGCTGTGCAAGCTGGAATTTATTGGAGATGACATTTATCAGATCATGGCTAAATATCTGGAAATTGACGGTAATCCTTATGTAATGGAGCTTTTGAAGAAAATGGACAAAAGCAGCCTGATCGACCGGAAAGATCATGAGCGCCTGATCAGCAGCCTTACCGGATATAACGAGAGACTGTATCAGGATGTTCTTACGAAGGCATACAATAGACGTTATTATGAAGAAGAATTGAAGTCCAAGATGGGACCGGCTGGAATTGCCATGATCGATCTGGACGATTTTAAGCTTTATAACGACACATATGGACATAATGCCGGGGATATGGCACTGACTGTTGTTGCAGAAACCATATGCAAGCATATCCGCAAGGATGATATTCTGATCCGCTATGGAGGGGATGAGTTTCTTCTGGTGCTTCCCGGAGTAACAGAAGTGAAATTTGCCGGAAGACTGCAGGAAATCCATGATAAGATCCATCTGGCTGCTGTGCCGGGATATGCCGGGATTCAGCTTTCTGTGAGTATTGGAGGAACAATTGCCGAGGGCGATGAAACGCTGGGAAGTGTGGTAGGAAGAGCTGACCGCTTTATGTACCAGGCGAAAACCCGTAAGAATCTGGTGGTAACCGAGTCTAATGAGATAAAAGATGGAAATGCAGATGGCGCAGAGGTTAATCGTGATGAGCTGAAACAGCAGATTCTGATCGTGGATGATGCTGAGCTGAACCGTGATATTCTTGCGGAGATTCTGCACCATGATTTTAAGACTATGGAAGTAAGCAATGGGGAGGAATGTCTCTCCGTGCTTCGGGAGTATGGTGCAGGAATCTCACTGGTGTTGCTTGATATTGTAATGCCTGGCATGGACGGCTTTGCAGTTCTTGAGGAGATGAACCGGAATCATTGGATCGAGGACATTCCGGTCATCATGATCTCCAGTGAGGAGACAGAATCATATATACGCCGGGCGTATGAAATGGGAGTTTCAGACTATATCAGCCGCCCGTTTGATGCCAGGGTTGTTTACCGGCGTGTATATAATACTATTAAATTATACGCAAAACAGAGGCGCCTAATCACACTTGTAACGGATCAAATTCGCGAAAAAGAAAAAAATAGTCAAATTTTGATAGATATTCTCAGCCATATCGTAGAATTTCGTAATGGAGAGAGCGGTCAGCACGTTCAGCACATAAAGATGTTGACCGGATTTCTGTTGGACAGACTGATGCAGAAAACGGACAAATATGATCTGAAATGGTCTGACCAGTACATGATCACAATTGCATCTGCCCTTCACGATATTGGTAAAGTGGGAATCGACGAGAAGATTTT
This sequence comes from Blautia faecis, assembly GCF_027662325.1. Lineage (NCBI taxonomy): Bacteria > Bacillati > Bacillota > Clostridia > Lachnospirales > Lachnospiraceae > Blautia > Blautia faecis. Next base: position 303,514 of record NZ_JAQDKY010000001.1, on the reverse strand, counting down.
GAATAAACCAGGCAGACTGACAAATGAAGAGTTTGAGGAAATGAAGAAGCATACCCTGATCGGTGCTTCCATGCTGAAGAGCCTGGGTGTTTATCAGAATGAAGAGCTTGTGAAGGTGGCTTACCAGATCTGCAGATGGCACCACGAGCGCTATGACGGCAAGGGCTATCCGGATGGTCTGAAGGGGGAAGAAATTCCGATTGCAGCCCAGGTGGTTTCTGTTGCGGATGTATATGATGCACTGACAAGCGAGCGTGTTTATAAGAAAGCATTTTCCCATGAGAAGGCTATGGAGATGATCCTGGCTGGTGAGTGCGGAACCTTCAATCCGCTGCTTCTGGAGTGTTTGCAGGATATTCAGGGCAATATCCAGGTGGAAATGAAGAGAGCAGCAGAGCAGCCTATGCTTGTGCAGAATTCTTATGTGGGGAAGATGATTGAGACGGTGCAGTAGGCATGGATTATTATAATGTATTACATTGCGGTATTGTTCGGCGAAGGGTTTTTGGGAAAGATCGTGAACAGCAGCATTTGCAGGTCGGGGGACCTGCGGGAGTGGGGGTAAGTTTTACTTTATGAAAAAGAAAATTCTTACACTGGCGGCAGTGGTAACACTGCCGTTTATTCTTCTTGTGATGTATCTTCTTGCCTCGATGGCAAGCTACAGCAATACCTACGATGAGATCGTAAGCAACATGACTGTAGCGAACAATTACAATCTGAATTTCAAAGAAGAGATGGACGAGAGCCTGTATAAGCTGGTTGTTGGCTACGTCACTCTGGATACCATCGAAACAGACAAAAGTCTTAAGAATCCATATACTTTAATAGATGAATTACGCAGCGAGTTTACCAGACTGACAGCCATTACCACAGAATCTGAGAGCAAGCTGTGGCTGGAGAGCCTTCTTCGCAATATCGATACCCTGGAAAAAAGGGTGGACGATATTGTGGACAGCATTTCTGCCGGTGGCAGATATAATGAGAATATTGAGAAGCTGGACAACAATATTTACATTCTGACAGAATTGATCCAGGACGATATTCAGTATTATATTTATTATCAGACACGTTATATGGACAAGGTCACAGATACCCTGCAGGATCAGATCAGGCGGTTTATGGTGGTGTGCAGTGTGCTGATCGGCGTGCTGATCATTGTGGTTGCAGTCAGCGCGGTGATGATCGTTTCCGGTATTATACAGCCTATCAGTCAGCTGAACCAGGCTACGGAGAAAATCGCTCAGGGTGATTTTAATGCCAGAGCCCAGGCGGATTCCGAGGATGAGGTGGCTGAGCTTGCAGTGAGCTTTAACAAAATGGCAGGAAGCATGCAGTCTCTGATCGATAAGGTAAAGGAAGACGAGCGGAAAATGCGAAAAGCAGATCTGCGCCTTCTTCAGGAGCAGATCCAGCCTCATTTTCTTTATAATACGCTGGACACCATTGTGTGGCTGATCGAGTCCAATGAGCCGGACGAAGCGGTGACCATGGTTGTTACACTGTCGGACTTTTTCCGTGAGATCCTCAGCAAAGGAAAGGAATTTATCTCCATTAAGGAAGAAGAGAAGCATATCAGCAGTTATCTCCAGATCCAGGAAATGCGTTACCGGGATATTCTGGAATATGACATTCAGCTGGATCAGGTAATTTATAAATATCAGATTCTGAAGCTGACTCTTCAGCCGGTGGTGGAGAATGCACTTTACCATGGAATCAAGTATAAACGTGCTAAGGGATGTATTCACATTCATGGGGAAAAAGAGGGAGATATTATCCGTCTGACTGTCCGGGATGATGGTGTGGGCATGGATGAGGATGAGCTTGAACAGCTTCGTCAGCAGATCGAGAAGCCCTGCCAGGAGACGGAGAAGGGCTTTGGCCTGGCAAATGTAAATGAGCGTATCCACATGTATTTCGGACCGGAGTATGGAATGAAGATCCAGTCACAGAAGGGTAAGGGAACTACAGTGGAGATTGTAATTCCGGCTCTTCTGGAAGCTCCGGTTGAGAAAACAGGGAATGATACAGCAAAAGTAGTTGAAGTCGGCAACAGCGTGAATTCTGACGCAAATAAAAAAATAAAAAATAATCCGAAACAGCAGAATGCCAATAAGATAATTGAGGGTGGACGGCCACAGCAGGAGGAGACAGGCGTATGAGACAGTTTATAAGAAAAAACATCTGGGCTGTAGCACCGGTTGTGTTTGTGCTTGTGGCACTGGTTCTTCTGGGAAGTCCTTTGAGCAGCAGTAAAGTGCAGGAAACTCCTGCGGAGGACGACAATCTGATCGTAGTAGGTGTTTCCCAGGTGGGAAGCGAATCTGTATGGCGAAGTGCCCACACTCAGTCCATTCAGGACGCTTTCACCAGGGAAAACGGCTACATGCTGATTTTTGACAATGCCAGACAGAAACAGGCTAATCAGATCAAGGCCATCCGAAGCTTTATTTCCCAGCAGGTGGATTATATCGTACTTTCTCCTATTGAGGAATCTGGCTGGGACACTGTGCTTCAGGAGGCGAAGGATGCCGGGATTCCGGTAATTCTCATAGACCGTAAGGTTTCTGTGGATGATGACTCCCTCTATGCTTCCTGGGTTGGTTCCGATTTTGTCTGCGAAGGACAGGATGCCGGTTACTGGCTTGAGGATTACATGAAAAAGCAGGGCAGGGAAGATGACGAAGTTAACATCGTAGTGCTGAAAGGAACCAAAGGCGCCTCCGCCACCATCGGCAGAACCCGTGGATTCAATGAAGTGGCAAAGGTGCAGCGCAATTGGAACATTTTGCAGCAGGTAGACGGAGAATTTACCACAGCAAAAGGAAAAGAAGAGATGGCAAGGCTTCTGGATCAGTATGAGGACATAGATGTGGTGGTTTCACAGAACGATGACATGACTTTTGGTGCGCTTGAAGCCATCAGAGAAGTAGGAAAAACTACAGGAGTGGACGGCGATATTACGGTAATTTCCTTTGACGCAGTGGATGCGGGCGTGGAGCTGGTGAGAAACGGGGAGATCAACATTGATGTCCAGTGTAATCCTGACCAGGGAAAATACGTGGAGCAGATCATTCAGGATATGGAAGATGGTAAAGAAATAGAGAAAGCATATTATGTTCCGGAGCGGGTGTATACCCAGGAGAACGTTGGGGAGGAAGAAAATGTTACGGAAGGTATTTCTGGTTGAAGATGAGACGGTGATCCGCGAAGGGCTCAGAGACAGGATTCCCTGGGATCAGTTCGGATACCGTTTTGTAGGGGAAGCAGCAGATGGGGAAATGGCTTTGCCCCTGATCCGTAAGACGAAGCCGGATGTATTGATCACGGATATTAAAATGCCTTTTATGGATGGGCTTTCCTTAAGTAAAATTGTGAGCAAAGAATTTCCGCGGATGAAGATTATTATTATCAGTGGTTATGATGATTTTGAATATGCAAGACAGGCAATTGAAGTTGGTGTTGACCAGTATCTGCTGAAGCCGGTTACCAGAATGAAGCTGAAAAATGTACTTCTTGAACTGAAAGATAAGATCGAGCAGGATCAGGAGCAGGAGGACTACCGCACCCAGTTTCAGAATGAGATCCAGGAGTATGAGCAGTTTTCCAGACGGCGTTTTATGGAAAAAATTCTGGAGGGGGAGCTGTCGGTTAAGGAGATTTATGATGAGGCAGAGCGTCAGTCTATAGAAATTACGGCAGCAGGATATAATCTGCTTTTCCTGTATTTACAGGAGAAAAATAAGGACAAGATGGCAGGTTTTCTTCGGAAACAGGATGAAGTGCTTCATTATTTTCTCCGCTATCCCCAGTATCTGCTTTTCCGCTGGAATGTAAACAGTTACGGAGTTCTGGTAAAGGGGGAATTGTCCCGGCTTCCGGAGCTGACAGATAATTGCGTGGAGTATGTGAAGCGGACCTGCGAAGGGGAAGAGCAGATGGACTGGTATGTAGCTGTAGGAAAACCAGTGGAGAGATTGAGCTTGCTTTCCCAGTGTTATCAGAGTGTGAATCATTATTTTGCATATCGTTTTATGGTGCCGGGACTGCATGTGCTTACAGAAGATACTTTGGAGAGTTATGTAAATTCGCAGGGAGAGAACCGGCTGGCAGCAGTGGATTCTTCACAGCTGAATCCGGAGATCATCAAGGATTTTCTTACAAAAGGAAGCAGCAGTGAGATCCAGGAGTTCGTTCAGGGATATCTGGGTGGAATGAGTAAGGCACTGGAGTCCAGAATGTTCCGGGATTATGTGGTGCTTCATATTCGGTTTACAACTATTATGTATCTGGAATCCATTGGTGTGGAAAAAGAGGGTTATACAGAACGGATCGAGGGAAAATATCAGGATACCAGTATCAAGGCATCGCAGGTGGCAGGGTATTGTGTGGACATTCTTCAGAGTGCCATTGATATCAGGGATGAGAAGAATGAGTCTCAGGGCAACAGCGCCATGAGGAAAGTGCTGGATTATATTGATGAGAATTACTATAAAGAGACCATTTCCCTGAATGAAGTAGCGGATGCGGTGAATATGAGTGCCAACTATTTAAGCGCAATTTTCAGCCAGAATATGCAGAAGACGTTTGTAGAGTATATTACCTGCAAACGTGTTGACAGAGCGAAAAAACTCCTGCGCGAGACGGACAAGTCGTCCGGAGAGATCGCACAGGAGGTGGGATATAAGGATCCCCATTATTTCAGTTATGTGTTTAAGAAAAAATCCGGGTGCAGCCCAAGGGAATATCGGAGTAAGGGGACTGCATGATATTCAAAATTAATTATGTGATTTCGGCAGTGACAACTGCCATGGGACTTCCTGTGAAGAGACAGGGAGTCCTTTTAATTTGTTTATGCTCATATGGGCGGCCAGAGTACCAGGCTGGTGTGCGGAATGGGTCAGTGTTGTGGCGCGGAGCAGACCAGATGTGGTAAGATAACTGGTATTGAAGGCGGCTAGTGCTATTGTGGTTTCGAAACTATGACCGGTGGAAGTAGCTTTGAATCCAGTGTTTTGAAGAGAGGATGAAAGAGGAGCATGAGTTGCTATCCTTTTCTCCTGTCCAAGCGACAACTCTTCCCATAACAGCCATGCAATAAAGTCATCCTCACAAATAAAAGCAGTGCAGTCGGGGGTGATCCGTTCTAGAAATTTTTTCAGGAAGCTGATATCCCGGCTCTGACGGAAATCATCCAGTTCCTGTGTGGTGTACCAGCAGATGTTGCGGTCTGGTACAGTCAGCCCCTGATTTTGCATGGTATCCAGAAATCCCTGGTAGCGTTCAAGTCCCCGCTGATCGTCCATCTGGAAAATACCGGCGATAGAAGAGTGGCCTTTTTCCACAAGACTTTGCACCAGAAGACCAGCCCCATATAGATTATCTTCATAGATTACTGGAATCTGAGACAACTGGGGATAAGCACATCCCAGGAACAAAATGGAAGTTCCCCTTTGTATCAGCCTTTGATAAAGCTCTGTATTAGGTGATGGTAAGGCGCTTTTTACAGGCTCCACAATAAGTGCCCGCAGCGGACTTTTCAAAAGAAACTGAAGGATTTGCCGTTCCTGGTCCACATGATTGTGAGTGGGGTAAACCTTGCAGGAAAATCCCTCCGCAGCCAGCGCCACACGAATATCATTTATCAGTGCAGGATATTCATATTGCTGTTCATCGGGAATCAGAATTCCAACTATATTCCGGTCTTCCAGGCTGGAAAGTCCGGTAATGTAAGCTCCGCTCCCTTTAATGCGGCGGATTTCCCGCTCATCTTCAAGAACCGCCAGCGCAGCCCGGACCGTTTGTCGGCTGACACGGTATCTGACAGCCAGCTCCTGTTCGGTGGGAAGCTTGTTGATTCCCTTTTGAATAGAATCTGAAATGATTTCTCTTAGCTGTTCAACCAGCCATTTATATTTGATCGCCATATATTTTAGTTCCTCTTTCTTAGGTTAGAGCGTGTCTGAAAAAGCATTCCCGCAATCTGTACGCCCCACTCTGGTTTTTTTATTTTGCTGGGATAGTTATTTCATAAAATTTTCACATGAATTATTTATGATTTCCCAATAAATCTTCTGCTTTTTCACTTCTAAAACCCAAAATATTATACCTTTTTTCAAATGATCAAACCTTTTTTTTCCAGCTTAGACAGTTTGCCAAATCGAAAAACATAGAAAAAGGTGTAATATTTTTCACAAAATCATAAGAAAACAAACTTTCTAAATGAGAAATCATAAAATATCACCCCTTTTCCTGCCTGAAATTCATTATAATATAAATTTGTCTGTATTTCACTATGAAAACCAACAAATTTGTATTGTTTGAACTGACGAAACAACCAAAAGACGGGAAAACAATATTGAAATTTATGTTGATTTTCGCTAAATTATAGACATCAAGAAGAACACGGATTCAAAGAACGGACGGAAAGCTAAGACAGCAAACGGATCAGTGTTGAACGAGAAACCAATGGCAGGCGCGACCTGCAGAAGTATTTTTCTAAAAGAAAGAGAGGAATAATCACTATGAAAAAGAAATTAGCAGTTATGGCACTCGCAGCAGCAACACTCAGCATGATGGCTATGCCGGTTTACGCTGACGATCTGGTAACAGTTGGATACGCTCAGGTTGGACATGAATCAGACTGGCGTACAGCAAACACCCAGAACTATCAGGATGTTTTCTCAGAAGATGCCGGATACAGCCTTGATCTTGTAGACTGCGACAATGACAATGCTGCACAGCTTGAAGCAGTTCGTACATTCATTAGTAAAGATATGGATTACATCGTAATCGCTCCGATCCAGTCCGCTGGCTGGGACACCGTTCTTCAGGAAGCACAGGATGCTGGAATCCCTGTAATCATCGCAGACCGTGAGATCGAAGCAAGCGACGATTTATATGATGCATGGGTTGGAACAAACACAACAAACGAAGGTATTACAGCTGGTAACTGGTTAGCTGAGTACCTTGGCGATAAAGATGCTAACATTCTTGTAATCGAAGGTTCCGTAGGAGCTTCCGCAGCACTTGGACGTACAGAAGGATTCAATCAGGTAGCTGGCGAGCATGACAACTGGAAGATCCTTGATTCTCAGTCCGGTGACTTTACACAGGCTGGTGGCCAGGAAGTTATGGAGTCTTTCATCAAATCCTACGAGGGACAGTTCAATGTAGTTGTCTGCCAGAACGATAACGAAGCATACGGCGCAATGGATGCAATGGATGCAGCAGGTATCACCTACGGTGTTGACGGCGATGTAACTCTTATTTCCTTCGATGCAACACACGATGGACTTCAGTACACATTAGACGGAAAGATCAACTGCAACGTTGAGTGTAACCCGATCCAGGCTGAGGTTGTTAAGGGCGTAATCGAAAAAATGCAGGCAGGCGAAGAATTTGAGAAGACAACACTTGTTGAGGATCAGGCATTCGTAGCACCTGGAATCGAGAGCGAATATGCAACAACTATGACTGATGAAGTTCTGGCTGGACGTGCTTACTAATCAGAAAAATCAATCGGAGAGTGTGAAAACAGCAGAGCTGTGAAACAATCCGTAAACATCGAAATTGGTTATCAGCAAGCAGCTGAAAAACGATAAAGATGAACAAATAGGGGAGGAAAGTCCCAATGCGGATTTTCTTCCCCTTAATTTTCGCGAGCAACGAGGAGAATGAAAAATGAAGTTGATAACGGGAAGGGAGGAATCGCGTTGGAGGCAGGAGTAGTATTGAAAATGCAGGGAATCTGCATGACATTCCCAGGTGTAAAAGCACTGGAAGGCGTGGATCTGACATTGAAAAAAGGTGAAATCCGCGCGCTGATGGGAGAGAATGGCGCGGGTAAATCCACATTGATCAAGTGCCTGACCGGCGTAAATAAATTTGAGGCTGGAGAGATTTATCTGGAAGGATTTGATCATCCCATCGTAAATAAAGATACCATGGACGCCCAGAAGAAGGGCATTTCTACTGTATATCAGGAAGTAAACCTCTGTCCAAACCTTTCGGTGGCAGAGAATCTTTACATAGGCCGCGAGCCGCTGACAAAGCTTGGAACGGTCAACCGAAAGGCAATGAACCGTCAGGCAGCTGCCCTTATGAAACAGCTGGAGCTTGACGTTGATGTAACACGTAATCTTGAAGAATATTCACTGGCATTGCAGCAGATGATCGCAATTGCCCGTGCTGTAGATATGGACTGTAAGGTGCTCATTCTGGATGAGCCCACATCTTCACTGGATGATCGTGAAGTAGAAAAGCTTTTTACCATGATGCGCAGACTGAAGGAGAAAGGTGTAGGAATCATATTTGTTACCCATTTCCTGGAACAGGTTTATGCAGTATGTGACGGAATTACCGTTCTTCGAAATGGTCAGCTGGTTGGCGAGTATGAGATTGCAGATCTTCCGAGAGTGAAGCTGGTAGCAGCTATGATGGGAAAAGATTTCGACGATCTTGCTTCCATTAAACCGGAGACCACAGGAGATAAGAGAAAAGAACCGATGGTAATCGAAGCCCGTGGCTTAAGCCATGCAGGAACCATCAAACCATTTGACCTTGATATCCACAAAGGAGAGGTTATCGGTCTTACCGGACTTCTTGGAAGCGGACGAAGCGAACTGGCACGTACTATTTACGGTGCTGACCGCGCCCAGACTGGTACTTTGAAAGTAAAAGGCAAGGAAGTTAAGGTGAAAAATCCTATTGATGCCATGCATCTTGGAATGGGACTTCTTCCTGATGACCGTAAAGCGGAGGGAATTGTTGCAGATTTGTCCGTAAGAGAAAATATCATCCTTGCAATTCAGGCAAAACAGGGAGTTCTGAAAAAGATCCCTATGGCAAAACAGTGTGAGATTGCAGACAAGTATATTGATCTTCTCCAGATCAAATGTGCAAGCCGCGAGACTTTGATCAAACAACTTTCCGGTGGAAACCAGCAGAAGGTTATCCTTGCAAGATGGCTTGCAACAAACCCGGATTTCCTGATTCTGGACGAGCCTACTCGAGGCATCGATATCGGTACCAAGACAGAGATCCAGAAGCTGGTTCTGAAGCTTGCAGATGAAGGAAAGAGTCTGATCTTCATTTCCTCTGAGATTGAGGAAATGCTCCGTACCTGCAACCGTATGGCAGTTCTCCGTGACGGTCAGAAGGTTGGAGAGATTGATGAGGCAGATATGAACCAGATGAACGTAATGAAAGCAATCGCAGGAGGTGAGCAGTAATGGGTAATTTCAAAAAACTGGCGCAGAAACGTCTGTTCCTTCCGGTTTTCAGTATGATCCTGGTCATGCTGATCAACGTAGTATATGATATTGCAACAGGAAGCGCACCGCTTTCCTTCTTTATGATTTCCATTAAGAATGGTGTACTTTACGGACGTCTGATCGACATCCTGAACCGTGGAAGTGAAATCGCCATACTGGCAATCGGTATGACACTCGTTGTATCTGCTTCCGGCGGTACTGATATTTCCGTTGGTTCCGTAATGAGTCTTTACGCAGGTGTCTGCTGTATGATCCTTGCAGGATACGGAAATGTAAATGTGCAGGAATATGCGCATCCGCTGCTGGTTGGCATTGGAGCCGGACTTCTTGTCACTTTGATCTGTGGCGTTTTTAATGGATTTCTGGTTGCCTATATGAATATTCAGCCTATGGTCGCCACTCTGATCCTATGGTCGGCAGGCCGAGCAGTAGGACTTCTTCTTTGCAACAGCCAGATCGTTTATGTTCGAGTTCCTTCTTTCCAGAAGCTTGGCGCTTACTGCGGAATCATTCCTACACCGATCATTGTGGCTGCTGTGTGTGTAGCAATTGCTTCTATTGTACTTCGCTACACAGCACTTGGAACTTACATCCAGAGTGTTGGTATTAACAAAAAAGCTTCCCGTATCGCAGGCTTTAATTCCGCAAAGATCATCCTTATGTGCTATGCAATCTGCGGTCTTTGTGCAGGTCTTGCAGGTATGGTTGCAACCTCCAGAATCTATTCAGCAGATACCAATAACATCGGTCTGAACATGGAGCTGGATGCAATTCTTTCTGTAGCACTTGGCGGCAACAGCCTTGGCGGCGGTAAGTTTTCCCTGGCAGGTTCCATCATTGGAGCGTACACCATCCAGGCGATTACCACAACTCTGTATGCACTTGGTGTTTCTTCTGCACAGGCACCGGTATTTAAGGCAATCGTAGTTATTATCATCGTAGTAATTCAGGCTGAGCCAGCCAAAGCCTTCTTTAAGAAGCTGACAAAGAAATCCGGAAAGGAGGCAGCTCGGGCATGAAAAAGAAAAAAATAAACAGCAATAACCTGTTGCTGCTGATCACCATTGTATTATTCTTTGTAATGTATGCAGCAGGATGTATCGTATATGCGGACAAAGGCTTTACCCGTTTCCAGACATTTCTGAACATCCTGATCAACAATGCAGGTCTGATCTGCATCACAGCTGGTATGACATGCGTTATGCTTACTGGCGGTATTGATATTTCCGTAGGTTCCCTGGTTGCTATGGACTGTATGATCCTGGCAGTGGGAATTGAGCAGTGGGGATGGTCGAGCCCGGTACTTATGCTTCTGATTCTTGCAATTGGCATTATATTTGGTATTGTTCAGGGCTTCTGTATTTCCTACCTGGAAATCCAGCCTTTTATCGTTACTATGGCGGGCATGTTCTTTGCCAGAGGTATGACAGCTGTGATTTGTAAAGAGCAGGTAAGTATTGTTTCTGACAAGATTTTTACCACTCTTTCCAGCTTTAAGATTTCCCTTCCCTTTGGAGGGTATCTGAACAAAAAGGGAATCATGCAGTTTCCATACCTTCGTGTAACTGTTGTAGTTGCATTGATCGTAGTTCTTGCTATTTATCTGATGCTGAAATACACACGCTTCGGCCGCAGTATTTACGCAGTAGGTGGCAATCAGCAGTCTGCAACCCTGATGGGACTTGATGTTAAGAAAACACAGATGAAGGCATATATTCTTTCCAGTTTCCTTACTTCCATCGGCGGAATCTGCTACTGCCTGAATACCATGGCAGGTACCACCACCCAGGCAACCGGCCTTGAAATGGACGCTATTTCCTCCGCAGTCATCGGTGGTACACTTCTTACCGGTGGTGTAGGAAATGTACTTGGTTCCTTATTTGGTGTATTGATCAATGGTACGATTTCTACTTTGGTTAAAACCAATGGAAAACTGATCAGCTCCTGGTCCAACATTGTAACAGCAATCCTGCTGTGCTTCTTCATTGTACTTCAGAGTGTATTTGCACTGGTAAAGGAGCGGAAGAGCAAATAAAAATTGAATAAAGACTAAAATGAGACAGGCGGGTACATGATTGAAATGTGTATCTGTCTGTTTTATTTTGGGCATAATGGAAGAAAGGGTAACATACAAATTAGTTAATTGCAATTTTATTCTTCCTGTCCCAATTTCACAAAAATCGGTTCATGTTTCATAGCCGGAATAATTTTTTCCATCATATCTTTCATATTAATTTTCAGGCTGGAGGTGTTAATACAAGGGTGACAGCCGATGTAAGGTTCCTTCAGGAGGTCTTCATCAATAAGCAGCTGCACATGATTTTCCTTATCGTTCATAAGTCCAAGTATACTGACAGAACCAGGTGTAATATCAAGGAATTTCTCCATATAAGTCTCATTGCCGAAGGAAAGTCTGGCAACGCCAAGCTGGGAAGATACTTCCTTTGTCTTAAACTTCTTGTCGCCTGGCAGGAGCAGCAGATAGAAGTTAGTTTCCTGTCGGTTGCAGAGAAACAGATTTTTGCAGATTACTGCATCAAGCACTTTATCCACATCTTTACAAGCTTCAATGGTCATCAGAGTTTCATGGTCAATCCTCTGATAAGGCACCTGAAGTGCATCAAGAAAATCATAAGTACGTATCTCTTTTTCAAGTCTGCCCGTGGTATCTGCGGGACGTCCGTTTTCAAGCTTTAATTCCATGATGTTCTCCTTATAAATTCCCCCACAGGGGCTTTTTTGTCAAATATCTGGGAAATATTGTAGCATTGAGCGTTTTTTTTGTAAAGTGGAGGATGTTCTCCCACAAATTGTGATGCACATCTTGCAGAAAGCCTTTTCCAAATATATTTCAGGATGGCGATGAATATTTCAGAAAATATATGCATATATAAGTTCGGAGGCGGATATCTGCTTTTTTCCATAGTGCTCCTGTTGACAAAAATTCAAAAAGGCTTTATAAAATCCTTAGAGCCTGCAGATTGTGGGAATGATTTTTCAAACATGCTCTAGAAATTGTACAGACCTCATGTATTGCATGATGCCATACTGCAAAATAAATATTATCAGGAGGAGCACATCTGAATGAACAATATCACAAAAAATGCACTGGAAGAGTCTCTGAAGAAATTTCTCCTTCAGAAGCCTCTGGACAAGATTACAATCAGTGATCTGACTACAGATTGCGGAATCAGCCGAATGGCTTTTTACTATCATTTTAAAGATATTTATGACCTGGTAGAATGGTCCTGTATTGAGGACGCTTCCCGGGCTTTGCAGGGAAAAAAGACTTACGACACCTGGCAGGAAGGGCTTCAGCAGATTTTTGAGGCTGTTTTGGAAAATAAACCATTTATTTTGAACGTGTATCGCTCTGTGAAACAAGAGCAGGTGGAAAATTATCTGTACAGCCTGACCTATCAGCTGATCGAAGGAGTGGTGGAAGAGCAGAGCGAGAATCTGAGGGTTACAGAGGAACAGAAGAAATTTATTGCGGATTTTTACAAATACAGTTTCGTAGGTGTCATGCTTGACTGGATCAAGAGAGGAATGAAGGAAGCCCCGGAAGAAATCGCGAATATGGTCTGCGTGACCATGCATGGAAATGTTGGGAATTCCCTGCGGAATATGGAGAAGGAAGGGCAATAAAGATTAAGTTTATCCGGAAAATAAGGGATAACTATGGCATAGCAGTTTAAATACTGAAAGTGCGGGATATAAAGTTTTCGAAATCAACTTTACAAAGTAAGGCGGATGATAAGTTTTTTGTCATCCGTCTTGTTTTGTAAATTGAGGAAAATTATTTTTTGACGTAGAATACACTCAGAAACAGGAAATACTAAATAAAAGACAGCAGAATTTTGAATCAGCCAAATAAAAGCTTTTTATCTGAAGTCAGGAAACAAACCTGAGAAAGCTTAGAAGCTGATTCGAAAAGTTAAAACAAGAATAAACACAGATAGCCGGAAATAATGTAACGGTAAATTTCAGAAAGGTGGTAATTTTTATGTCAAAGAAAAAACATTCCGTATTAGGTATGGCAGCACTTGCCGCAGCAGGTGCAGGAGCAGCAGTCCTGGCAAATAAAAGCCGTGAGGAGAAACAGATTACAGAAGCACACGTAGACCCGAATTACCGCAATACAGAGCGTGGTAAAAACGAGAAAAACAGCAAAGGTATTTATTATACAAACGGTAACTACGAAGCATTTGCCCGCCCAGAGAAACCGGAAGGCGTAGATGACAAGCATGCATATCTGGTAGGAAGCGGACTTGCTTCTCTGGCAGCAGCTTGCTTCCTTGTAAGAGACGCACAGATGCCTGGCGACCACATTCACATCCTGGAAGCGATGGACATTGCAGGCGGTGCATGCGACGGTATTTTTGATCCGATGCGAGGATACGTCATGCGAGGCGGCCGTGAGATGGAAAACCATTTCGAGTGCCTCTGGGATCTTTTCCACAGCATTCCATCTCTGGAAAAACCAGGCGCATCCGTTCTGGACGAGTACTACTGGCTGAACAAACATGATCCCAACTATTCCCTTTGCCGTGCTACTGTAAATCAGGGCAAAGACGCCCATACAGATGGCAAATTCAACCTGAGCCAGAAGGGCTGCATGGAGATCATGAAGCTGTTCTTCACAAAGGATGAGGATCTTTATGACAAGACCATTGAGGATGTATTCGATGATGAGGTTCTGAATTCCACATTCTGGTTATACTGGAGAACCATGTTTGCATTCGAAAACTGGCACAGCGCACTGGAGATGAAGCTTTACATCCAGCGTTTCATCCACCATATTGGCGGACTTCCGGATTTCAGTGCTCTGAAATTCACCAAATACAACCAGTATGAGTCCCTGATCCTTCCAATGAAGAAATATCTGGAGGATGCAGGCGTTGACTTCCAGTTCAACACAGAGGTTACCAATGTAATCTTTGATATCCATGATGGCAAAAAAGTGGCCACTGCCATTGAGTGCAAGGTAAAGGGTGTTGAGAAGGGAATCCTTCTTACTGAGAACGACTATGTATTTGTTACCAACGGAAGCTGTACAGAGGGAACTATCTACGGTGACCAGAACCACGCTCCAAACGGAGATGCTGAGGTTCGTACAAGCGGCTGCTGGAGCCTTTGGAAAAATATTGCAAAACAGGATCCGTCTTTCGGACATCCGGAGAAGTTCTGTTCTGATATCGCGAAGACTAACTGGGAATCTGCAACTGTTACCACACTGGATGACAAGATCATTCCTTATATTACCGACATCTGCAAGCGAGATCCGAAGAGCGGCAAGGTTGTTACCGGCGGTATCGTAAGCTGCCAGGATTCCAGTTGGCTGTTAAGTTGGACCATCAACCGTCAGGGTCAGTTCAAGGATCAGGATAAAGATAAGGTTTGCGTCTGGGTATATGGTCTCTTCACAGATGTACCTGGTGATTATGTAAAGAAACCGATGAAAGAGTGTACCGGTAAAGAAATCACGGAAGAGTGGCTGTACCATATGGGCGTACCGACGGATCAGATCGAGGATCTGGCTGAAAACAGCGCAGTCTGCGTACCGACCATGATGCCTTACATCACTGCATTCTTCATGCCAAGAGCCAAAGGTGACAGACCGGACGTTATCCCGGACGGCTGCGTGAACTTCGCATTCCTTGGACAGTTCGCAGAGACTCCAAGAGACACTATATTCACTACAGAATATTCTGTTCGTACCGCAATGGAAGCTGTATACGGACTTATGGGCGTAGACCGTGGCGTTCCGGAAGTATGGGGCAGCGTATACGACGTGCGAGAACTCCTTGACGCCAGCGTAAAACTCATGGATGGCAGATCACCACTTGAAATTGAGCTTCCTGGACCGCTGAATCTGGTGAAAAAACCTTTGCTGAAAGCAATCAAGGGAACCTTGGTGGAGAAGGTGCTGAGAGACCATGATGTGATTAAGGATTATATGCTGGAGAAATAAGCGGTTGTAAAAATTTTATATGCTGAAACGAGCGAAGAGTCGGAGTGATCCGGCTCTTTGTTTTGTACTACAACAAATGAAATTGAAAAACTGTTTAATGGCGAAAAAGCGGAATCTTGCAAGGCTATTAACAGTGTGATAAACTAAAGCGTGTCTGAAAAAGGCTTTCTGCAAAATAAGATATAATATTGCGGTTTCTGGACAAGAAGCTGTTTGGTACAAGAGGAGAAAATCGTATGCAGTATATTGAATTTGGAAAAGATAAAGATAAGGTATCTGAAATTGTTATGGGATTGATGAGGATTTCAGAGATGTCCACTGGTGAGGTCTTGGATTTGATTGAGACTGGTCTTGAAGAGGGGATTAATTTTCTGGATCTTGCAGACATTTATGGTGGCGGAAAATCAGAAGAAGTGATAGGAAAAGTGTTTACAGAGAATCCTTCTTTGCGTACTGAATTTTTTATTCAGTCAAAATGCGGAATCCGTTGTGATCCGGATTTTACCTATTTCGATTTTTCCAGAGATTATATTTTGGAGGCTGTAGATGGAATTCTGTCCAGACTTCATACAGATCATCTGGATAGCCTGCTTCTTCACAGACCAGATGCGCTTATGGAACCAGATGAAATTGCAGAGGCTTTTGACCGCCTTTATAAAGCTGGAAAAGTACGGAATTTTGGGGTTAGCAACATGACGCCTATGATGATGGAAATGCTAAACAGGGAAATACAGTTCCCAATTTGTGCAAACCAGATTCAGCTTAGCTGTGCCGTTACCCAGGTTTTTGACGCTGGTTTTCACATGGATATGCAGTGTGATAAGGGAATCATGCGAGATGGCGGTGGAGTACTGGAATACTGCCGTATGAAAAAGATTCCGGTTCAGGCATGGTCTTCTCTTCAGTATGGATATTTTCAGGGAACTTTTCTTGGATCTGATAATTATCGGGAATTGAACACTGTGCTCAACAGAATTGCTTCTGAAAAGGTGGTCACTCCTATGGCTGTTGCCCTTGCCTGGATTCTCCGCTACCCTGGAGCAACTCAGGCTGTAATCGGCACTACAAAATCGACTCGTGTTCGTGAAGCAGCAAAAGCAACGGAAGTTAGGTTGAGTAAAAAAGAGTGGTACGAGATATATCTGGCTGCTGGAAATGATTTGCCCTGATGAAGTAAGTCAAGTGGATATTCCAGGTTCCGCTTCGCTACTTGCTCATATAATAATTGAAATCAATCAAAAAAGGGAGATGCGAAAAAACTCAATCGAGTTTTTTCACATCGCCTTTGTTTCAAAAGAAATGAATTAAAAAGGAGCAGAATATGAGAAAACCACAAAATTTTCAATGGAAAGAAATGACCATGGGAACCTGTTATTATCCGGAGCATTGGAGTAGAGAACTGTGGCAGGATGATTTACAGAGAATGAAGGCGGCAGGGATTACCGTGATCCGTGTAGCAGAGTTTGCCTGGAACAAAGTGGAGCCGGAAGAGGGCGTTTTTACCTTTGATTTCTGGGATGAATTTATGGAGTTATGTAAACAGGAAGAAATGCAGGTGATTTTTGGAACACCTACAGCTACACCGCCGGCATGGCTTACGGAAAAATACCCGGAAGTTTTAAATTGCCGTCAAGATGGAGTTCCATATCGTCATGGAGCCAGAAGACATTACAATTACAATTCACCAAAATATAGAGAATTATCTGCAAGGATCGTAGAAAAGCTGGCGCAGCATTACGGCAAACATCCGGCAATTGTGGGATGGCAGATTGACAATGAACTGAATTGTGAGGTGGATGAATTTTATTCAGAGGCAGATTCTGTTGCCTTTCGTAATTTTGTGAAAGAAAAGTATAAAACTCTGGATAACCTCAACGAAGCATGGGGAACTGCTTTCTGGAATCAGACCTATACAGACTGGGAGCAGATTTATGTTCCGCGACCGGTGTTAAATAATGGTTGCAATCCACATCTCAGGCTGGATTATTACCGTTTTATTTCAGAAAGTACAATTTCTTTCTGTAAAATGCAGGCAGAAATAATCTCGAAATATAAGAAAGACGGAGACTATATCACCACAAATGGTATGTTCTGGAATCTGGATAATCACAAGATGGCAGAGGAATGCCTGGATGTTTATACATATGATTCCTATCCAAGTTTTGCATTTGGGTTGAACAGAGATCTGAAGACCGCGAAAGACCTGAATGACCGTCATTGGAGTAAAAATCTAACGGAAGTACGTTCCATATGTCCTCATTTTGGTATTATGGAACAGCAGTCTGGGGCAGGTGGATGGACTACAAGAATGGAAGGTCCGGCACCAAGACCTGGTCAGCTTACACTTTGGGCAATGCAGAGTGTAGCCCATGGCGCAGATTATATTTCTTTTTTCAGGTGGAGAACCTGTACTTTTAGTACAGAAATGTACTGGCATGGAATTTTGGATTATGACAATCGGGATAACCGTAAGCTGGCAGAGGTAAAAGACTTTTATAATAAATTAAAGTGTCTGGATGAAGTTTGCGGAGCGGATTATACAGCTGCATTTGGAGTATTAAAAGACTACGACAATATGTGGGATACGAATGTGGATGTATGGCATAAAAGGGTGGAAGCGCAGAGCTCAGAAGAAATCTTCATTGCTTCTGAAATTTATCACACCCCATATAATACATTATATCTGAACGAGGATACAGATATAAAGGAATTGCAGAAATATCCGGTGCTCATCTATGCACATCCTGTTATTATGACGGGAAAAAGAGCTGCTTTACTTAAAGAATATGTAGCAAATGGCGGAATCCTGATCATAGGCTGCCGTTCCGGATATAAGCAGGAAAATGGCAAATGTGTTATGCTTCCGCTGCCCGGACTTTTGCAGAAAATTACTGGTTCAGATGTGAGAGATTTTACATTCACAAGTCCAGCAGAGCCGTCTGTCACCGCCAACTGGGACGGTCAGACGATTGACATGCCAATATTTAACGACATTATGGAGCCTGTAGAGGAGGGAGAAACTCTGGCTTTCTACGACAATAGCTATTACGCAGGAAAACCAGCCGTAATCAGAAAGAATACAGGAAAGGGATATGCAATTCATTTTGGCAGTACTTTTTCCAGAGAAAGCATGAAGGTGCTGTTAGAATACACAGGAATTCTGGAACCATTCCAGGCTATGCTTGAAGCTCCACAGGAGGTGGAAGTCATTCAGCGTGTGAAAGGAAATAAGAAATACTTCTTTGTCCTGAACTATATGGGTTCAGAACAAAAAATTGTGCTGAAAAAGCAGATGCGGTCCTTATATGATAATGTAATTGCAAATGGTGAAATCTGCATGAAACCGTATGAGACAATAGTTTATGAAGTTTTGGAATGAAACAGGAAAATGTTTTTGAAAATATGAAATTAAATAAATCAGAAATAGTTAAACGAAGAGTCGGAGAAATCCGGCTCTTTGTTGTTTATAAGGTAGTGAGCCAAATTCATAGAACGCGTTTGATTTCAGTTTTTAAACGCGTCATGGTTAGGGGTTAGGTTATGAATAAAACAGGTTAATTCAACAGAAAAACAAGTTATATCCAATAATTGTCTTGCATACCTATTATTTAATCCAGTATAATGATTATATAAAAAATATTACAGGAGGGGGGTATGCAGATGAGGACACAATCGAAGAATCATAAGATAATCCGTACGGTTTTACTGGTGATTCTTTTGCTTCTGATAGTGGCTGCGGGTGGTTTTATTTCAGTGTATGAGGGTCGCTTTCAAACCATAAGCAGTATTCAGAAAGTGACAGATTACGACGAGTATAATCTGTATCGCATGGATGTGAAATATGATTATGATCTGGATCGGCTGATCGAATACGGCATAACAGATAACCAGAGTTTTGTTGATGCCATTGTGAAAGAGGCACTTCCTATCTTGCCAGTACATATTAAAGCACCGGATTTTGGCTGCAGTGCTTTTACCCTGCAGGAAGCAGACGGAAATGTGCTGATGGGCAGAAACTATGATTTCAAACGGGATACTTCTGCAATGCTGGTTTACTGTGAACCGGAGGATGGTTACAAATCCGTGGCTTTCGCAGCATTGGATAATATCTCAGCAAATACTCCGGATGCGAGTATGAAGAAAAAGCTTGCCACATTAACAGCACCATTTATCTGCCTGGATGGCATGAATGAAAAAGGGGTATCTATTGCAGTTCTTACTTTGGACAGCGAACCGGTTCACCAGAATACAGGCAAGCCGGTGATCGGAACTACGCTTGTGATCCGTTTGATTCTGGACCGTGCGGCAACTACAGAAGAAGCCGTAGAGCTTCTGAATCAGTATGACATGTTTGCTACAAGCGGCAGAGATTATCATTTTTATATCACAGATGCTTCCGGTGATGGCAGAGTAGTGGAGTATGACTGTGAAAGTGAAACCAGAGAATTGGTTGCCACACCAATTCGTTCCATCACGAATTTCTTTGGACTCTATAAGGATAAAGTCCTTCCGAATCAGAAGAATGGCATTTACGGTCACGGAAAAGAGCGGTATGACAAAATGGAAGCTATTTTTGACTATGAGGAAGTTTACAACAGTGATGTTGCATGGGAGGCTTTGAAGGCCGCATCACAGGAGCCGTCCGAGGAGGAAGTTACCAGTAATACCCAGTGGTCTATTGTTTATGATGATACCAATCTCACCGCAGAGATTGCCCTTCGGAGAAACTGGGATGATGTGATCGGGTATAATCTGAAGGATAACACGATTACATTAAAATAATAACATAGAGCTTGTTTCAAACATAATCCGGTAGTCTTAAAGGAAGAGAAAGACACGTGAACCAGAAGTTCAATATAAGGTTTTAAATGCCTCGTCAAAGGGAAGCTTCATCATTTCCCCGGCGGGGCATTTTGATTATTTGAAATACTAATCTTGTTACAGTGTTGACTGGAATGTTAGTGAAATTTGTCTATAAATTTGAAACAATATGTCAACTTAGTCTGAAAAATAACGCTTTAACACGTTAATTTTGATTGACTCCATAGTATATGCAGTGTATTATGAATTTATAATTGCTGTTTGCGGAGTGGATAAATGTATGGGGTATGCATAAGAAAAAAGTGTAAAACTCTTCAGGCAAAGCGAATAGTTTTTATAATCCATCTATCTAAAGGGGGAGTCATTTATGACGGGAAAGAGAAAAAGAAAACTGGCAATGCCAGACACCCTGATCATCGTAGCATCCGTTGTACTTCTGGTGGCGATTCTTTCATGGATCATTCCATCCGGAACCTACGATTATCAGGAAATGAACATCAATGGAAGAATTCGAAACGTAGCCATTGATGGAACTTATCACACAATTGATAAATCCGAAGTTACCACAACCGGATTCCTTGGATTTTTCAGTGTACTGTATCGAGGCTGCGTGGAGGCTGCTGATGTAATCTTCATGATCCTCTGCTGCTGCGGAACTTTCGGTGTTGTGGTGAAAACAGGTGCTTTCCATGCAGGAATCGGAACCATTTTAAAGAAACTGAAGGGAAAAGAAATTCTGCTTGTTCCAATCATTATGATGATCTTCGGACTGGGCGGTTCTGTGTTTGGTATGGCAAGTGAATTCTACGGATTTTATCCATTGATCGTAGGTCTGGGAGTTGCTCTTGGATATGATGCAATGTTCGGATTTGCCATTATTGCAGTTGGAGAGTTTGTTGGATTTATGGGTGCGACACTGAATCCATATTCTGTAGGAATTGCCCAGACAATTTCAGGTGTAGAGCTTTATTCCGGAACCGGATACCGTGCGATCTGCTTCGTGATCTTCATGGCAATTTCCATTATCTATGTAATGGTTTACGGGCGGAAAATTAAGAAAAATCCAGGTGCATCCGTTGTATTTGGTGAAAAAAACATTCATGCCTTTGACAGAGATGAGTTAAATGAATACAGCTTTACCTTAAAAGATGGTCTGGTTCTTCTGGATGTTCTTGTAGTGCTGGTTGTTCTTATGCTGGGTCTGATCAAATGGGGATGGGATTTCCCGCAGCTTTGTGGCTTGTTCCTTCTTATGTCCATGATTGCTGCAGCAATCTGTAAGTGGTCTCCGAATAAATGGTGCAGTGAGTTTATTGACAGCGCAAAGACTGCAATGTGGGGATGTATCCTTACTGGTATTGCGAAGGCTATCACAGTTGTTATGCAAGATGCGCAGATTATGGATACGGTTATCTACGGTTTGTCAAACGTACTGAAAAATGCGCCTCATGCAGTTTCTGCACAGGTAATGCTTGTAGTACAGACTCTGATCAACTTCTTCATACCATCTGCAACAGGTCAGGCTTCTGCAACCATGCCAATCATGGCACAGCTGGCAGATATTATTGGTGTGAGCAGACAGACAGCAGTTCTTGCATTCCAGTTTGGCGACGGACTTTCCAATATTTTCTGGCCGACGGCAGATATCGTTATCATCTGTGGCCTGGGTGGAATTTCCTTGCAGAAATGGTATAAGTGGTTTACGCCGCTGTTTCTGATCTTGTTTGTGACACAGGCGATTTTGCTGGGAATTGCAACTGGAATTGGGTTCTAGAGCCTTTTTCAAACACGCTCCGGAACTTCAAGGAAAAGCTTCAAGAACATTAATTGTTTGATAACCAGTGAACTTTAAAAACATAAAGGTAACTGTTCTGAAAAGGTAAGTCTAATGGAAAGAAAAGGAAATTTAATTAAACTTACGGACCTGTCTTCCGATTTCATCATCGACCTGAAATATGCCACGCCGGATAATTTCACTGGCGTGCAGGTGTACCAGTCAGCGGATTGCTGGCTGGATGAGCACACAGCGCAGATCCTGATAAAAGCCAAAGAAATTTTCGAAAAGGATGGTTATCGGGTAAAGATATGGGACGCCTACCGCCCTATCCGTGCCCAGAAGCGTTTTTGGGAAATTATGCCAAACGACGACTTCATCGCCCGTCCGCCCGACATGACGAAGATCAAAAAATTCCGTCCTACACATATGAACGGAATGTGCGTTGACGTCACCTTAACTGACAAAGAGGGCAATGAAATCGAAATGCCATCTTCGTTTGACGCTATGGATGAACGCGCTTCACTGAATTATTCCGGTCATTCCGAAACCGGAAGAAGAAACGGCGAGTATTTGAAACAAGTAATGGAGTCCGTAGGCTTCCAGGCATATGAATGTGAATGGTGGCATTTTTATGATGTATCTACAGATCCGGCGCCGTTTTCGGATTATGAAATTTAATTTTTTAAACTACTAACGGGCAGCATAAGTGCGATTATGCTGCCTTTTTCATTACTTTCTAATACTTTCACTGAGCCACCGTGTTCCCGGGCAATGGAGTCAACCAGCGCCAGCCCCAGTCCGGCACCTCCCATGGCCCGGCTGCGGGACTTGTCTACACGGAAAAAAGGATCAAAGATTTTTTTCTGATTTTCAGGTGAAATGCCGATGCCAGTGTCTTTTACCAGGATCATAGCCTGACCGTTTTTCTCCTTCACCGAAACTGTGACAGAGCCATTGGGACGGTTGTATTTAATGGCATTTTCCACAAGATTGTAGACTGCACGATAAAGAAGTACATAGCTGCCGGTGATATTGCGAATATTGTTATTAAGTGCAGATGCATCAGGCGTGTGGACATCAGTATGCCAATCCTGACTGGCGCTGTCATCAAAATGAATTGAAATCCCTGCTTTTTCTGCAACTGGGTCCAGATCGCAGAAAACTTCATCAACAAGCTCTTCCAGTGTAACCTGATCTGTTCGTGGAACAGATTTCAGATTCGTCATGTCAAGAAGGGTTCCCACCAGCTGGGAAAGCCTTGCTGTCTGTTCTTTAATCATGGTGAAAAGCTGTCGGTATTCAACCATTTCCGGTTCCTGCTTTTTCTCAAAAACTTCCAGGTTGGTCTGCAATACTGCAAGTGGTGTCCGCAGCTCATGAGCTGCATTTGCAGAAAACTGTTTCTGTGTACTAAAGGCATTGTCCAGCCTGGCCAGCATTTCATTGAAAGAGCTAGTCAGCTGTGCAATTTCATCCTTTGAATTGGGAACTGCCAGCTGGGTGGAAAGGTTCTGCGCCTGGATCTGACTGACTTCACTGGTTAGCTTCTGCAGCGGCGTAAGGGTCTTTTTTGTAAGAAAATAAGTACACACGCTGGAAAGAAGAATAATGATCGTGGTGGCAATAACACTTCGGAGAAGAAAATCCTCCTTGGTTTCCTGAATTTCCTGTTCAAACTGAGGAAAAAGAGCTTTGGGATCTACATTAAAGGTAATGGGTGAATCTCCATCCTGTGGATCCACCTTGATCATATAATTCTGCAATCCGTCCATTCCCGATACGGCAGAATGGCTGATGAAGAAGTACATAAGAACACAGGAGACAATCATCAGTAAGGACAGCAATAAAGTGAGTTTCAGCTGAAGTGAGGTGTGGAAACGTTTTTTTGTCATCTGTATTCCTCCAATATATAGCCCTGGCCAATTTTATTCTGAATAGGGTCAAATCCAATTGCAGCCTTTAGTTTTTTTCTCAGAGATGAAATGTGCACACGGATGGAATTGCTGAAGGTATTTACACTTCCATCCCAAATATGTTCAATCATTTCTTCCGGTGAAATCACCCGGTTCTGATGGAGCAGGAAATATTCCAGAAGGCTGCTTTCTTTTCTGGTAAGGGAAAGCGGCACTCCATTTACAGAAGCTTCTCTTGTTCTGGTATCAAAGGTAAGCTGATTCCATTTCAGGCATACATCCTCCTGAACAAATTTCCGCCGGGTAAGGCTTCGGATTCTGGCTTCCAGCTCCTGGAAGTGAAAGGGTTTGGTAAGATAATCATTGGCGCCCAGATCCAGACCGTTTACTTTATCTTCAATCTGATCCCGGGCAGACAGGATCAGAACCGGGGTATTCGTATTGTGTTCCCGGAACTGGCGGAGAATTTCCAGCCCGTCCATGCCGGGAAGATTCAGATCCAGCAGAATCAGGTCATAATTTTCTGTCATACACAGGCAAAGCCCTTCGTCTCCATCGAAACAGATATCTGTTTCATAACCATCTATGCGAAGTCCCTCCGCAACAGAGCGGCAGAGCTGTTCTTCGTCTTCTATAATTAAAATGTGCATAGCTGCTCCTTTCGTAATATGATTTTGCGCAGATCAGATACTCGCAAAAAAGAGAGTATTTATAATTTAAATATTATCATATTTTGAAAAAAATAAAAATCTTAACACAGATTTTATAGGAAAGATGTTAAAATACGTTCAGACAAATAAAAAACGCTGAAAGGAAAATTAAAAATGATGAATAAAAAAAGACTTATGGCAATTCTGGCAGCAGGAGTTCTGACAGCAACATCTTTCAATCCGGCTATGATTAAGGCTGAAAGCGTATCCGCAGAAGAAGCTGGCATGGCAGTTCCGGCAGATGCAGCAGGCATGAGCGCACCTGCGGATGCAGCTGGCGCAGCAGTTTCTGCAGATGAGGCCGGTGCGGCAGTATCAGCAGACGAAGCAGGCGCAGTGGTAGCAGGTGACAGTTCTGAGACAGCTGTTTTCTCTGAAGATGGCACACCTGTGAAAAAAACAGTAAAAGCAGCAGATATTAATATGAAGGTGCAGGATTCCTACGATTTCCCATTCCTTGGCTTAAAGGCAGTCCTTCCGGAAGAACTGAAGAAACAGATCGAAAACTCCGATATGCTTATGATCACAGAGGAAGAATGGAATGATGACAGTACTGGCTTCAAGTATGCCTTTTTCCACTGGAATAAGCTTACTGAGGAACAGAAAAACGAAGATGTAAACCTTCTTGGAACCGGCTATGAGGATTGGCTTAAGAGCATCGAAAGAGTTGGTACACTTGGTGTTTACAGCAAGGATGTGATCGATGATCTGGATTCCATCACAGGCTGTAACGAGCACAAAGAGCTGGGAACAAGCGAGGATGGAAATTATAAGTACTATCTCAGCATTAATAAAGATGCAGAGTCTGACCTGACAGACGAGATCAAAAAAATTGAGACTACGATCACAGAAATGACAGCTTTTGATCCAAGCAAATCTGTATTTGATATGCCTGCAGAAAATGCCAACCCGGATGCAGGAAATGTAGGCGCATTTGAGACAACGGATATTGATGGAAATGCCTATACAGAAAAAGTATTCAGTGACTATGACCTGACTCTTGTAAACTGCTTTACAACCTGGTGCTCTCCGTGTGTAAATGAAATGCCAGACCTTGACAAGCTTTATCAGGAGATGAAGGAAAAGGGTGTGGGCGTAGTTGGAATGGTTATTGATTCTGTAGGCGAGGACGGAACTACAGATGAAGATACTGTGAAAAAAGCGCAGATTCTCAAGGAAAAAACAGGAGTTACCTATCCTCTTCTGATTCCGGATGCAGGAAACATGAATGGACGTATCAGCGGTCTCAGCAGCTTCCCGGAATCCTTCTTTGTAGATAAAGATGGAAACATTGTAGGAGATCCGATCATGGGCAGCAGAAATCTGGAAGACTGGAAAACAGCTGTAGAGGATGCACTGGAAAAAATTAATTCCGAAAAATAAAAAGTGGTTAGGGAATGTAGGATGAAAAATTATATAAATAAAATCACTCAGTCCAAATGGACAGGAATCGCCCTTGCAGCGGTGGGGATTCTGATGATGGCCTTTGGTATTTACCGGGGTGAAATGGAAGTTGTTTTTACAAAAGCTGTAAATATCTGTATGGAGTGTATTGGAATTGGATGATAAGAAAATGAACATAAAAAACTGGCCCAGACATACCATACAGGCACTCTGGGCGGCACTTACAAATTCCCATATATCCGGATTTGTAACTGGAAAAATATATACAGGAAAGCTGAAAAATGCCTGTGTTCCGGGACTGAACTGCTATTCATGTCCTGGGGCAGCAGGAGCCTGTCCCATTGGTTCCTTACAGGCTGTGGTTGGAAGCTGGAACTTTAAATTTGCCTACTACGTAATCGGATTTCTGATTTTTGTAGGTGCGATCCTGGGAAGGCTGGTGTGTGGTTTTCTCTGTCCGTTTGGACTGATCCAGGATCTGCTGAATAAGATTCCTTTTCCAAAGAAAATTCGTACTTTCAAAGGAGACAAACTTCTTCGAAAGCTGAAATACGTGATTTTTCTGGTGTTTGTAATTCTGCTTCCCCTGTTTCTCACAGATATAATGGGCCAGGGAGCACCCTATTTCTGTAAGCTGATCTGTCCGGCCGGAACTTTGGAGGGCGGATTGCCGCTGGTACTTTTGAACAAGGCTATGCGCGGTGCCATTGGCTGGCTGTACATATGGAAAAATACAATTCTGATCGTGACAATTGTTCTTTCCATTATTATTTACAGACCATTTTGCCGTTATATTTGTCCGCTTGGCGCATTTTATTCCGTATTCAATAAGGTTTCCATTTACCGCTACCGTGTAGATATGGAAAAATGCGTTCACTGTGGAAAATGTGCAAAGGCTTGCCAGATGGTGGTCAACCCTGTGGAAAACCCCAACAGTCCGGAATGTATCCGTTGCGGACGGTGTAAGCAGGCATGTCCGGTACACGCCATTGCAAGTGGGTGCAAGAGATAACAGGAATGTTTTTACCATTTTTATGGGGATTAACTTTATGTATGCTTTATAAGTAAAAAAGCTTACTGCGATTTAGACATTGAAAAAATAAATGTCTAAGTTGTAGTAAGCTTTTATTATTTATGGTGTCAGGAAATACTCTCGATTACATTACGGAGATACTCGTAGCAGATCTTAAGATTTTTCGCACCCTCTTTATCCAGCGGAATCTGCAGTGTGCGTTCCACGCCATTTCGTGAAATAACGCATGGAAGGCTCATTGCGATTCCTTCTAATCCGTATTCCCCTTCCAGAACAACGGAAGCCGGTACAACGGCACGTTCATTTCGCATAATGGCTCCTACAAGACGGCAGACGCTGAGGGCGATGCCGGAGCTTGTGTAGCCCTTCAATTCTACAATGTCCAGACCGCTGACCTTCACCTCGTGAAGCAGCTTTTCACAGTCAACAGGCTCTTTCAGACCAAACTGTTTCTGAAAATCATGGAAAGGAATTCCTACAATATTAACCGCATTCCATGGAATAAAGCTTGTGCCGCCGTGTTCGCCCAGAACGAATCCGGTGACATTTTTTGCATCTACACCGCACAGGTCGGCAAGCATTTTATTGAAGCGGGCGGTGTCCAGAAGAGTACCGGTACCGATCAGAAGATTTCGGGGATAGTTGAATTCCTTCTGTGCAATATAAGTAAGAATGTCCATTGGATTTGAAACATTGATAATAATGGCAGAACGGGTGTAAGTGGTGATCTGTGTCATGATCTCCTTCATCACCTGTACATTGGTCTGCAGTAGCACCATGCGGTCACGGGAGTTACCTGGCTGAATGCTGGGACCTGCGGTGTTGATGATAATTTGGGCGTCTTTACAGTCCTCGTAGGTACCCACCCGGATGTTTGCGTTGGCACTGTATGCAAAGGCGGTGGTGTGGCTGGCATCCAGTACGACTCCCAATGCTTTTTTTTCATTTCTGTTTATGACAACGATCTCATCTGCAAGATTCATTCGCAGAAGAGAGTCCAGAATTGCAGATCCCACATGACCTGCGCCGATCAGAACAATTTTTCCATAACTTATATTTTCCATGATGTCAGGCTCCTTTAGAAACGTAAACTTTCATATATAGTGATGTCACCGATAGACGACATGTCTGTTTTGTGAATAAGAATAGCACTTGTGTGCTGCAGAAACAAGAGAATTTTTGATTGCACTGTAAAAAATACGGAATGATAAAAATGAAAACGATTTTCATATTGACTTTGAAAAAGAATCTGCTATAATATGAAAATGATTTTCAAATTGGAGGCGCGGGAAATGAGCGAAAAAGCACAATATCGTACCAGACAGATTACAGAGCTGGAGAATTATCTGTGCTCTATGGAAGGAAAACATGTTACAGTCAGCGATATATGTAAATACTTTAAAAGTCAGGGGATTTCTATCGGAACCACAACGGTGTACCGCCAGCTTGACCGGATGGTGGAGCAGGGCCTGGTTGCCAAATATGTGGTAGACGGCACCAGCAGTGCATGCTTCGAGTATCTGGGACATGATGAGCATTGTCATAAACATATATGCTTTCATTGCAAATGCGAGAAGTGTGGAAAGGTGATTCATCTGGAATGCGGGGAAATGACACATCTGGGCGAGCATATGCTGGCAGACCATGGATTTCAGTGGGATTTTACCAGGACGGTGTTTTATGGAATTTGTGAGGAGTGTAGAGGAAAATAATGAGGTTGAACATGCACAAATTAAAAAATAAATTCAAAAGGCTATTCATGTCAGCTGCCACAATAGGTACTGCCTGCCTTCTTGCAGGCTGCGGTGCAGGTGCGGCAGCAGGAACTGACAATTCCAGTGTAACAGAAAGCCAGAGCGGGGTAAATGGCAGCGAACAGGAAAATGCCAGCTCAGATAGTCAGAAGCTTCAGATTGTAGCCACTATTTTTCCAGAATACGACTGGGTAAAGGAAATCCTGGGTGACCAGGCTGATAATGTGGATCTTACCCTGCTTTTGGGTAACGGAACAGACATGCATAGTTTCCAGCCTACCATGGAAGATATTTTGAAAGTATCCACCTGTGACCTGTTTATTTATGTAGGCGGTGAGTCTGATTCCTGGGTTGCCGATGCATTGAAGGGCGCCGGAAACCCAGACCGAAAAGCAATCAACCTGATGGACGTGTTGGGAGACCAGGTGAAGGAGGAAGAGATTGTAGAGGGGATGCAGGATGAAGATGGTCACACTCACGAAGAAGAGCATACCCACGATGATGATCTGGAATACGATGAGCATGTCTGGCTGTCTTTGAAAAATGCGTCTCTGTTCTGCGACACCATTGCCAGTAGTCTTGCTGATGCTGATCCGGAGCATTCCCGGCTTTATCAGCAGAACGCCGAGGATTACGAAGAAAAACTGGCAGCTCTCGATCAGGAATACCAGACATCAGTGGAGAAATCCCAGTCAAAAACCCTGCTTTTTGCAGATCGTTTTCCGTTCCGCTATTTAATTGACGACTACAATCTTACTTACTACGCTGCATTTGCCGGCTGTTCCGCAGAAACAGATGCCAGCTTCGAGACCATCACATTTCTGGCTGGCAAGCTGGATGCGCTGAACCTTCCGGCTGTTCTCACCATCGAGAATTCCGATCAGAAAGTAGCGAAAGCAGTAATTGAAAATACAAACACTAAGGATCAGAAGATTTTGACATTAAATTCCATGCAGTCCGTAACAACAAAGGATGTGGAAGAGGGAACCACATACCTTTCCATCATGGAAAATAATCTCCAGATTCTGAAGGAGGCATTATGAGTCTGATTACTTGCGAGAACCTTACATTGGGATATGAAGGAAAAGCGATTTTGTCCGGGCTGAATTTCAGCGTAAATTCCGGTGATTACCTTTGTATCGTAGGAGAAAACGGCTCTGGGAAATCCACACTGATGAAAACCCTTCTTCATCTTCAGAGCCCTATGAGCGGCAGTATCATTCTGGGAGACGATTTAAAAATCAACGAGATTGGCTACCTGCCACAGCAGACTGCACTTCAGAGAGACTTCCCTGCTTCGGTAGACGAAATTGTGATGTCCGGTTTCCTGGGAAGAATGGGACTTCGTCCTTTTTACAATAAAGCAGAGAAAAAAGAAGCCCGTGAATTGATGGAGAAAACCAGGATTACGGATCTGGCTGACCGTTGTTATCGACAATTGTCCGGCGGGCAGCAGCAGAGAGTGCTTCTGACCAGAGCTCTCTGCGCCACAAGGAAAATCCTCCTTCTGGATGAGCCTGTTTCTGGCCTGGATCCGGTTGCAACTGCGGATATGTACCAGATTATCAACGAATTAAATAAAGAAGACCGAGTAACCATCATCATGATTTCTCACGATATCAGTGAAGTAGCAACTTATGCAAGTCATGTGCTGCATATTGGGCAGAAGGTTTTCTTCGGAACAAAAGAGGAATATCTGGAAAGCAAGATTGGAAAGAGGCTTGTGGATGCTGGAGAGGAGGGAAAAGCATGAGCGGAATTTTTGAAAAACTGGTATTTTATTTCCAGTATCCATTTGTGTGGTATGCTTTGATCGTAGGCGTGCTTATTGCACTTTGCTCCTCTCTTCTGGGGGTAACGCTGGTGCTGAAGCGATTTTCCTTTATTGGGGACGGACTGTCCCATGTGGCATTCGGAGCTATGGCTATTGCATCGGTGCTGAATTTCAGCAACAATATGCTGTTTGTCATGCCGGTAACTGTGATCTGTGCGGTGCTGCTTCTTCGTACAGGACAGAGTACGAAGATCAAAGGAGATGCGGCAATCGCTATGATTTCGGTTGGAGCCCTGGCAGTTGGCTATCTGCTGATGAATGTTTTTTCCACAGGCGCTAATATTTCCGGAGATGTGTGCAGCAGCCTGTTTGGTTCTACGTCAATCCTGACCCTGACCACATCTGAGGTGTGGCTGTGTGTAGTGGTGTCTGTTATTGTTGTGGCACTGTTTACAGTATTTTATCATAAGATATTTGCGGTTACCTTTGATGAAAATTTTGCAAAAGCTACTGGAACCAGGACAGATATGTACAATCTTCTGATTGCGGTGATCACAGCAGTGATCATTGTACTGGCTATGAATCTGGTGGGGTCCCTGCTGATCTCAGCTTTGATCATTTTCCCGGCACTGTCGGCAATGAGAATCTATAAACGATTCAGCGCAGTAATTATCTGTTCGGCGATTTTATCTGTGTTGTGTGCATTTCTTGGAATTATTGTTTCCATCCTGGGCGGAACGCCGGTAGGGTCTACTATTGTGGCTGTAGATATTGCGGCGTTTCTGGTGACAAGCCTGGTTGGGAAGCTTTTAGAGAGATAGAATATGGTATAGAGCGGTAGAGCGTGTCTGAAAAATCTGACAAGTTAATATGGCAGTTACTTAATATTCGATGTATAGGGCGTTCTTGTAAGTGGTTCAGCTTGCAGGGGACGCCTTTTTTATGTAATAGGAAATTCTGTTGGAATTGCCTATTACATCAAAAGCCTTACTGAGCAGGAACGCACTGCGGCGGAAGGGTAGCTGTCGCTCGAGGCGACCCTCCGCAGGCAGAGAATCCTGCAAGCAGGATTCTTTTTATATGGGCAATGAGAAAAATACTAACCAGAGTATAGTGCTTTTTCCTGGGTAAATTTCTTATAATATAGTTACAGCAGAATGATACAGTTGTAGAAAAAATTTCTGGTTACTGTTTTGTATCTGGCTGCAAAGTTAAAACTATATTTTTCAGAAAAATTATATGATCCAGGGAGGGTGCTTATGAAAAGAAAAATAATTGCTGCAATATTTACCGGAATGTTAACCGCCGCATTGTTTCCTGCTATTGCCCATGCAGAAATCGAAAATCCGGAGGACTATATGGGCATCTGGTATGCCAATTATGTAATATATTCCGACGAAAGCAGCGAACGCCACAATGTAGCGGAATATTTGAACCAATACTTGGAAATGAGGCTGATGGAAGACGGAAGTGCTTACATGGAAATGTCCTACAATAGTGAGGAGTCAGACTCGGCAGAAATTCTGAAGGTCTCATGGAAGCTGGAGGGCGGGAAAATACTTGTTTCCCTGGAGGAAGGAGACATTTATCTTGATACAGTGGACGGAGAGTTTGTGGGGAGCTTAGATGAGGATACCCAGGTGATTTTTGGACGTGAACTGGTGCAGACAGGAGAAGCTCAGAGCCTGGATCATCTGGACGATCTGGAAGATAGTGAAAAAGCTAAGATTCCAAAGGAGAATCCCTACATTTATCATCCGGAAACAGACAATCCGGAGGAGATCATTGCCCGCTATCTTGGGGCTGCGAATTTGGAAAAAGGTTATGAAGTTTCCGTGGATGAAGACAATGGAACCTTTACAGCTCATTGGGCAGGAGATGAATATTATGATCCCAGGGACTATGTTGGAAGCTACAGAATAACGGATGATAACTATATCAACATTTGCTGGAGAGAGGCCACCAGTGAGTATGGCGATAAATGCTATGGTGCGGTTCTGGTAGACCGCTGGAACCAGTTTACGATAAATGAGGATCTTGGAAATCTGGCCGAAGTTATGACAGCCATGGCAAACGACATAAACAGCGGACGTGTTTTCACAGCTTACAGGACGGAAATCACAGAAGGCTCTGAAAACCAGGGGGCTGTGAAATTTATAGATGAGGATTACGAAGTTTCCTATAGCTACCAGATTATTCCGGGTGCAGATCCTATGGTGACACTTACCAGGTATGATTCGGAATATGATTATGAACAGGTGTATACAAATTATCAGCTGAGGGAAATGCTGTAGGAAAATAGAAAAATTGGAAAATGTGAAATTAGCACTCACCTCTTGATAATGAAAGTCGATTTTTGTCCTGGCTTGTGTATACTAGAAGTGCCTGTTTTACAGGCTTTCCGGGGCATCAGTCATTTTGTCTGGTATTGTAAAGCAGTGTCAGATTTGTCGTAAATGTCGTAAATTTGTGGTCAAAAAATGATGAGAAATGGAGAGTGCTAATAAAATGAACGCAGGTAGCCAGAGAACGGGAAGAAGTGATCCTGAAACAGTTGGAAGAAAAAGAACCATTACCGGATAAAGAGAAAAATCAGATTGCCTGGGTAAGAGCTGCTAATCAGCACAGAGCGATTGCGGAAGAGATTATTCTCAAGGAATTGATTTATGTATAAATGTTGCCAGTAAACAATCTAGCAGATAACTAATGAAAATAGAATATTGTGAGCGAAGTAAGGCGTGAGTCATAGAAATGTGGCTTGCGTCTTTTTCTTTGCCTGAAAGGAAGTGATAAGTTACTGACATTTTTCAAAGACGCTGGTCTTGATGGAAAAGCAGGCTGGCAATTGTTCAAAGAGAAGGAGTATCTTGGCAAATTGGATAACCAGAAAGAAGTTGAGAAATTACTGGAACAGTATATTCTTCGGTTTGAGCGAGATCCAAAAGAAGAACCGGAACTGAGCCGGTTTCACTTATTTGATGCAAAAGGAAATATATATCAAAGGTCAGTGACCTTTTGACACCCTAATCCTGTTTATAAATAAATACATTCAAATTTGAGTAGGCATACAGGAAAAAGTAGGGTAAAATAATGTATATGCTGAAAGAATGGGAGAAAAGAAGCTGTGGAAACCGGTTCTGGTTCTTGCCTGTCTGATAGGAATATCAAGATTGTATTTGTATGTGCATTATCCCACAGATGTTCTTGGCGGAGTCCTGGCAGGCGCTATATCAGGATATCTGGGATATCGGTTCATCCAGGCCATTTTTTACAGAATAAAACAAGAAGGGGGAGGACCATGTCCGAAGTAAAGAATAAGAAAAAGAAATCCAGTATGATTCAGGTCAGTATTGGTGTTCTGGCAGTTATTCTGGCTATTCTTATTATTATAATGATGGGAATTGTTTCTGATATTCAGGGAACGGCCCGTATTGTAAATTATACTGGTTTAGTCCGTGGAGAGACACAGAGGATCATCAAGCTGGAGGTTGCCGGGGAACAGGACGATGCAATGATCCAGGAGGTAAGGTCTTTCATTGATGGTCTGCGCAATGGAAATACGAAACTGAATCTGGTATATCTGAATGATACGGATTTTCAGAATAAAATGCAGGAACTGGACGAGGGATTTTCTGATCTGTATAAAGAAATCTGTTTGGGGCGGTCTGAAGGATATGAAAAAACAGATATTATATCCAGAAGTGAGGATTTCTTTGTAATCTGTGATGAAGCAACAGGTCTGGCCGAAAAATATTCGCAGAAAAAAGCCACATCCTTATCATTGCTTGAAAAATATATCACAGCAGATATTGTTGTGTTGATGCTGCTGATCGGATATGAGTTTATAAAAGCAATACAGTATGCTGCAATGAACCGTCTGTTGCAGCGAAAAGTATATCTGGATGATGCGACAGGACTTCCGAACAAAAATAAATGTGAAGAATTACTGAGTGAGGAAGAAACGGATGCAGATACCGGTGTCTGCAGTTTTGACCTTAATAATCTCCGGCGTATTAATGACAGCAGAGGACATGAAGCCGGTGATGCCTATATCCGTAGATTTGCTATCTGCCTGCGGGCTTCCATACCAGCAGAGCAGTTTGTGGGAAGAGCAGGTGGAGATGAGTTTCTTGTAGTTACCCATGGACTGGACAGGGAACAGATGACACAGTGCCTTGAAAAGGTGCGCAGAGATATGGCAGAGGAATCCAGAGTGTATCCGGATACTCAGCTAAGCTATGCGGTAGGTTTTGCACTGGCCTGTGATTTTCCCGGAAGTACAATGAGGGAGCTGTTTAACTGCGCAGACAAAAACATGTATATCAATAAGAATCATGTAAAAAGGGAAGAGGCTGCAGCAGAAAAGAATCAGGGATATCAGCTGTTAAAGCTGCTTAATCAGCACGGCAGTAATTTCTCAGATTGTCTGTATTGTGATGCCGGGATGGATACCTATCGGGCGATTCGTTCCAGTGAAAATTTTTTCCTGGCCTCTGATGGTGCATATTCCGGTGCAGTGGAACAGATCATAGAGGAACAGATTGAAAAGTCCTGTCAGGCAGATATTCGCGAAGGGCTGCAGATTTCGGAACTTCAAAAGAAAATGCATACGAAGAAAATGTGCTGGAATATGAGTATAATATCGGGAAACAGGGGGCATATAACCGCCTGACACTGATTCCTGTGGACTGGGATGAGGACAAAAAGCTGCATCATTTTCTCCTGGCATTTGAAACCATCCGAAAGACTTCAGAAGGTCAGACAGGGGCAAAAGAGCAGCTGCAGCTTTATTATGAACAGCTGAAACAGTCTATCCTGGAAAATGACAGCTATGTGGATGCGCTTCTGGAATTGTCAGATGTGATCTATACAGTAAATCTGACAAAAGATGTTCTGGAAAGAAGGATTGTACTGAATGGAAAAGAACAGAAGAGCCGGGAACTTTTTATGGATTATTCACTTCCATGTTCTTATCAGGATTACTGCTGGGAATATGAGAAAAAAATCACCCAGGAAACAATTGCCGGTTACTGTATGACAGATAATTGTGAAAAGCTTCGTAAGAGGTTTGAGAACGGAGAAACAAATATGTCTGTGGAGTATTGTGCCCGCGAAGATGATGGAAGTATCCGCTGGGTACAGAAAACAGTTCTTATGACCAGAATGGTGGTGTTTGATACAGAAATTCTTGCTGAGATCCCTATGATTTATGCAATCATTCTGTTGCAGGATACCACACAGAGACATGAACGGGATGAGCAGGAACAGGCACGCCTTCAGGCTGCATTTAATGAAATGCGTGCCGAGAGCAGGGCGAAAACGAATTTCCTAAGCCGTATGAGCCATGATATCAGGACACCTTTGAATGGTATTATTGGTCTGTTAAAGATTGATGAGACCCATTTTGAGGATAAAGCACTGATACGGGAAAATCATAAAAAGATGAAGATAGCAGCGGATTATTTACTTTCCCTTATTAATGATGTTCTGCAGATGAGCAAAATAGAGGAAGGTCATATTGTTTTGACTCATGAATATATCTGTCTTAAAGATCTGGTCTATGAGATTGAGAGCATTATCACACACAGGGCAGCAGATGAGGATATTCAGTGGATTTATGAGAAAAATAAGGAGGATATTCCCTATCCTTATGTCTATGGAAGCTCACTGCATCTTCGCCAGATTTTTCTGAATATCTATGGAAACTGCATTAAGTATAACCGGCCGGGAGGAAAGATTACCACGGTAATGGAGGCTGTAGATGTACATGATGGGATCTGTACATACAGATGGACAATTTCTGATACAGGTATAGGGATGAGTGCAGAGTTCCTGAGCCGCATTTTTGATCCGTTCTCACAGGAAAAAACAGATGCCCGTAGTGTTTATCAGGGAACTGGTCTGGGAATGGCGATTGCCAGGGGATTGATTGAGCAGATGCATGGAAGTATTGAAGTGACAAGTCAGGTGGGAGTTGGATCTGTGTTTGTCATTACCATTCCTTTTGAGATTGCAGAGAAACAGAAAAAGGATGAGGAAATTGCAGAGAAATATAATATTCGTGGATTGCATCTGTTGGCAGCCGAGGATAATGAGCTTAATGCTGAAATCATAGAAATGTTGCTGACTGATGACGGTGCGAAGGTTACAGTTGCAAAAAACGGCAGACAGGCGGTGGAGTACTTCGAAAGTAATTCTCCGGGAACCTTTGATGCCATATTGATGGATGTCATGATGCCTGTTATGGATGGTATCGCAGCAACAAAAGCCATACGTGCTATGGACAGGGCGGATGCAAAAACAGTTCCGATCATTGCAATGACTGCAAATGCATTTGAGGAAGATGCAAAAAGATGTCTCGCAGCCGGCATGACCGCACATCTGGCAAAACCATTCCAGATAGAAGATGTGGAAAAGGCCATTGTGGAGTGCTGTGGAAAGTAATGCCATCTGCAAGATCTATTGCCATCAGTAAATTATCAGAAGCAGCTAGTAAGTTGATTTTTGTTCCAATAAAAATAAAAAATCAATAGTTTTGGGACTACAATCCTAAAACTATTGATTTTTTTGTTGCTTTTGGAATATAATTAGTAAAGAAAGGAGCATTATTATGATTATAGAAAGAAAAGAATATTTAGAAAAACTGATAGCCTGGAAAGATAAGCAGTTGATTAAAATTGTTACAGGTGTACGACGTTGTGGAAAATCTATGCTTCTGGAAATTTATCGCAATTATTTAAAAGAGCATGGGATTGAGGAAGAACAGATTATTTCTATTAATTTTGAAGATCTTGATTATGAAGAACTGACAGATTACAGGAAATTATATAAATATTTAAAGGAACGTCTGCTTGATGGAAAAATGACATATATTTTCCTTGATGAAATTCAGAATGTAACAGATTTTCCGAAAGTGTTGGACAGTCTTTATATTAAAAAAAACATAGATATTTATGTGACTGGTTCCAATGCATATATGTTGTCCAGTGAGATTGCAACTATGATTTCAGGAAGATATATTCAGATTGAAATGTTGCCGTTGTCTTTTAAGGAATATATGGAGAGTACTGGCAGTATGAATGACAGAGGAATCAAATATGCTGAGTATTTGCAGAATAGTTCATTTCCGTTTACACTGGAATTAAAAAATCAGCCAGATGAGATCAGAGATTATCTGGAAGGAATCTATAATACGATTGTTGTAAAGGATATTATAAACAGAAAAAAAATTACAGATACTATGATGCTTAAGAGTGTCTTAAGATTTGTGTTTGATAATATAGGAAATCCATTGTCATCAAAAAAAATTGCAGATACGATGACCTCAGAAGGGCGAAAAATTGATACAAAAACGGTGGAAAAATATCTAGAGGCTTTTAGCGAGAGTTATATTATATATCAGGCAAAACGTTATAATATAAAGGGAAAACAATATTTAAAAACTCTTGAAAAATATTATATAGTTGATATTGGAATGAGGTATATGCTTTTAGGTTCGAGGCAGGCAGATGCAGGACATGTTCTGGAAAATATAGTCTATCTGGAATTGTTACGTCGAGGATATGAGGTGTATGTTGGAAAAATCGATTCATATGAAGTGGATTTTGTGGCACAGAATAAAAAGGGAACAGTATATTTCCAGGTGGCACTGACTGTACGAGATGAAAATACACTTTTAAGAGAATTAAGGCCATTACAGGCGATACGAGATCATTATCCAAAGATTATCTTAACAATGGATGAAGAACCAGAAGAACAATATGAGGGAATTCGACGTATTAATGCCAGAGACTGGTTATTGGGGATTGTAGACTGAGCAATGCAAATTCATGGTAATAATATATATAAACAGAAGATACATTTGTTGATAGCAGTGAAAGTGCAAGATAAGTTGCAAAAATATGTTGTTCCTTTTTATGCAGTATGTGATGGGGACTGGATGTCCGGTGGATATCCGTCTAGCACAGACCGTAGCGTTCACAAATTCTTCACAAAAATATTAGCACTCACCTATTGACAGTGCTAATAATAGGTGCTATATTACAACTAGAACAAAGGAAGGGGATAAAAAGAAAGCAAAAGCGAAAGGCTTTATGAATTCCCTACCACCCGAGTTCCAAGAAACAAGGTAAACAGCATATATAAAAAGGAGAGATGACTTATGTTAATGCCTAGTATTTTTGGAGAGAACTTATTTGATGATTTCTTTAATGATTTTCCATTCTATTATGATGATAAAGCAATGAAAGATACCGAGAAGAAGCTTTATGGCAAGAGAGCCAGCCACGTTATGAAGACTGATATTAAGGAAATGGATAACGGTTATCAGCTGGTAGTTGATCTTCCAGGATTTACCAAAGATGAGATTAAGGCTTCCCTGGAGAATGGCTATCTGACCATCAGCGCTGAGAAAGGTCTGGACAAAGATGAGCAGGAGAAAGAATCCGGTCATTATATCCGCAGGGAGCGTTACGCAGGAGCCTGCAGCAGAAGCTTTTATGTAGGCGAGGACGTACAGCAGGAGGATATTAAGGCTGAGTTTAAACATGGCATTCTGAAACTGTTTGTTCCGAAGAAAGAAGCGAAACCAGCAGTGGAAGAGAAGAAACACATTGCCATCGAAGGATAACTTTTCCCCCTTCAGAAGCATATTCTGAGAGAATAGCATAATTTAGAAGTAAGATGCCGCAGAATCACGGAAAATGGTGGTTCTGCGGCATCTTTTTTTACATTTGTTCGCTATTTTTCTGTCTTGACAATGCCTGTTGATTTAGCTATAATGGTGAAACTGTGAATATCCTAGTGAATTTGTACCCTTTTGGGTAATGAAATGTCTGCTTCTGCAGGCATTAACAATTATAAAAGTGGACTGTTTGGCGAATGAATGTTATCTGTGGTTGGTATATTTCTGCAGCTTTTTGTTCAGGACTTTTATAGTAATGGAATTTTCCGGGAGAAACAGCATATAAGAAATGTATGATACGGGGCGACAAGCCGCCGGAATGAAAGGGAGTAAGGCTATAATGGAAGAAAAGAAGAACTTACTAACCTATGCAGGACTTAAAAAACTGGAAGAAGAGCTGCATGATTTAAAGGTAGTAAAAAGAAAAGAAGTAGCAGGTAAGATCAAAGAGGCAAGAGAGCAGGGAGACCTGTCCGAGAATGCAGAGTACGATGCAGCTAAAGATGAGCAGAGAGATATCGAAGCGCGTATTGAAGAAATTGAGAAAATCCTGAAGAACGCTGAGGTTGTAGTTGAGGACGAAGTAGATCTTGACAAGATCAGCGTAGGATGTAAAGTAAGAGTACATGACTTCGAGTTTGACGAAGATATAGAACTGAAGCTGGTTGGCTCCACAGAGGCAAACAGCCTGGAAGGCAAGATTTCTAATGAATCTCCTGTAGGAAAGGCTCTTATGGGCGCACACACAGGTGATATTGTAGAAGTAGAGCTGCCATCCGGTATCATGAAGTACAAAGTGCTGGAAATCCAGCGTAATATTTAAGGAGGCACAAAAGTGGCAGAACAGAAGAATCAGGATCTGAATCAGCTTCTGAAAATCCGCCGTGATAAACTGGCAGAGCTTCAGGCGAATGGCAAGGATCCATTTCAGATAACAAAATTTAATCAGACCCATCATTCATTGGAAGTAAAGAACCTTTATGAGGCACACGAAGCAGAGCTGCTGAAGGATCGTACAGAGCCGGATGTAACAGGTCTTGATGAAGAGCAGGCGAAGGAAGTTCAGAAGAACGACTACGAAGAGAGAAGAAGTATTATGGATGCCAGCCCGCTCCATGTGGCAATCGCTGGACGTATGATGTTCAAGAGAGTCATGGGAAAAGCTTCTTTCTGCAATATCCAGGACTTACAGGGAAACATTCAGGTATATGTTGCAAGAGACGCTATCGGAGCAGATTCTTATGCAGACTTTAAGAAATCTGATATCGGCGATATCTTCGGTCTGGAAGGTTTTGCATTTAGAACCAGAACCGGTGAGATTTCTATTCATGCAGAGAAAATGACTCTTTTATCAAAGAGCCTGCAGATCCTTCCGGAGAAATTCCACGGACTGACAGATACAGATATGCGTTATCGTCAGAGATATGTAGATTTGATCATGAACCAGGAGAGCAAGAACGTATTTATCAAGCGCTCTCAGGTCATTAAAGAGATCCGAAACTTCCTTGCTGGCCGTGACTTCATGGAAGTAGAGACTCCAATGCTGGTTTCCAATGCTGGTGGTGCAGCTGCCAGACCATTTGAGACACATTACAATGCACTGAATGAAGATGTTAAGCTTCGTATTTCACTGGAACTTTATCTGAAACGACTGATCGTTGGCGGACTTGAAAGAGTCTACGAGATTGGCCGTGTATTCCGTAATGAGGGTGTTGATACCCGTCACAATCCAGAATTTACACTGATGGAGCTTTACCAGGCATATACAGATTATGAAGGAATGATGGAACTTACGGAATCCATGTTCCGCTATCTGGCGGAGAAGGTCTGCGGTTCCACCAAGATTTCTTACAATGGTATCGAGATTGATCTTGGAAAGCCATTTGAGCGTCTGACCATGAATGATGCGA
The DNA here is from genome assembly GCF_027662325.1 of Blautia faecis. NCBI lineage: Bacteria > Bacillati > Bacillota > Clostridia > Lachnospirales > Lachnospiraceae > Blautia > Blautia faecis. The sequence continues at coordinate 262,486 of NZ_JAQDKY010000001.1, read as the reverse complement.
TCAAGAAATATGCAGGAATTGACTTTGACCAGGTTGCAGATGATGAAGCTGCCAAGAAGCTTGCTGCCGAACATCATATCGAGTATGAGGAGCGTCACAAGAAAGGCGATATTATCAATCTCTTCTTCGAAGAATATTGTGAGAAAGAGCTGATTCAGCCTACATTTATTATGGATCACCCAATCGAGATTTCTCCGTTGACTAAGAAGAAACCTTCTGATCCAAACAAGGTAGAGCGTTTTGAGCTTTTCATTAATACATGGGAAATGTGTAACGCATATTCAGAGCTGAATGATCCGATTGATCAGCGCGAGCGTTTCAAGGCGCAGGATGCACTTGCAGATGCTGGTGATGAAGAAGCAAACCATACAGATGAAGATTTCTTGAATGCGCTGGAAATCGGTATGCCGCCGACAGGTGGTATCGGATACGGAATTGACCGTCTTGTTATGCTGCTGACAGACAGCCAGGCTATTCGTGATGTGTTGCTGTTCCCGACAATGAAGACCCTCGGTGGTGTAAAATCCGAAAATGGTGTAAGTTCTAAAGAGGTTTCTACACCAAATTCAGAGCCGGAAAAAATTGATTTTTCTAAGGTAAAGGTTGAGCCTTTGTTTGAAGAAGATGTTGATTTTGATACATTCTCAAAGTCAGATTTCAGAGCAGTTAAGGTTAAAGAATGCGTTGCTGTACCGAAGTCAAAGAAACTCCTTCAGTTCACTCTTGATGACGGAACAGGCATAGATAGAACCATTTTAAGCGGTATTCACGCATATTACGAGCCGGAAGAACTTGTTGGTAAGACACTTATCGCAATCACAAATCTTCCTCCAAGAGCAATGATGGGCATTGACTCTTGTGGTATGCTTCTCAGTGCAGTACACGAAGAAGAAGGCGAAGAAAAGCTTCATCTCCTTATGGTAGATGACCATATTCCGGCAGGTGCAAAGCTCTATTAAGAAGTACCGTTTTACCTTGCAAAACGGGATGTACTTCATTTGTGAAAAAGCTCTGAAAATACACAAATACACCAAATTTACACCAAATGGTGCTTGAAACGGTGCAGAGCCTTAAAAATCGCATATTTTAAAGATATATGGGCAGTTCCATTGCGGAATTGCCCATTTTCAGAAAGAAAAAGATAAATCGGTATTTATAAAGGAGAATATTGATGAAACTATTTTTATGTTCGCACTTTTCAAGTGTGGGAAGTCTGATAAAGGAAGAAATTGAAAATAAGAAAGTCGCATTTATTCCAACAGCTTCACTGCGTGAAGGCTACACCGGTTATGTCGGCTCGGCTCGAAAATTATTCAAAAAGTTGGGAGCAATCGTAACTGAAATTGATATTTCAACGGAGGCTTATTCAACGATACAGTCTGTTTTTGAAGAAGCAGATGTGATATATTTTACCGGCGGAAATTCTTTCTTTCTTATGGACCAGCTCCGTAAAACGGGAACTGATGGGCTACTGAAAAAGGAATTGGCAAATGGAAAATTGATGATCGGCGAGTCGGCAGGCGCAATTATATGCGCTCCAAGCATCCAATATATCGAGCAAATGGATGAAAAGCCAGAGGACTACTCACAAGAAGATGATGCAGGGCTTGATTTGATTGATTTCTATGTTCTTCCGCATTATCTTACAGCACCATTTAAGAAAGTTACCGAGAAAATAATGACTGAGTTTTCGGATTTGAATCTATGCCCGATTAACAACCGTCAGGGAATTGTAATTGATGGTGAAGGTTCAAAGGTTATTTGCAAAGACTAATTTGAAAATTCCCATTTATCAAGCCCTTTGAGAGAGGAGAAATCTTTTCTCAAAGGGCTTTTTCTATTTTTACGGATATTCGCAAACTACAAGAAAAAGCCGAAACCTCATATACTTTAATCACAGAGGAAGTGGAGGTTTTGATATGAGTAACAGCTTAGCGGCAGTACATCCAGAATTGATTGCAGAGTGGTCAGAAAAGAATTTACCACTGACACCGGACAGTATAACTTTCGGCTCGAATAAGAAAGTATGGTGGAAAGGTGCTTGCGGTCACGAATGGACTGCCGTTTTATCCAGTGCTGCTTTGATATCGTTTCTGTATCCAGCGATTGACTGAGTAGCCAGCACAATATTCACATGATACTTTCTTGCTTCACACAGCATTTCTAACAGAACGGAATCCTCTTTCAAAGAAAGATTCTGGAACTCATCTATAAAAATCCATAGGCCTTTAGTAATCAGCTTTCTTGTACGTAACCCTCTCCAGAGTAATGCAAGGGGCCTAAAGATTGCGACAATAGATAATATTCATACAGTGATACATCAGATTCTGCAGCTTGCTGTTGAAGACAATTACATAAGAAGAAATATTTCAGATAATTTGCTGAAAGAATTAAAAAGTTCTCATCATTATGAGGATTCACATAGACGCGCTTTGACATTACCAGAGCAGGAGCTGTTTATGGAATTTTTGTCCAAAGAGAACTCACAGTATTATCATTGGCTTCCTATTTTTACAGTTATGCTGGGAACTGGAATGCGTGTAGGTGAAATTACCGGGTTACGTTGGAATGATATCGACTTAAAGTCTGGAATAATAGACGTGAACCATACGCTGGTTTATTATAAACATCGGGATGAGAACGGCTGTTATTTCGATATTCATTCTCCGAAGACCAAAGCTGGAGTGCGTCAGATTCCTATGACGGAGGAAGTAAAGAATGCGTTCCTGTTAGAGAAAAGAATGCAGGATCTGGCAGGAATACAGTCCAAAGTAACTATTGACGGGTACCACAACTTCATTTTTGTAAACCGCTTTGGTAATGTGCAGAACCAGGGAACCCTAAATAGGGCTTTACGGCGTATTATAAGAGACTGTAATGACAAACAGCTTCTGAAAGAAAAAAAGAATCCCGTGTTACTTCCAAACTTCTCCTGCCACTCACTCAGACATACGTTTACAACACGCTTGGTAGAAGCAGGAGTAAATATTAAAGTGATACAGAACCTGTGTGGTCATAGCAGAAGTGATGTGACACTTGATATATATACGACAGTAACAAAAGAATTAAAACAGGCAGAGTTTGATGATTTCCAGAAAAAACTGAAAGAAAAGAAGCAGGAATGGAAAAACAGACAGGAAAAGGATGCGTGATTCTCTTCTGGCGTTGTCGAAAAAATCTTATTGCATAAGCAGTGGTAGTAAGATTATAATAAATGTAAAGGGAATAAAAGATAAGCTATGGAGCTATAGACTATAACAAGTGAATGAAACATTGGATAATTTGAAAGGAGGAATTGTCGATGGGAGCAACAGCAACAGTGAGAAAATCAGATTTTATAGATGCAATGGAAGAGAACCAGAAAGATGTCCGTAAGATGGTAATGGACAGTTACCATGATATTGAAAAAGGAAAAGGAAGAGATTACAAAGATTTTTTTGCAGAATTAGAAAGCAGGTACAGGAATGAAAGTGTGGCAATCATATCTGGAAAATAAAACCAGTGGCGCAATGAGAATGTACTGGGTTTACGGTCCAGATCAGAAAGATATTACAATTATCGGTTTGGAGCCACACTCAGAAGATAAGAAAATGGTGCATACGACCGAATTTCACTGTCAGATTTGTAGAATAAAACTGAATATGGAATTTTAACTGAGCAGCTATTCTATAAATAATAGGGTGGCTGCTTTTATTCCTTATTAAGTGGGAGATGTTTGTCTAAATTTGGAGAAAAATACTTATTGCATAACCGAGTGTGGTACGCTTATAATAAAGTAAGATATCTACTATATTTGAACAGAAGGTGCCGTGAGAGGCATTGAAATTGGTAATGAGCAGCAGGAGGTGGGACTATGCCAATAACAACACGAAATTTATTGGACCAGTACACAGAAATTTTGCAGAAAATATATGGAAAACATTTAAAAAAGGTGATTTTGTATGGTTCTTATGCAAGAGGTGATTACAGGGATGATTCAGATATAGATATTATGATTCTTCTGGATTTATCTGATATGGATATAAAACAGTATCGGCATGAATTATCTGGTGAAACCTTTGATTTTAATATGGATCACGATCTTGATATAAAGCCCATAGCTAAAAGTCAACAGCATTTTCAAAATTGGGTTGATGCGTACCCATTTTATGCAAACGTGGAAAAAGAGGGGGTAAAGCTATTTGAAGCAGCCTAATGAAAAAGGAACACAGAAGGATCTGGTTCTGTATAGAATTGAAACGGCACAAAGTGACATTAAAGCCGCAGAGATCCTTCTCGGTGCGAAAGAGTTTCGTGGTGCCAATAATCGTGCATATTACGGAATCTATCATGCTGTGTCTGCAATTCATGCGCTAGACGGAAATGCTTATAAAAGACATAAGGATGCATTGGCAAACTTCAATAAAAATTATGTCAAAACCGAGATTTTTCCAAGAAAGCTCGGAAAGAAAATTGCTGAATCAGAAGAAATAAGACATGCCAGTGATTATGATGATTTTTATATGGCTACTAAGGTCGAGGCTGAGGAACAGATTCAGACCGCCAAAGAGTTGGTGAAGCTGGTAGAAGAATATGTTCAGAAAAGATGGGCACAGGAAGAATGAACACTTCAAATTGAATATGGATATAACGTTAAAAAGTCTTGAAACAGCATTTTCATACCAGTCTTGAATATGTTGTAAGAGAATTATTATAGCTGGATCTTGGGGTACAATCTTTGTACCAATCTTGTACCAATTTTGTACCAATCGGTACAAAAAATAGTAGGAAAACGTAGATTTCCGTGGAATCACGAAATGCGAAAAAGCCCGAAAAATAGGCATTTGTGGGACATTGGAGAGATGGATTAAGAGACATCCTGATTTTCCCGACGATGAAATCTTTATCGTAAGAAATGGCGTAAAATCAGTGGTTACAAGTAGGCAAGGTCAATATTTACGAGCAATTTACGACCAAATAAGAGAACACGTTAAAAAGCACCTTCTGAATAGTTCAGAGGGTGCTTTCATTTTAGGCAATTACGATGTTAGTTAGCTCGATTATTTTGTTCATTAATTCCAATTTTATGTTTTCTAATTTTTCATACTTTATTGCTAATTCTTTTTGCTTTTCAATATCATATGAACCGTTATCTAAGATTGGGATTGGTATAGTATCCTTCATTTTCTTTATCATATCTGAGTTTAATGTAGTATATTCGTTTTTGCCCAAATCACCTTCTCGACCTTTTTTATTGGCTCGAAAGATGGGTTCAAGAACATATTTGATATAAGTTAAATCGATATTTTGACAATTATCTGTTGGAATAAGTATTCCTCTATGTCCTGTAAGAGAAAATTTTCCACTATGAAGCATCATATACCCTGCTAAACCGTCTTTCGCCCATGTAAGATATTCGCCATCGTAATCGAAACTGTCAACCATATCAAAAGAACCTTCGGTGTTACCTGAATAGAGAGGGATATCTCCAGCGTGATTTTTACAGTATTCTTTTGTATAGATGCTATTTCCGTTAGTTGGTTTGAACAAAAAAGAACATTTTACCTCAGCCCATTTAATATTTTTATCTTTGGGTAATCTGAAAGCAATATCTTTGATTTCGTCTAATCTGTTAATTAATGATAATCGTTTTTCTTCAACTTCTTTGTACTTCTGGGCAAGAGTTATTTGCTTAGATAAATCAAAAGTCCCATCATCAAGAATGGGTATTTTAATCTCAATGTTTTTGAAAGTTATTTTTGTAGCTTTATTTGAAAAAGTGTATTCCTGCTTTCTTGATTCGTTTTCAATTGCATATTTAAGATAGTTGCAATCAAGCTGATTGCGGATATCTTCAAAAATAACAAGAGGGACTACTTTTTCCGAGATGGTAAAATGCCCTTTTCTAAAGAAAACTAAACCAGATGCACCATCTTTATTATATGTTAGACAATCATCGAAATATTTAATCCCTTCTAAACCGTCTTGGATATATCCATAAGAGGGGATAGATAGGTCTTGTGATGCACCATAAACGGGTACAGTTCCTTTATGTGAATTGACAAAAGATTTAGTCAACCCACTGTTTGTGCTGATGCTAAAATCAAATATTTCGTGAATAGTTTTTTTTACAAATCTTCCTTTAACCATTCTATCGCTCCCTGATAATCGTGGATTTCATCGATTAGTTCGGATATATATCCGTTGAATTCATCGAGGTTCATGATGTTGTCTTTCTTTTTTATTCCAAGTGCTTCTTTTTCTTCATCTGTCCAATGAAGATTAATATCCCAATTATCGTCTTTCCCAAACTTTTCTATTTTGAGAAGTTTTGCTCGAGGATTATCATTTACCGCATTTTGAACCATGGAATGAGACTTGTTGTTCTTATACAGGGTATAGAGATCAACAGCGTCTCTCAGGTCATTATCATCGATATCGAAACGGTACGAATCTAAAGTTTCTCCTATTGTGCTGCATAGATAAGCAAATATCGGATAAGGCTGTGCAGAACTCTTCTCTGCATCAGTCCGTTTGTGTACTGTAAGTATGTATGTTTTTTTAGGAGTGTTGAAAAATGTTCCAACGGGTAAGGAGATGATACTTTCTATGTAGCAAGTATCAAGTATAAATTTCTTTAATTTATCATTGGCGATGTTTGTGAAAATACCATCGGGAAGAATGATATTAGCTTCACCACCTTTTTTGAGGGATTTAATAATCCATTCTGTAAATAGTGATTCTATTCCTCTGCCGCCAGTTGTATATGCTTTGGATGAACTACCAGATAAAGATACACTTTTGCTTGCTTCCGTTATAACAGCACTTTGATAATATGGTGGATTGGCTAAAATCAAATCGTATTTTTCTGGAACTAACTTTTCAAGGGTTCCAAGAGTAGAGTGACTTGATTTTATAACCGTGCTAAGTAATTCGTTTGATAGTTTTTGTATACGCTTAGAATCATCACTGTTGTTTTTGAAAAGGTCAGAATAGAATAATAATAGATTAGATTTAGCAAGTATTGTTGTTAAATCATCATTGTTATCTTCCATTCTTTTTTCCATCACATAGAGGTTAACAGATTTTTTTAAGATGCCATTTTCAAAATAGAAGGGGTTGGATAATTTCAATGATGCTTCTAATAAAAACTTACCAACACCGCAAGCAGGGTCACAGATATCCATTCCCTCACGAACATCAACCATTCGCACCATTTCTTGAACGACTTTTAATGGTGTGAAAAATTGTCCCATACCTTCTTTATCCGAACTATTTTTCATAAAGGTTTCAAACAGTTTAGATTTAAAATCTTTGTTTATATACAGGAATTTACCGTGTTCGTTCTCGTAATCCTTGAAGCAATCCAAAAGCTTTCCAAAGCCATCAGCTGCACTATCTATGATTATAGGATTTCCCATTTCATCGACCTGAGTATGAAACAATCTACCGTTTATAATAGTTGTGTTATCATCTGCAACAGGAAAAAGAACTAATAATTGCTCTCTTATTGTGGTGAGGTATTGCTTAAAGGCATCTTTAGCACTCTGTTTTTCATATATTTCATATACGCTGTCAAAACAGTATATTCCTTTTAAAACACCAATATCGGATAGAAACTTGAAGGTGAACATTTCAACAAATGTATAAAGAGAATTCTTGGCAGACGACAGAGACATGTTTTGTAATATTCTCGCTGTCTTTTTGGCTAATGGTGTAGGGTCAATATAATCTTTAGGAATAAGCTGATTGTTTTTATCATCGATGCAATAACAAACATCATCAATAAACTCAGCTAGTTCTTTGTTTTGTTCCTGAGATAATTCTTTAGGATTGATTTTTCTATATACAGGAGATCCATCCTCATAGAGGATATGTTCTTCTGTAAGAGGATTGAACCAAATGAATGTATCTCCGTCAGAGATTACATAAATTTTAGCCTTGGTCTGTTTTGCTACAAGAAGCTCCTGATACTTCGCTAAACGTTTTAGTGCATCTGAATGAAATTCGTCAGGAGTTTTCATTTCGATAAAGATTACGATTTCTTTGTTTTTGTTTAATACAAGAACATCGGGCTTGTTTGCTTTGATGTCTTTACATTCTTTGGCAGTAAGTCCGGTTATCTCCTTGTTCTTAACAAGGTCTTTGATTGTAGTAGCGCCGAGACTACGGCAGGTATACTTGTCGAGCTGTACTGGAATGGAATAAAGACCATCTTGGATAGTTTGTTCTGACATCGTATTTCTCCTTTGGTTGAGTTCTTTTTTTATACATCTTTCAGTTTCGAGTTTGAAACGGTTATAAGTACATCGGGATTACTGTGTATTATGGATTCTTTTACAGGAATAATGGTTGCATAGTCCTTGTAGGTGTCATGGATTATGTTTTCGTTGAATTTTTGTGTTTCTATGTCAAGCCATTGTGTTTTTAGCTCTTCAGGAATGTTCTTATCAGCTTTGGCGTTAGCTGTTTGTATAAGATACTCGAAATAAGCTCTGTTAATTGTCAGAGTTGGTAGAGGATAAACGGTGCCATTATCTGTAACGCCGCTAATATCGTGATAATCCAGGGATACATATTTGTTAAGGGTTTCGAGAAGGTTTGAACCACCTTCGCCTTTGCATAAATAATCAAGTGATACATTATAGTGTTCCGAGATAAGAATCATATTATCGAAGGTCAAGCCGATTTCTCCATTTTCAAGTTTGGAAATGGAGTTTGGTGTCGTGCTAATAACACTTGCAAGGTCTTTTTGAGTTTCTTTATTTTTTTTTCTGAGTTCCTGTATTCGTAAGCCTACAGATTTTCTATCGGTTTTGTTCTCCATAGTGTACTCCATCGGAAAAATGAATAAATAAAATATCATTTGTTTCTTAAAACCCATTATAAAGCATATATACGAAAAATCAAGATAGAATAACTACCATAAACTATGCTTAAAACTATCGTACAAAGGTTTTTACAATAGTTTTGAGAGGATTTATATTATAGTCATCGGAAGCGCAACCGAAATATAAAAGCCTATGCAGATATTAGCAGAAGCAGAAAGGAGACTAGCTATGAAGGCTAAACTTGTTGGTGTACAGGGAATCCATTTCACAAACAACAGTGGCGAAGAAGTCAACGGAACAAAAATCTATTGTGCTTTTCAGGACGAGAACGTTGAAGGACTTCGTACGGCAGATTTCTTCTTAAAAGATGGAATCACCCTTCCGAAAGACACTAAGCTTAACGATGCCATCGATATCAGCTTCAATATGAAGGGTAAGGTAGAGATGATTTTCAAGGCTTAATCAAATTACCAAAGATGGCAGGGGGATGATAACCTCATCCCCTTGTTCATCAGAAAGGAATTAGTAATGGATAAGAATATTGAAACTATGCTCATAGAATGTCATATCTTGATGAGTGAAGCACTTAAAGAATATGAGGACAGAGCTTATATAAGTAACAAGCTGTTTGAGATTAGACAATATCGTAATAAGCTTCCTGAGGATGTATATGGAAAGATTAAGGAATTCGCAGATAAGAATATTCGCCCGATGGCGTATGATGCTGATTTCTGGTCTTTTATAGAAAAGGATGAAAGCTGTGGTTCGTACAACGAAGAGAATCATTTCATTATTGATTCTGACCGTTCGCTTGAAAACATTATTTTCAGAAAGTACAACCATGTACATGATTTGCTTATGGAGTTAAGTAATTTCATGTCAGAGGGATTCAGCTTGAATTACGATTGAGTTTGTACCGGGGGATGGGCTTCCATCCCCTGTTTTAGAAGAAAGGTGGAAAATGGATAATAAAGAGTTTAACGAAAGAAGGCACAATAGAAAAAAACAGGAGTGCAGATTTCGTCTTGGCATTCAGCAGTTATGGAATTATCCGATAATCAATCTTCTGTGGATTCTGTTTGCAGGTGGTGTTGTGCTGATGGTAATTACAGAAAAAAGATTCGTTACAAATATGGAAATATACCCTTTGTTTAAATCGGTGTTTTCTGCGTGTATGACAATTATGCTTGTTATATTTCCTGTAATATGTGCAATCGGGTTGATTCAGTTCGTGGGCTTTTGTTTTGCGATTAGGGATGAAGCCGATATGGAGATAGTATTCGGAGATAAACGAGATGTGAAAAATCAGCCGCCCATACCTTATTACAAGAAGAGGGACAGAAAGTCAGGTGTAACAAAAAGAGAATTCTATACGACCATACCAATGGAAAGATGACGAATTTCAGGTGAAAGGACACAGGTTTGAGAATGAAATCAAAATTGATTCACTGGATCAATGATTGATAAGCACGACAACAAGAGCACTTCTTAGAGTTAATCTGAGAGGTGCTTTTTTTCTTTATAGGAAAGACCGCCTGAGGCGCTCTCTTGAATTGAAAAATGCCCGCACGGAGGCGGGCACGACGACAAGACGATCCTTGGATTAGAAGATATAAAAGCCTTCCTCTCCAAAATCGTCATCAAGTTCGTCATCATTTAGAAAATAATCCATATCCAGAAGTTCTTCTTCGCTCATGTGGCGAATGTCCCTGGAAGTCATTCCTTCTGGTGGATTTTCGATGTATTTTTTGCGCAGTTCCTCGATATCTGGTTTCATGGTGTTTTCCTCCTTTGAGAGGATTATATCACAGAATCCATAAAAATTATGCAGAAGACCATCTTCTACGAGCTTTGGACATTATTTTCTCGTACATTTCTTCGAGGGAGACGCGCTTGTGGTTAAAGTAAAGTTCCAGAAAGAGCATTTCATGTTTACAGTCTGGACACTTTAATGGATCATATCCAAAAGAAGAAAGGATAGCTGTGCGCCATTTGTTAAAGTCGCGCAGAGTATGCCGTTTCGCTTTTGAAATTGCTAGGTGCAGATTTTTATCTATTTCGCGGTGACGTGCATAAAGGCCACCATACCGGATCATTTTAAAGTGTTTCTCCGGTATGTGTCGGATCAAACGCCTGATGAAATCTAATGCAGGGATTGTTTCCTGAATATATTTGTCATCTTCATGACGGTTGTAATGAAATGTGACTGTTTCCGAGTCCTCATCATAGCTGTCAATTCTGGATGTGGCAATAACTGGCCGCCCAAGATAACGTCCAATGTATTTTATGACCGTTTCAGGGTCACACTTGTTTGGTTTTGCATAAACGTAAAAGCCTTCTTTATGATTCGTGTAGCACTGGGATTTTACTTTTTTGAAAGAAGATCCGAGTCTGCGTCCCATTTCATCAAGCAGTGCTGTGCGGAAAGCATTACGCAGATAAGTATAATTGAAGTGATGGACCGGACGCCAGAATCCATCATCACTGTAACTACCTTCCGATATAAGACAGTGGATGTGGGGATTCCATTTTAAATCCCTGCCAAAAGTATGTAGTACCATAATAGAACCAGGTGTATAATTTTTAGACTTGTTCATTTTGAAGAACATACGAGAGACGACACTGGTAACAGAGTGAAAGAGGCAGTCGAGCAGAGTACGGTCTTCAAGAAAAAAGTCACGAATATTTTCATCAATAGTAAAAACACAGTGGCGGTGCTGGACATTAACAAGCTTAAAAGACATAGAAGTAGTACGTGCCATAGAATACTTGTTTCCACAGGTAGGGCAGAAACGGCTGTGACATCGGAAGGGGACAAATTTAAGCTTGCCGCAATGGGGACAACCGTACAGGGCACCGCCAAAAGATGGATCACCACAGTTGATCATCTTATCGATATTTTCCATCTCAGTAGATCTGGGATGAAGTGTATATTTAATTTCTTCATAGTAGTCAGTAAAGATTCTTTGTAAGATATTCATAAGCCTATTATGAATGAAAAGTTGAAAAAAAGAAACCCCTATCCCCTCAAGATTGAGGGGCAGGGGAGTTGAAGTGTCGAAGACACTTTTTTATGAACGGAAATGCAGTTTGCTGTTCGGAAAGCAATGAAAAGTGCTGAACCGGAAGCGGTGGCTTTTGGGAAAGCAGTTGCACCGGACGGAAAAGAGCCGCCGATTGAAAAGATTATAGCGATGATTGCATTGAATGTTAATAATAGAATGTATAATTGAGGTGCTTCGGCCTCTCTTTTTCTTATCCTCGAAAATGTAGTATCAGGTGTTATCAAAAAGTGACACCTTGACGTTACTGTTCACTGGTAACGTTCCGCGAGGCGTTTTTTGTGAACAAAGTTCACAGAAAACCCGAGAATTACGGCGCGAAATCATGCGAATGCATGATTTCTGTGCATCGCGAAGCGCGTTATTGTGAACGGAGTGAACAGTAACACCTTGACGAGTAGAAGTTGCGAACGAATCCTCATATCTTGAAAAAAATAGATTATTCATAGTATAATATCAAATAAGAATGAAACAGTATCCCTTGGGGGGGAATGGCAAGGTACAGATACTTGCACCGGAAAGTGTGAGAGAACAGTACAGACAGATGATTGCAAAAGCTGATGAGGATATGCAGAAAAGCGAATAGTGCAGATTTGAATTTGCGCAGACAGTCTGCACAAATTAGATTGAATTATAAGACTATGAAGCGAGGTAGTGGATATGGAAAAAGACCCGTTTAAGGAATATTTGAGGGAGTCTGAACCGGATAAAGCTCATAAGGGATATGCTTGGAGTACGGCAATCGGACTTCAGGCAGTGGACGGACTCAAACCATCTAAATATTTGATTGATACTGCCATTCAGAATATTGAAGGCAAAATCACAATGAAAGAAGCACAGAGCCTTATTGATAGTTACTATGAGGAAAGACCTGTGCATTTGTCCGATGATGAGCGTACCGAAGAAGCTGATAAGGTTTCGTCCCGTATTGCTGAAATTCTTTCTGAAACAGCGTTCTCATTTTCTCCAAATGAGTATATCTCTATCCACCGCAAACTCTTTCGGGGTATTTATAAACACGCCGGAAAGATTCGAGATTACAACATCACAAAGAAAGAATGGGTGCTTGATGGAGCAACTGTAATGTACGGTAGTGCTTCAGAACTGAGAGCCACACTGGAATATGATTTTTCGCAGGAGAAAGATTTTAGTTATAAAGGACTTTCAATGGACAAGATTATCCATCATCTTGCGGTGTTTGTTTCAAGGTTATGGCAAATCCATATCTTCGGAGAAGGCAATACGAGAACAACGGCAGTGTTCTTTATCAAATATTTAAGGACACTGGGCTTTTCTGCAACCAATGATATTTTTGCGGAAAATGCGTGGTATTTTAGAAATGCACTTGTCCGTGCAAATTATACGAACCTGCAAAAAGGTATTCACGAAACAACAGAGTATCTGGAAGTATTTCTCAGAAATCTTCTTTTGAACGAGAAAAATGAGCTTCATAATAGAAATCTTCATATAAGTGGACTTTTGAACGAAGAAAAAGTGGACATTGGGGATTCGAAAGTGGATATTGAGAATGAAAAAGTGGACGTTCAAGACAAAAAAGTGGATATTGAAAGTGTGCTTTCCGGAAAAGGTAGTGATTTCTCAGTAAAAACGACGATTCATATTCATAGACTTTTTGAAAGATTTGGTTTTGATGAGGTGTTTGGAAGAAGTGCAGTTATGGAGCTTCTTGAGCTAAAAGGTTCAGGTGCTTCAAAACTTCTTTCCAATTTGGTAAAGGCAGACATTATTGAACCGGTATCCGGTCACGGAAAAGGAAGATATAAATTCAAGAAGTAGGGCTTCTTACATCTGTTCATTGTATAGCGATGTGTGGAGGGATTAATCTGTCGCAGTGCATTCCTGTGGCAGACGATGACAATGGGAAAACTCCGAAAAATAAGATAATCTTTCCATCCTTGTTATATAATACGGGACGTGTGATTTCATATTCGGTAATCGGTTTTTTGCTGGGCGGAATGGGAATGCTGTTAACAGGAGGCGGCGGAATGGGAATTCCACTGCTTCTGCAGGGGATATTGAAAATAATAGCGGGTTTGTTCATGGTGATCATGGGAATAAACATGTTGAGCTGGATTACATTATTAAGAAAGTTCCAAATCAGATTTCCACAAAGGCTGACTGATAAAATAAACAAGAAAAGAAGAAGAGAGAACAGACCGTTTTTTGTCGGACTGTTGAATGGGCTGATGCCGTGTGGCCCCATGCAGTCCATGCAGATTATAGCACTTGGATCGGGAAATCCTGTCTCAGGTGCGGCTGCGATGCTGATGTTCAGTCTGGGAACGGTTCCTCTGATGCTTGGTTTTGGAAGTCTGGATACGTCAGAAGCTGAAAATACGGAATCAGATGCGGAGAAAGAGGAAATAGTGGTATATGAAACTCCTGCCGTAGAGAATGGTGAAATTTCAATTAATGCAGATACATTGACTTCGAATCCAATGTATATCAATTACGATTCCAATGGAACCAATATCCAGCTTATTGCTGTAAAAGGCTCGGATGGAACTCCGCGCTTATCACTTAATACATGTCAGGTATGCAATCCATCGCCAAGGGCGTATTTTAAGGAACAGAACGGAAGACTGGTATGCCAGAATTGTGGAAATGTATTCACGACAGACAGTGTAGGTGAAACTACAGGCGGGTGCAATCCTATGTATATAGATTATAAGAATACAGACGGAAAACTGACGGTAAGTGTGGCAGATCTGGATACATATACAGATCAATTTGCTTCGTGGGATGGTCCGGTAAAATAGTATCTTCATCGGAGAGCTATCAGCTTGAAAGGTGGATACCTTATCTGTCACCTGAGTCTATGGTGAAAGACCTTAAAGCTGTCTGATATAACTGAAGTTTTACGGGCAGGATTCTTATTCAAAATGTGAACTGCGGAGGAAATCATGACGAAGAAAAAAATTATTAAGCTGTTCGCAATACTGGCGGCTGTTTTTCTGGGATCACTGGAGATGGGATGGCGCTTTTTTAACATGGTGGTCTGCTGCAAAAGGGGAGAGCAGAAAAAGGAAAGAAGGAAATGGTTTGAACTGTCTCATATCAGGGAAAATCATCCACAGAACGGTTATGCCAGAGAATATAATGAGAGTAAGGAATGGTGCTTTGAACAGAACATGCAGGACTGTTATATCAAAAGTATTGACGGATTAAAACTGCATGCATTATATCTGCCTGCAGAAGCTGCGAAACGGATCGTCATATTAAGTCATGGATATCGTGGCAGCCGGTTTGGCACGTTGTCGTTTATGGCGAAATATCTGCATGAGCATCAGTGTGATGTCCTGTTTATCGAGCATCGCTGCTGCGGTGACAGCGAGGGAAAATATATTACTTTTGGAGCAAAGGAACAATGGGATGTGCAGCAATGGGCAGTATATATGGCTGAACGAAACAAAGAGAAGCTTCCCATTTACCTGTACGGACAGTCCATGGGTGCAGCATCTGTGCTGATGGCATCAGGACATACTCTTCCACCGGAAGTAAAGGGCCTGATTGCGGACTGTGGTTTTCAGTCTATGGAAAGGCAGATGCGTGATATGGCAGCTAACTGGTTTCACCTGCATCATATTCCGTTGCTTCTGATGGAACTGGACTGGTTCTGTTCTCTTCTGGCTGGATTTCATATGAAAGATGCAGACACTACAGAAGCCATGAAAAAAAATAAAAGACCGGTTCTCTTTTTCCATGGAGAGAAGGACACCTATGTGTATCCCAATAACTCTTTTCAGAATTATATGTTCTGCAGGGCAGAGAAAGAACTGGTGATCATACCGGGCGCTCGGCATCTGTGCAGTGCCTATGCAGATCCGGAACTGTATCAGCATAAGATGATGGAATTTTTTGAAAAATACGATTAAACGGAAAAAATCCTGACCGGGATTTATCAGACATAGTACATAGCAGGAAATACACCTTTGAATTGTTATGTTAAATGTATGATAAGTCTCGGTCAATTTTTTATAAAGTGTTCATTAAGTCTTCTGGGTACTGGAATTTCCTGAGAAGGTATGATATTTTTTCACCTGAAGCATACATACAATGTTTTCTGTCCCGGATAAAGAGGAAACCCGGGACAATGGAGGTTATCTATTATATGAGAAATTATTATCCTTTGACGGCAGCTCAGAAAATGCATCACAACTGGATTCTGGATTATGGTACACAGCAGGTATCGGGTGTAAGCGTTGTGGCTTCTGTACAGGCAGAACTGGATTTTGGATTATTAAAAAAATGTATTCAGATGGAAACAGAGCGTTCCGGTTGTACCAGAGTCCGTTTTACAAAGCCGGATAAAGATGGAAATGTAAAACAGTATATTGAAAAACAGGACCCACGTGATATTGAGCTGAAGGATCTGTCAGGAATGGAAAGTCTGGCAAAGGCAGATGAGCTGATGCAGCAGTGGGCATATGAAACATTTGACGGAAATAATATTCCGATGTGTGAATTTACCATGCTGAAGCTTCCAGAAGGATACAATGGTTTCTTTTTACATATGGATCACAGACTGATCGATTCCTGTGGACTTGTAGTTATGATCGAAGATTTGTTCCAATTATATACGCATTACAGATATGGAACAGCCTGTCCTCAGGAACTGGCAGATTTTGAAACGGTTCTGAAAAAAGACCTGGCAAAGGCGGGCAATGAAAAGCGTTTTGCAAAAGATAAAAAATTCTGGGATGACCAGCTGGATGCACTGGGTGAGCCGTTATATTCTGATATTCAGGGACCATCCGTATTGGAGGAAGCAAGAAAGCGCCATGGAAATCCGAAGCTTCGTGCTTCTGACATTGAGATGAACGAGCTGTTTGTTGCAGTAAAGGATTATCATCTGGAACCGTATGCGACACAGAACCTGATGGATTTCTGTATGAATCATCAGCTCTCTATGACAAATTTGCTTCTGCTTGGTATCCGTACTTATTTGTCAAAAGTAAATAATGGACAGGAAGATATTACAATTCAGAATTTTATATCCAGACGTTCTACCCATGACGAATGGACTTCCGGAGGAAGCCGAACCATTATGTTTCCATGCAGAACAGTGATCTCACCAGAGACAGATTTTCTTTCGGCAGCTTATGAAATCCAGAATATGCAGAATCGAATTTATATGCACAGCAATTATGACCCGGCATTTATTGTGGATGAGATGAGAAAAAGATATCATATACCGGAGCATACCAGCTATGAAAGCTGCTATCTGACCTATCAGCCAATGCCGGTGAGGGTGGAGAATGAAATGCTTGGAACTATCCGCCAGCATGCCAAATGGTTTGCAAACGGCGCTGCAACCAAGAAAATGTATCTGACCGTATCTCATACCGAGGATGGGGGAATGAACTTTTCCTATCATTATCAGACTGCGCATCTGGAGGAGCATGACATGGAATTGTTGTATTATTATATGATGCGTATTCTTTTTAAAGGAATTGCAGAGCCGGATATGAGCATTGGAGAGATTATGGAACAGGTATAAAGAGTAACAGGTCCCACAAAGCCTGAAAGGTTAAGAGTGGTTAAAGAGAACTTGTCGGCATTGTTTTTATAGAAATCAAAAATCAGGAGGAAATGGAATGAGTCAGGAAATGGAATTTAAAAATATTGTGGCGCAGTACAGTAAAGTGAAACCGGAGGAGATGACAGGTGAGATGAGATTTCGCGAGGATCTGGGATTTACGTCCCTGGATTTTATGTCTTTCCTGGGTGAGCTTGAGGATACCTTTGATATTGAACTGGATGAAAACGAAGTGACAAAAATTACAACTCTTGAGGAGGCACTCAAGCTTCTTGAGGAGCTTCAGTAGGACTTAATGTTACTGTTCCCGGAGTGAACAGTAAGACTTAACAGAGTGTCAGTTCACTGAACAGTGAAGGAGGAAAAATATGCTGATCAGGAATATATTAGAAGAAAGTGTACAGAAATTTGGCGAAGTCAAAGCAGTAAAATGGCTTAACCGAAAAGAAGTTCTGGAGAAAAGTTACAGCGAAATAATGAAAAACGTGATTTCTACCAGAAAAGGACTTCTTGCAGAAGGGTTTGAGGGAAAACATATTGCATTAATCGGAACCAGTTCTGTAGAATGGATCGAAAGCTATCTGGGAATTATTACAGGATGCGCTACAGCGGTGCCGCTGGATGCTGCACTCCCGTGTGAAGAACTGATCGACCTGATAAATCGCTCCGATTCCGAAGCACTCTTCTTAAGTCCGAAACACAGACCATATCTGGAAGCATTTCTTGCAAACTGTCCGAAGCTTCAGAAGGTGTGGATGCTCCAGAAAGAGGTGGAGGATCTGCCTTCAGGAGTGTACAGTATCAATGAGCTGAGAGATATGGGAAAGAGTGCAGCAGAAGATGCTTCCTGTCCGGATGCAGAAGCTATTGCGACTATTATCTTTACTTCCGGAACCACAGGCAAGAGCAAAGGGGTTATGCTGACACAGAATAATCTGGCATCCAACGTTGAGGCAGTTAAGATTTCAGCAGAGCCTGGAACTGCCATGCTCAGTGTACTTCCAATCCATCATGCATTCTGCCTTATCATGGACTGGCTGAAGGGATTTTCTCAGGGGGCAACTATCTGTATCAATGACTCCCTGCTTCATATGGTCAGAAATATGAGCATTTTTAAACCAGATATCATGCTCATGGTTCCGATGATGATTGAGACAATTTATAAGAGACTGGCGGCTGCTGATCCGGAAATCCCGAAGGCGGTTCTTGCAGAAAAAGTATTCGGCGGAAAACTGCAGACGATTTTTACCGGCGGGGCACATCTGGATCCGTACTATATTGACCGTTTTGCAGAATATGGCGTTCAGATACTGGAAGGATATGGCATGTCGGAATGTTCTCCGGTTATCAGTAATAATACACCGGAAAATCATAAACCGGGTTCTATCGGAAAACCACTTGAGAATGTGGAGATAAAGTTTGAAAACGGGGAGATTCTGGTAAAGGGTACAAGTGTTATGAAAGGGTACTATCAGATGCCGGATGAAACAGCAGAAACGCTGAAGGATGGCTGGCTGCATACTGGAGACAAGGGGTATATGGATGAAGATGGATACCTTTTTATTAACGGTCGTGTGAAAAATCTGATCATTCTCTCCAATGGGGAAAATGTATCACCGGAAGAAATCGAGAATAAGCTTGCGCTGAATCCACTTGTTGCGGAAGTGATTGTAACAGGTGAAGAGAATGGTCTGACAGCACGTATCTATCCGGAACAGGCAGTTGTGGAGGCAAAAGCACTGGATACTGAGATGATTCGTTTACAGCTTCAGGCATTTCTGGATGTATACAATAAAAGTCAGCCGACCTATCGTCGTATTACAGGCCTGGTGATCCGGAAAAATCCGTTTATACGTAGTACAACAAAGAAAATCAGGAGACAGGATGTCCTGATTGATGAGCCACAGGCATAAAAAAATCCGTCTGAGTGAATTGCTTAGACGGGTTTTTCTTATGCTTGTTTGAAAGAGTGTTCCCGCAATCTGCACGCCTCATTTTGCGGGAATGCTTTTTCAAACACGTTAGGATAAAAGAGGCAGCATGCCAGTCAGGAAAACCTGAGTCAGAATCTCTGCAATGACTTCTGGTGCAAGATCGAAATGATCCCGGGTCCATTTGTGAAGAACACCGATTGTGCTGCCGATCGCACAGGTGATCACATAAGATATTTCCTCTTTTGTGTGTCTGCCGGGTCTGGCACTGGAGGTAGTAGCGGTGACATAGTGATGAAGCATAGTCAGCATTTTTTCAAAGAGATCATTCCCATGGGGGGTGCTCAGAAGACTGGAAAGGAAAGGATTTTCCATTGTATAGTGGCAAAGTGTCAGAAAATAGGACTGACAGATATCCCGGTCATTTTCAGGATGAAATTTTTCCATTATAGAAAAAACATCCTGGATCGTCTTTTCCTCAACAGCGGATACAAGAGAGGGAATGTCTTGATAATGATTATAAAAAGTGCTTCTCGCGATACCGGCTGTCTTAGTGATATCGGATACTGTGATCTGATCAGGAGTTTTTTTCTTTAGAAGTTTAAAAAAAGCACCCAGGATGGCTTCATCCGCCACAGAATATCTTTCGTCAGGAAATGAATTTTGCATAGTCGCTTCCCTCCCAATATTTTATCAATAAATATAAGGATATGAGTGGCAAAAGACCTTTTGACTCTCATATCATGTATATATGGAAATCTGGAAAATGTTTATTTCTCTATTTCATAGGCAGGAATCAATATACATGCGCAGAAGTTTTCCAATGGCTGGAAACATTTGATAATAAGTTCACGATGAATCCTGGCACTGTAAGTCTTGAGACGACAGCTTCCGCCATTCAAGGCAACATCTGTATATGCGGCAAGGAGCTTCTTATCTCCGTTGGGAAATGCCTGATAAAAAGACTGGTCAAGTATTTCCAGAGTATCCATGCCTTCCAGAAGAAGCATTTCTTTATTGCAATAGCGGAAAACGAAGTCAATTCCAGTTCCGTTTTTATTAAAAATCAGTTCGATTACACAAAAAGCAATGGGCATATCATCTAATACAGAAAAACGCGTACGAATATTTGGAGATAAAGTCTTGGCAGGATCCTGATGCAAAGATTTGTTCAGAAATTTGTGAGTGGCCGCGCCACGCTTACGTCCTTCCAGACGTACGCCATCCTTCATATGATAGGTGCAGTTCTCAATATGATCAATCTGTCCTCTGGAAACCACGGTGCCCTTATTTATGGAAATATAATCATAAGGTATAAGAATTTCATATAAATCTTTGACTGTGATAAAAGTTTTCACAACTCGTCCATCGGTCATATAAATACAGGTCTTATTCTCCTGCCTGAGCAGATATTTGATATTACTGATATGGATATTGTTTTTCCTTAAAAATTTCATGATTTTTTCATCCATATAAATATCCCTCCGGTTATTAGTGTAAGGTAGAAAATGTCAGGTTACTATATTTCTGACATTGCTATCTGCAGATAATGAAATAAGTATACCATAAACGTAAAGATTTTACCAGTGTAATTGGGTAAAATATAAGGCTGCATGATCTGTATGCATCGTGATTTGTTTTGGGTGAAAAGAGCGCAGAAAATCCGGTTTTTTCAGATGAAAAAATGCACGGATGTTATAATTGAAAAGTAAATTTTGTGATAATTTCACAATAAAAGACGATATTTTCGAAAAAATTGAAACAAATAAATATATCATAAATACTGTAAAAAGACAGGGGTTTTGGAATTAAACGTCTTTGCAATAAGTAATTAAAAAGGTATCACAACCGGAAGTGAAAGGTTGCGATACCTTTTTTTGCGTCAAACTGAAAATCGTTTTACCAGATTTGCCGAAACTTCAATTTTACAGGTATGCTGCCGGGGTTCGTTTATTTGAGAGAGAAGCTCTCTGGCGGCAACCTGTCCCATATAATGACGGGGGATGCTGATACTGGTAAGGGAGGGGTCGATAATGCGTCCCTCAGAGATATTGTCGAAGCCTACAATTGCCACCTGCTCCGGCACCTTGTAGCCTCTGAGCCGCAAGGCCTTGATAGTTCCGATTGCAATCAGGTCATTGTCCGCAAAATAACAGTCTGCCAGAGTATCTCCCCTGTCAATAATTGCAAGCATATCTGCCATTGCTCCATCAATGGTTGGAGAAAGCTGGTGGATAATACAGCGGGAACGGGACATTCCGTTATCATGGACAGCATGATAAAATCCCTCCAGGCGCTCTGAAAAGTTGCGGAGAGGATAAGCAGACTGCAGGTATCCAGGCTGCTTCATTCTCCGGCTGATCAGATAATCGGTAGCCAGATAAGCTCCCTGACGGTTATTGGGAACAACATAATTACAGTTAAGGTTTTCAAAATAGGCGTCTAGGATCACCACCGGAAAAGGAAGCTTCAGGAAAGGCCGGACCATTTCTTCCCGCATTTCAGTACCAAACAAAATAATTCCAACGCAGTCAGTAGTTCTTAAATCCCCCAGATAATGCTCCAGATTATCCCGCTTTTCATAAAATGTGATTACTTTCAGTTTATAATTATCTTTTTGCACTACGGATTCCATACCCTCCACCATAGCATCAAAAATAGGAGAATAGGACATGATGGCATTATGGGAACGATAGCTTACCGCGTAAATGCTTCCGGCTTTATTTTTCTTTAGAGAAAGTTTGGTAAAGTCGTAGCCGTATTTTTCCGCAGCTTCTACCACCAGCCGGCGGGTTTCAGTGCTGACTCCGGGCTTATTATTCAGCGCCATGGAGACGGCAGTCTGTGAAAGATTCAGTTTTCTGGCCAGTTCTTTAGCAGTAATGGACATTTGCGGCACCTCCCGGAGTGGTATTTAGTAAAGTATCTGCTGTTTAGGGCAGAAAGTTGGTTTCCTGTGGAAACTGTTCATATTTCTTTGGCAGAAATTTTTTCTGTTGTATATATTGTACTTCTTAATTGAAAAATAAACAATATATTTGTGAAAAATAAAGCTGAAATAAAGTCAAAAATACTTTATTTTTTATTGGAATAAAGCTGAAGGAGACCTATACTAGAGCTATAAAGAAAAGCAAACAGAATATCTGGGTAAGTAATAAAGAAAGAGATTTTACAGCTAAGAAAAACCAAAGGAAAATAATAAATATAAACAAGGAGGAATACCAGAATGGCAAAGATCAAAATCGGCTACGCGCCAACCAGACGAAGTATTTTCAGTGCACCGGATGCAGTTAAGTATCGTGGACTTACTGCAGACAGATTAAAAGAATTAGGAATCGATTTTGTAGACATCACAGACGTAAATGACGAGGGGCTTCTTTATGACGAGGCAGGCCGCATCAAGATTGCAGAGAAATTCAAAAAAGAGAAAATCGACGGACTTTTCCTTCCACACTGCAACTTCGGAACTGAGTTTGAATGCGCAAGACTTGCAAAAGAGTTAAATGTACCGGTTCTTCTGTGGGGACCTCTTGATGAGAGACCAGACGAGAACGGTGTTCGTCTTCGTGATACACAGTGCGGACTTTTTGCAACAGGTAAAGTCCTCAGAAGATTTCGCGTTCCATTTACATATATGACAAACTGCAGACTGAATGATCCGGTATTCGAGCGTGGCCTTCGTGATTTCATGGCTGTCTGTAATGTAGTAAAAACCTTCCGCAACATGAGAATTCTTCAGATTTCCACAAGACCATATGAGTTCTGGTCCACCATGTGCAACGAGGGTGAACTTCTTGAGAAATTCAACATCCAGCTGACCCCAATCCCAATGCCAGAGCTGACAGATGAGATGAAGAAAGCAAAAGCAGAAGGAACAGAGGTTGCAAAGGTTGTAGAATACTGCCGCCAGAACATGGAAATCTGTGTAAAAGACAACGAGCTTGAGAATGTAGCAGCTCTGAAGGTTGCTATGGGAAATCTTATTAAGAAATACGGCTGTCAGGCAGCTGCAATCCAGTGCTGGAACCAGCTGCAGAGCGAGATCGGAATTATGCCGTGTGCAGCAAACGCACTTCTCAATGAAGAGGGAATTCCGGTTGTATGTGAGACAGATATTCACGGTGCAATTACCGCTCTTCTTGTTGAGGCAGCAGCACTTGATGATACAAGAAGCTTCTTCGCAGACTGGACCATCCGCCATCCTGACATTGAGAACGGCGAGCTCCTTCAGCACTGCGGACCATGGCCGATCTCTGTTGCAAGAGAGACACCGAAGCTTACTTATCCGCTGGCATTCAGCCATCCGGGAAGCATTACAGCAGAAGCAAAGCATGGTGAAGTGACACTGGCACGTTTCGACGGTGATAACGGAGAATACTCCATGCTCCTTGGAAAAGCAAAAGGCGTTGACGGACCGAAAGGTATGGGAACTTATCTCTGGGTTGAGGTTGAGAACATCAAACGTCTGGAAGCCAAGATTGTAGAAGGACCATACATCCATCACTGCGTAGGTATCCATAAAGACGTAGTTCCGGTACTTTACGAGGCATGCAAATACATGGGAATCACTCCTGATTTATATGATCCTATTGAAGAAGATGTGAAAGCATATTTAAGAGGTGAATGAGAATGGAAAATTTAAAGGCAAAATCTTTTGACTTAAGAAAAGATACTGTAGACATTATCGTTGCCGGAAAGGGCGGTCATATTGGCGGTGACATGAGTGTGATTGATACTCTGATGAGCCTGTATTTCTGCCAGATGAATATTTCCCCGGAAAACATGGATGACCCGGATCGCGACCGTTTCGTACTCAGCAAAGGCCACTCTGTAGAGGCTTACTACGCCGTACTTGCAGCAAAGGGCTTTCTGGATCTGGAAGATATTAAAGCACATTTTTCAAAATTTGGTTCCAAATATATCGGACACCCGAACAATAAGCTTCCTGGAATCGAGATGAACTCCGGTTCTCTGGGACATGGACTTCCGGTATGTGTAGGTATGGCTCTTGCAGGCAAAAAAGATAACAGAGATTACCGTGTTTACACCGTAATGGGTGACGGTGAGCTGGCAGAGGGTTCCGTATGGGAGGGCTTCATGGCAGGACATCAGTACAAGCTGGACAACCTTTGCGCAGTAATCGACCGTAACCGTCTTCAGATTTCCGGAAACACAGAGGATGTTATGGGACATGATGATCTTCATGCGCGTATCCGTTCTTTCGGATGGCATGTGATCGATGTAAAAGACGGAAACGATATTGACCAGTTAAATGCTGCTTTTGAAGAAGCAAAAACTGTAAAAGGCAAACCAACCGCTGTAATTGCCAACACTGTAAAAGGCTGCGGCTCTTCCGTAATGGAGAACAAGGCAAACTGGCATCACAAGGTTCCGACACAGGAAGAATATGATCAGATCATCGCGGATTTTGCAGCAAGAAAGGAGGCCGCTCTTCATGAATAAGATTCCAAACAGACAGGCCATCTGTGAAGTTTTGATGGACAAGGCAAAAGAGGATAAAGATATTATGGTGCTTTGCAGCGATTCCAGAGGATCCGCTTCCATGACACCATTTGCAGATAATTTCCCGGATCAGTTTATTGAGACCGGTATTGCAGAGCAGAATCTGGTAAGTATTTCCGCAGGTCTTGCAAAATGTGGAAAGAAACCATTTGCATGCTCACCAGCCTGCTTCTTATCCACAAGAAGCTACGAGCAGGCCAAGGTTGATGTGGCATACTCCAATACAAATGTTACTCTTATCGGTATCAGCGGTGGCATCAGTTACGGCGCACTTGGAATGAGCCATCATTCTGCACAGGATATCGCAGCTATGTCCGCAATCCCGAATATGAGAGTTTACCTTCCAAGTGACCGTCATCAGACAAAGCATCTGATCGAGGCACTGTTGAAGGATGAGAAACCATCTTATATCCGTGTTGGAAGAAATCCGGTTGAGGATATTTATACAGAAGATAACTGCCCATTTGAAATGGACAAGGCAACTGTTCTGAAAGAGGGAACAGATGTGGCAATCATTGCCTGCGGCGAGATGGTTCGTCCGGCATTTGCAGCAGCCAAGTTATTGGAGGAGCAGGGAATTTCCGCAACTGTACTGGATATGTACTGCGTGAAACCGCTTGACGCAGAAGGTGTTATCAAAGCTGCTCAGAATGCAAAGGCAGTGATCACGGTAGAAGAGCACGCTCCATTTGGTGGACTGGGTTCTATGGTTGCACAGGTTGTTGGTGCTAACTGCCCGAGGAAAGTGCTGAACATGGCTCTTCCGGATGCTCCGGTTATCACAGGTAACTCCCAGGAAGTATTTGATTACTATGGATTAAATGCCGAGGGTATTGCGAAGAAGGCTGTGGAAGCTCTGAAATAAAAATCAAATAAGAAACAAATTTAAGCGTGACTGACAGACTGCAAAGTGCAGATCCGGTCAGGCACGCTTATTATTTAGCTACAAAACAGATTTAAGCTACAGCGATGTTGATTTTAGAGAATATAAAAGTTTAAGAGGATAGTAAACATGGCGAAATATATTATTAGTATTGATCAGAGTACCCAGGGTACCAAGGCGCTCCTTTTCGATGAGACAGGAAGCATTATGCGCCGTACCGACCGCCCTCACAGGCAGATCATCAATGAAAAGGGCTGGGTTTCCCATGATCCGGAGGAAATTTACAGCAATGTTCTGGAGGTTGTGAAAGAACTTCTGGAGGGGGTAGAGAAGGAATATGTAGTTGGGCTGGGAATCAGTAACCAGCGTGAAACTTCTCTTGCATGGAACCGCGTCACCGGTAAGCCTTACGGAACTGCAGTTGTATGGCAGTGCGCCCGTGCCGTGGATATCTGTGCCCGTGTGGAAAAGGCTGGCGCAGCAGAGCTGATCCGCCAGAAAACCGGAATGAATCTTTCCCCATATTTCCCGGCTTCCAAGATCGCATGGCTTCTGGAAAATGAAGAGGGCGCAAAAGAGGCGGCAGAACGTCACGAAATCTGCCATGGAACGATTGACAGCTGGCTGGTTTACAAGCTGACAGGGGGCAAAGAATACAGAACCGATTATTCCAATGCTTCCAGAACACAGCTTTTCAATATTTTTGACCTGAAATGGGATGAGGAAATCTGCGGATTATTTGGCATTGATCCGGCAAATATGGCAGAGGTTACAGATTCCGACGCCTGCTTCGGCGAGACGGATTTCGAGGGACTTCTTCCTCATAAAATCCAGATCCATGGCGTATTGGGAGACTCCCACGGCTCTCTTTTTGGTCAGGGATGCCTGCAGCCAGGCATGATCAAATCCACTTATGGAACCGGCTCTTCTATTATGATGAATATTGGTGAGAAGCCAATTCTCAGTACCCATGGGGTTGTTACTTCTCTTGCGTGGAAAATCGGCGGCAAGGTTAACTATGTGCTTGAAGGCAACCTGAACTATACAGGCGCTGTGATTACCTGGCTGAAGGACGATCTTCAGATCATTTCTTCTCCTGGAGAGACCGGTAAACTGGCGAAAGAGGCCATTCAGGAGGACAGCCTGTATCTGGTTCCTGCATTCAGTGGTCTTGGCGCGCCTTACTGGGACAGCGAGGCGAGAGCTTCTGTTGTAGGCATGAGCCGTACTACCCGCAAGGCTGAGTTTGTAAGAGCGGCACTTGAATGTATTGCTTATCAGATTACAGATGTTGTACAGGCTATGTCTGAGGATGCTGGTGTTCCGGTGAAGGAGCTTCGCGTAGATGGCGGTCCGACCCGAAACGACTATCTGATGCAGTTCCAGAGCAATATTGCAGATGCCGGAGTTCTGGTTCCGGATTCCGAGGAACTTTCCGCTATTGGACCGGCCTATGCGGCAGGATTGCAGCTTGGCGTCTGGGATGAAAGTATTTTTGGAAAATTAAACCGCGTGTCCTATAAACCGGACATGGATGCCAAGAAACGGGAGCAGAAATATGCAGGATGGAAGAAGGCAGTTGCTTCTGTGATCACAAACAAATAACAATTGGTATTTAAGATGGTTTAGTCCGTCTCCTATATGCAAGCCCTATGAACAAGATGGCCTATAAAGGATTAGGACAGTGCTCATGGGGCTTGCCCTATGTCCATAAAATCCTGGTTCCTGACTACTTGTAAGAGGCGCAGGCAGTTTCATTTATCTGAAAAATTTACATAATGGTCTGAAAAATGAATATACCAATGAAATTGAAAAGACTTTATAATGAAAAACAAGACGAAAGAGCAAGCTCCTTCTGATAAACTGCGAAGCAGTTATTCAGTTATGAGCAAGTAGCGAAGCGGACCTGGAATATCCGCTTGATATAGATTATGTAGCTGGAAAGAGAGGTTGAATTAAAATGCATGGAATTACGTTGACGAAGGCTCCTGCAGATTGGGAAATTTTGCAGCAGGAGAATGGTAAGGCATCTGTAGCTTTAAAGGGAAACTTTCAGGTTCATCCGGCAGCAATTGAAGTGGGTGTTGAAAGGGTTACTCCGGTTGTGAGAGTTATGCGTGAGGATGACAATATGACGGTGATTCCCTGGACAAATGCAGATCATTTTACATGTAATGAGAAATTTCAGGGGGAATTTGAGGTGACACTGGAGATTCCGGCCGGGGGACCTTACAGGATTGACACCAGCCTGGAAACAAAGAGCACTGTTCCGGATCTTACATGGCTCTATCGTGGAGATTGTGTGCTCCATCTGGGAGTAGGAAACCTGTTTATTATTGCAGGTCAATCTAATTCAGCGGGATACAGCAGGGATTTTTGCATTGACCCACCTAGCATGGATGTGCATTTGTATCGTAACAGAAACAAGTGGGATATTGCAAGCCACCCTATGAATGAAAGCACTTTTGCCGGATCTCTGGCCAATGAAGAGATGGGTGTGCCGGGAGTATCTCCTTATCTTGCGTTTGGAAAGACTTATGGGAAAATGACGGGAATGCCTGTGGGATTGATTCAGACCTCTCTTGGCGGTTCTCCTATGGAAAGATGGAATCCAAAGGACGGAGATTTGTACTTAAATATGTTGGACAAGATTCATCAGACCGGGGGAAAATATGCAGGAGTGCTCTGGTATCAGGGATGCTCAGACACCAATCCGGGACCGGCAGAAAAATATCTGGAGCATTTTAGGGAGTACGTGGAAGCAACCAGAAAAGAACTGGGATATGAGATCCCGTTTTTTACCATGCAGCTGAACAGACAGATCAATGGAATCAATGACGAGTGCTGGGGAATGGTGCGTGATGCTCAGGCAAGAGCAGCGAAGGAGATACCGGGAGTTTCTGTTTTGACAACTTCCAATTTAAGCCTTTGCGATGGAATCCACAATACAGCACAGGCTAATGTAGCGCTTGGAGAAAAGCTGGCGAAGCAATGTGCCCATGTGTTAAATGGAAAGGAAGAGTATCAGCCGCCTGAGCTTGTAAAGGTTGAAAGAGCAGACGAAGCGGAAAGAAAGAGCTTCCAGCTGGAGGGAAGCGGAATCTGGCTGAAGCTTACCTGCGATCATGTTAAGAATTGCTTCCTGGTTTACTCAGCAGTGGGAAAAGACAGCGGATTTACTTTGACAGACAGTGAGGGTGAGGTGGAGATCCTTCATATTCGCGGAAACAGAGAGAACAAAAATCATCTTTATCTGGAATTGGCACGAGAAGTGGAGGATGAAGCAGAGCTTTCCTTTGTATGGCAGGCAGATCCGGTTAAACAGCCACCAGTGGACGAAGTGACCTTTTTGCCGCTTCTGTCTTTCTATAAGAAGTCAATAAAATTGTAATAAATTCAGCCTGCCCATGGCAGTGCAACAAAAAACGCCTGCGGGCAGAATGGAGTATTGGAAAACATGAGAGAGGTCAATTGGAACAATGTAAAAAGAGAAGCACCAAAGTGGTTTCGAGATGCAAAGTTTGGATTATTTTTTCACTGGGGACCATATAGCGTTCCGGCATATCAAAACGAGTGGTATTCCAGAAATATGTACTGCAAAGGCTTGGAGCAGAACCAGTATCATGAGAAAACCTATGGAAGTCTTCATGACTTTGGCTATAAGGACTTTTATGATATGCTCAAAGGAGAAAAATTTGATCCGGATCAGTGGGCTTCTCTTGTAAAGCGTTCCGGCGCAAAATATGCCGGTGCAGTTAGTGAGCATGCAGATAATTTTTCCATGTGGGACAGCGCAGTTAATCCAATTAATAGTATGAATTATGGTCCTCACCGTGATATTGTGGGAGAATGCACAGAGGCCTTTCGCAAGCAGGGAATTCGTACAGTGGCAACCTTTCACCACCAGTGGTTGTGGGGATGGTTTATGTCAACGGATAATGAGGCAGATGTGTATATTCCGGAAAATGAAAAATATTACGGTCCTGCACTGCCTCTTGAGACAAATCGCTATATTCCTTATCGCTATCCTGACGAAGCATTTTGCAAAATCTGGCGGGATAAGGTGTTGGAGGTTATCGACAAGTATGAGCCGGATGAGGTGTATTTTGACAGCCGTACCTGCATTATCCAGGAAGACTATCGCTATGATGTAGCCGAATATTATTACAACACCAGAGAAATTAAGGACGGAATCATTACATACAAACAGGAGGATTATCCTAAGGATATCGGCGTTTATGATATTGAGTGCGGAAGATTTTCTTCCCCAAAGGACTTCCCATGGCAGTCTGACGACCGGCTGGAGGATAACATTACCTGGTGTATGGTACAAAATCCCAAATATAAATCAGCAGAGCGGATTATCCATCAGCTTTGCGATATTGTTTCCAAGAATGGAAATCTTTTGCTAAATGTAGGTCCATATGCAGACGGTTCCTTCCATCCCGATGCAGTGCGTATTTTGGAAGAGATCGGGGACTGGCTGGCTTTAAACGGTAAGGCAATTTATGAGACAAGGCCATTTAAGGTGGCAGCAGAAGGTCCTACTACAGTAGATGATGCCAATTATGATGTGGGAAAAATCCAGGAGCAGCTTGATAAGGGCGATGCTGTTGATGTGCATAGTGATACTCTTACTGCTCAGGACTTCCGTTTTACCACACATGGCGATGCTCTTTATGCGATTGCATTTGGCTGGCCAGAGGACGGAGAGTTCTGTATCCGTACACTTCGTAAGGGTGGTGCTTTTGACGGTGAGATTAAGAAGGTAACTATGCTGGGAAATGAAGGTGAGCTTGCTTTTTACAGAAAAGAAGACGGGCTTTATGTAAAAGCACCGAAAAAGAAGCCTTGTGACTGTGCTTATGTTTTGAAAATCAAATAAATTTATCTATATAAAATCCCCATCTGAGATTATTGCTGTATAAGCAAAGCTTCAGGTGGGGATTTTTAAATTAATTTTGTGATTTTGCGAAATTTTCATTTTGCCTTTGAATATATTCGTCCAGTCCGTCAGATCGCATTTGCTTTAACACATTTTCCCACATGTCTACGGCATCGTCATTTCCGATAATACAGCTTATGAATTGTTTAAATGCATTGGAGGTGCTAAATTCCTCTGTTGGTTCTTTTGGATAGCTCATGAATGCATAAGGGCGGCTGACCTGCGTAGTGTGCTCCTTGCAGTAATTGGCGGATTCAGAAGCAAGAATAGTTGCAAATTTTCCATAACGGAGGGTATTCATATCATTGACTTCAAAATCTTTCCAGCTTCCGCCCCAGGTTGCAATACCGGAAAACAAAATAGAAGATGGATATTTTCTGGCAAGAGCTGTGGTAAGGCTTTCTCCTTTTGTATCCAGAAGGCAGGAATAATTTCCATCTTTATCCTTTTCATAATCAATTCCCTCTAATCCATAATGACAGAAATCCTGTCCTTCATCAGAAAGAAGAAATTCAAATAGAGCAAGAATGCGCTCTGCTTTTGTATCGTCTACATCTGAGGAAATATAAGATTCCGACCAGAAGATGCTGGAGGAATTACTGTATCGAATCCCGTCTGGTGCGGGAAAAACAGGAAGCACATCCACACAGTCCTCGAAGGACTTATCATTCAAGGCATCCCATCTGTTTTTTAATTCCATAAGTGAAGAAGGGGAGGATTTATATTCCAGGGCACCGAGCCGTCCTGCTGCGAAGTCATCCATAACAGCAGAGGGGGATTTGGTGTAAAAATCAGGGTCCAGACCACCCTCTTCGTACAGCAGGCGATAATCCTTTACTACTTGCTTGAATGCGTCCGTGGACCAGGAAGGAACATAGAAACCGTTATTTTCCGTCCAGGAATAAACATTGCATTCAGGAGCGATGCCAAGAATCACCCATTTTCCAAGTGCATTTATGGAATTAACATTGTAACCGAGCGTATCATCAATGCCATTTCCATCCGGATCATTTTTTGCAAAAGCAATCGTCATGTCTGCAAAATCCTGAAAGCTTTCCGGATTGGAAATCCCAAGGCTATCCATCCAGTCCCGGCGAACCAGCATAGCAGCATCTGTAGCACCAAGAACTGGATCCAGAAAGGAAACACGGGGAATGGCATAATACTTGCCATTTGTATATCGGGTATAGGATACAGAATTCAAAACCTCATTCAGGCGCGGATAGTCTGTCAGATCCTCAGGCAGAGCACGGATGACTCCGGTATTGATAAAATCAGAAAAGGTTGCGGAGTCATTATTGTCGTTGGAAGAAAGTGTTAATGTGGCAAAAACATCAGGAAGGCTTCCGGTAGCACTCAAAATCTGATAACGCTCTTTGTAATTTGACCAGGTTACAGCCATCGGTTCCAGCGTAATATTAAATAAATCTTCAATATACTGAGTCATAGCGTCTGGTTCGGCTGCTTTTTCCATCTCTTCAATATTCCAATAGCCAACACTGATATTTAAATGTTTATCAAAGGACAGATTCTGAATGGATTCAGGAAGTGCCTGACGGCTGATTTTTGTAGTAGTTGAAGAGGAATCACAGCCGGTGGCTGTGAAAATCAAAGCGGCTGCAATGGAAACCCCCAATAACTGTTTAGAAATAAGATCACACATGTTCTTCAGAATCCTTTCGATAAGCGGTAGGTGTGCATCCTTTTACTTTTTTGAACACCTTTGCAAAATAAAAATAGTCACTGTAGCCAACCTGAGTGGCAATGGCAAATACGGTTTGGTCACTGTGTGCAAGAAGCCATGCAGCATGTTCAATCCGCAGACTGGTCAGATAGCTGACAAAGGTTCCTCCTGTTTCCTGACGAAAAATCTGACTGGCATAATTAGGATTGATACTGCAGTATTCTGCAAGATTTTGTATGGAAATATCTTCCTGATAATGCTTTTCTGTATAATCAATCATCATCTGCACAGATTTGTGGGAAGAAACAAGATGCTGAGGATGAAAAATGTTTGGCTGCTCTTCCAAAGAAACTTCTTGATTTTCTGCTTTTTGTTCCTGCTCCTGAAGAAGCTGATAAGCCTTTTGCATGGAATCCATAAGCTCACTTCTGGAAAATGGCTTTAGACAGTATCCGATCGCATTGTGAAACATTGCTTTCTGAGCATATGCAAATTCAGCATGTCCGCTTATCATAATGAAAAGAGTTGATAAGCCTTCCGCATGAGCTGCCTGCAGAATTTCTAGTCCACCCATGCCAGGAAGTCTTACATCCACAAATGCAAGGGCCGGTTGATGAATACGGATATATTCAAGACCGGAAAGGCCGTCATAAAATTCTGTGGTGATTTCAAAATAGTCCTGATTTTTGATGGTAGCAATCAGACTTTTTACAACCCATTTTTCATCGTCAATTACAATTGCCTGATACATATAAATATTCTCCTTTAGATGCCCTGATGAAGGGGTGAACTGTTGTGATGTTTGTGAAAATCATTTGTCTGATAAGGGACCCGCAGCTGAATATTAGTTCCCACACCTTCCTCAGAGTCAATGAGAAGAGTGTAGTCAGCTCCATAATAAAGCACCATACGGCTATTGACATTTAGAATTCCGATGCTGTCGTGATTTTGCGCATCCATTTTTGCCAGATCAGCAGAAGCATCTCCGGTTTTGTCATGAACGGAAGCCGCAATGGAATGGCGCAGTTCCTGTAATTTTTCCGGAGGCATTCCCACACCGGTATCAAAAATCCAGATGGCCAGATAACCGTGCCGGGGATTTCGTCCGGCACCGATCAGAATAGAACCGGGTTTCAGACTTTTTTCCAGTCCATGGACAATTGCATTTTCTACCAGTGGCTGGATGACCATTTTGGGTATCAGGCAGTCATAGGCATCATCAGAAAAATTATATTCAATGGTGAAGCGGTCTGCGAAGCGTTCCTTTTGGATCATCAGATAAGATTTTACGATTTCCAGCTCTTCCCGCAGAGAAACCAAGTCGTTCCCTTTAATGCTGTATCGAAAAATCTGGGAAAGTGCACCTGTAACCAGAATAATCTTATCAGTCATGCCTTCTGCAGCCATACCGCAGATCATGGTAAGCGTATTGTAAAGAAAGTGCGGATTAATCTGGCTTCGCAGAAATGCAATTTCTGTTTTGCGGTTGTTGGCTTCCAATTCATACATTCTGGTATAGGAATCAAAAATGGTATGATTCAGTTCTTCGGTTTTGATCAGCATTTCGTTAAATGCGTTAAAAATATCGTTGATTTCAGTAGACCCAATTAAGCCCTGATGAATCTGGGCACCTTTTCTGATTGCTTTTCTGTTTCCGGCGGAAATACTTTTCATAAAATCGATCAGCTGTTTCAGCGAATCCAAAAATGGCTTGTAAAGGAAGGTTACAAAGAGGAAAACCAGCAGAAGTATAGCACCTGTAGCGAGAAACTGACGCTGGGAAATAGTTTGGATCTGGCTGGTTAGCTGACTTTTGTCTACAAGCACATAAAGGGAAAGCCCAAGCTTGCGAAAGGAATAGCATTTTGCGATATAGGTTACCGGGGAGCTGTTTGCTTTTACTTCGTAGGTGTCTGTTTCAGACTGAGGTGCGGGGGTGCTAAGAACGGTACGGTAAAGGCTTCTTGTTCCATAAATCAGCTCTTGCTGTGCATTTGCAAACAGGATTTCCGGTTCATAAAGCTTCTGGCTATTCATATTGGTCATAGAGTTGCTAAGCAGATGATTAATGTCAATGGCCAGAAAAAGGATGCCAAGGCGCTGGCTCTGTCCGGTACCTAAGGTACAGATCGGCATGGCAAGGATATGGCAGTTGGTTCCGTTTATTAAGGAGGTGCCAACGGTGCAGTAGGGAAACGAGGTTTCCTCAAGCTTATCGGCAAAGGGCTTGTAGCTGAAAGCAGATCCTCCAAGGGAGGCAAAGGTACCATCCTGTCCGTAAACTGCAATATCAGAAATATATGGATTCAGAAGGAAGGTGTTTTCCAGCTGTGTTCGCAGCTCCTGATAAGCTTCATAGGAACTCTGCCTGTTCTTACTGCTGAGAAAATCCTGAACTACAGAGCTGTATGCAACGCTATAGCATATGTTTTCGTAGCTATCGTAGGCTTCCTGGGTATTTTTGGCAAGCTGCGAGGAATAAGAGTCCAGACTGCTGCTAAGAAAGTCGGTCTGTACCCGAACGTAATCCTGAGTGTTGTATAGTGTAATGCCTGCCGTGCAGACAATAAATAATACTAAGATAATAGAAAACTGCCGTCCAAGGGGAAGCAGGATTGTTTTGTGCTTTTTCATATATAATGCCTGTCCTTTCTTAATCATATTTTACAATAAATTCTTTACAGGGTGTCATGGAAAATTATTGGACAAACCTGAGAATATTCCATGTTTAGCGGAAAAACTCTGAAAAAAATGTAAAATATACATGAAAAAATTATGAATCTTCCATTCAAACACTGCGATTTATACAATACAATAATTACATCAGAAACACAAGACCGGAAGGAGAGAGAAATATGGCGAAAAGGTCAAACACCACATCCATTCCATATGCGGCAAAGAAAAAAACATTCTGGCAACTGCTATGGAAACAGAAAGCCCTTTGCATTATGGCACTGGCACCGCTGATCATGCTGATCATTTTCAAATATGTTCCAATGTATGGAATTCTGATCGCATTTAAGAATTATAAAGCATCAAAAGGTGTCTGGGACAGTAACTGGCTGGAGCCTGTACTGAAAAATTTTATCAAATTCTTTAAAAATGTAAACAGTGGACAGATTATATGGAATACGCTGAAAATTGGAGTTCTGAATTTGTTATTTACGTTTCCGGCGGCAATTATCTTTGCTATTCTGCTGAATGAGTTAAGAGGAAAGGTATTTAAAAGTGCAGTACAGACAATTTCCTATATTCCTCATTTCCTTTCTGTAGTAGTTATCTGCTCTATGTTAAATGGATTTGGTTCTACCAGCGGACTTTTCAACGATATAAGAAATCTTTTGGGAATGGCGAGAGTGGATATGAATAATGGAAGTCAGTATTTCCTTCCTTTATATCTCGGTTCGCAGGTATGGCAGACAGTAGGATGGAGTTCCATCATGTATTTGTCTGCATTATCCAATGTAGATGTAACCTTGTATGATGTAGCAAATATTGACGGTGCAAACCGCTGGCAGAAAATCAAAAATATTATCTGGCCGACTATTAAGCCAACTACTACGATTCTTCTGATCATGAATCTTGGAAATGTGCTGAACAGTGATTATACCAAGATCCTTCTGATGCAGAACGACACAAACAGAAGTCAGCTGGAAGTAATCGGAACCTTTGTTTACCAGAAAGGTATCGTGGAAGGTAAATTCTCGTATGCAACAGCCGTAAACCTGTTTATTTCAGTCATTGGTTTTGCTCTGGTATTTGGAGCAAACATGATTACCAGAAAAATCAACCCGGAAAACAGTTTGTGGTAGGAGGAAAAATTCATGTCATTTGGAAAAGCAAAAAAACAGAATAACAAAATACATATTGGCAGCAGAGCATTTGACGTGTTCCTCATTGTGTTCATGATCATTGTAGCGATTATATTTCTATATCCGTTCCTGAATGTAATTGCCACTTCACTGTCTAGCAACCGCATGATCACAACCGGTCAGGTTACCTTCTTTCCAAAGGAATTTCATCTGGACGGATACAAAGCCTTATTCAAGGATGAGAATATACTGGGAGCTTACTGGAATACGATTGTAATTGCAGTGGGAACTATGATTGTCAGCCTGGTTTTGAATTCTCTTATGGCTTACGTTATGATGGCACCGGAATTCGTACTGAGAAAACCATTGTCCATTATCCTGCTGATCACTATGTTTTTCAGTGGTGGTACAGTTCCTGCTTACCTGTTGATTCAGAATCTGGGCTTGTATGACAGCTGGTGGTCACTGATTTTGCCAAATGCGGTAAGTGCTTATAATATTTTCATTTATCGTTCGTTCTATCAGGGAATTTCCCCGGAGATCAGGGAAGCCGCCCGAATTGACGGAGCCAGTGAGTTCCAGATTCTTACAAAGATTTATGTGCCCCTTTCAAAAGCATTGTACGCAACCTTCGGTCTGTTTTCCGTTGTTGGCGTATGGAACAGCTACTATGAAGCACTTCTTTACATTAAGGATCCTGCAAAACAGCCGATTCAGATGCTTCTTAGAAAAATTGTATTTACATCCGGTACTGCAAACATGAGTGATGCACAGCAGATGATCAGTAATGGTAACCTAAACAGTCTGAATGTACAGTATGCCTGCGTAATCGCAACCATAGGACCAATCCTTCTGGTATATCCGTTCATCCAGAAATACTTTGCACAGGGCGTACAGGTAGGAGCTGTTAAGGGCTGATATTCAGATTATATGGAAGCTGGGGGACAGCTTTCCTTATAAATAAAAGACACACGTTTACTATTCAACAATGTCTACAAAAGAAAATGGAGGAAATTATGAAGAGAGAAACCACCAAAAGACTTACCGCTATGGGAATGTCAGTAGCAATGGCTGCAGGACTTTTCACAACCATAGGAACAACTGCTGTATGGGCAGAGGATTCAGCACCAAAAGCAACAGCTGCAGATAACGGCATTGAGCTTCCGGAGCTTGAGGACGGAACCTTACATCTGGAAGTAAGCATCGCAGATTATCAGCAGTCTTCTGATGGAACACTGGTTCAGGAAAAATGGCAGGAGGCTATGGAAAATTACCTTGGCTGCAAGCTTGACATCACATGGACAAGAACACCTGCAACGGACTATACGGCAAATGAGCTGGTTGTACTTCAGTCCGGTTCAGTTCCGGATATTGCCACTGTAACAAAGGGATCAGCTGTCAATGAGTACGGCGAGGACGGAACCTTATTAAATCTTGCTGATTATTCCGATTATATGGTTTACTATCCGGAATATATGAAAGAGACAAACGGTGGCGAGGATTTCGCAAAGAATGAGGACGGATCCATGTATTACTTTATGGACGGCTTCTATAACCCGGATGATATCCAGGGAGCACAGTCCTTCACAGCATTTGCGTATCGTTTTGACCTTCTTAAGGAAAACGGCTGGCAGCCGGCTGCTACACTGGATGAGTTTACACAGCTTTGCTCTGACATGCAGGCAAAGATTGACGATGGATCACTTGATCTTGATTATGTTATTATCAACAACACAAAGGATTACTCCCTGTACCGTGGATTTGTTGGAATTTTCCACACATGGGATTGCCTGTACTACAACGGTGAGGAATGGGTATTCGGACCGATTGAGGATAACTTCCGTGAGTGCCTGAAATATCTGAACAGCTTATATGAGGCAGGATATATTGATCCTGAGTTTGCAACAGCAGACTTCAATCAGGGTCAGACAAAAGCTACCACAAATGTTGGCGGTATTTGCCCGACACTTTGGTCTGGATCTGTAGCGAGCTGGAATGCTGCTAAGACAGATGAAAATATGGAATGGGGGCTTGCATATCTTCCGGAGAATACAGAGTATGGTACTGCCTGGAAATGGGGTTCCAGACAGGCTGCAAAATCTCTGAATGCAAATATGGGTATTTATATCAGTGCAGAAACCGAGCATCCGGAATATGCAGTAGCAATGATTGACTATCAGTATTCTGATGAGATGGTAAACCTTATGAACTGGGGTGTTGAAGGCGAAACCTATACAGAAACTGATGAAACTAAGACTTTCGTAGATGATATTTTGAACGATGCAACACCTGCAACAAAATCCGCTGAGTATGGACTTACCTCTTCTAGCGTTTGCAGAACCGGTATTCCATTTAACCCGCTTGATTTCAACGCAATGCTTGAGGTTGCTTGTAATCCGGAGCCATGGTGGAATGCTGAAAAAGGTTACTATGAAGGAAAATACTGGGTTGAGTCTGATGCCAACGGCGGAGAGGATTCTGTTTCCCCATACGACAGAGCACCGGTTACTTATCTGACTGCTGAAGAGTCTTCTGCAAAAGCAGAGCTTGGATATGGCGGAACCTGCGAGACACGAGTAAAAGAGCTTGCGCTTCAGTTTATCACAGGTGAGAACGACATTAATGATGACGATGCATGGGAAGATTACATTGATGACATCAAGAGCCAGACAGATGAAGACTTTGATGAAATCCTTGAAACTCTGAATGAGAAAACTGTTAAATAAGACAAACAATAAAGCTTTAAAAATTCTGCTTTCATAAAGAGAAGCCCTCTTCAGCGGAAAGGCACAGGTTATGTGTTTTCGCTGGGGAGGGCTTTTCACATGTGGGAAAGTCTGCTATGATAAGGATATTGGAAAAACAAAGTAAATGTTTTGAGAAAAGGTTGAGAAAAAATGAAGTTATTATTGGTGGATGATGAGGCACATGTGAGAGAAGGAATCTGTGCCCGGATATCCTGGAAAAAACTGAGAATTACAGAATTAAGGACTGCCAAAAATGGCTATGCGGGTCTGGAGCTGTCACGCAAATTTAAGCCAGATATTGTTCTGACAGATGTGAGGATGCCCTGCATGGATGGAGTTGAAATGGCATTTGCAATCCGGAGAGAACTGCTTGACTGCTGCATTATATTTATGAGTGGTTATTCTGATAAAGAATATTTGAAGTCCGCAATTGCATTGAAAGCTATCAGTTATGTGGAAAAGCCGATGAATCTGGACGAACTGTCCGATGCTATTGCCAAAGCAGTTCTGCTTCAGGAGGAAATGAAACTGAAGAAACAGGAAAGCGAAGAGCTGGCAGATCGGCTGAAAAAGAGCATGGATGCTTACAAAAACCAGCTGATGATGGATCTGACGAAAAAAAGCTTTGGCAGTTGGCATAGAGAGTCAGAAGTATACGCCGCTTTTCCCGGATTATTTGGAAAAAAGGACTATTTTGTATGTCTCATTGAAATTCTGGGATATACAAATGAAAATTCCGAAGGTGAGATCAATCTCCAAAAAAAGATTGCAGGGAAGTTGGCAACTGGTCTGGAAAATGCCGGGATTGCCACCTGTATTGGGCGAAAAGATGAAAATCTTCTATTGGTTTATGTTGGTCTGAATGAAATGAATGGAGAAAAATCAGTAGAGCGTCAGAAGCAGATTGCTGATACTTTGGGAGAAATTTTGGAGGAAGACTGTTTTTACGTTTTGGCAGCAGGAAGCTTAGTTGAAGATGTACTTCATATTTACCAGTCCTATAATGATGGAGTGGCACTCCTGATGACGACGTTTTATTATGAGAAAAACTGCCGCCTGGTTTATGAAAGGCTACAAGAAGGAGCTTATAAATTAGGAGAAGAAGAACTGCAGCAGTTTACTAGGCTGGTGAAACATGAGGACTTTGAGAGCACTGTGGATTTTGTTACAGGAATTGTAAGCAGGCTGCGGGAAAATCCGGATAGTTTTATTTATGAGGTAAAGGATTTCTTTGCGAGAATGTTAGATGTTCTTTTCCAGACTCCAAATGGACTGGATGATTTTGGAGAAAAACGGGAAAACAGGGAGAATATCCGGGATTCTATAAGAGAAATGAAGTTTTTGACGCAGCTAGAAGCATTGGTGGTGGAGCAGCTGCAAAGCTATTTTGACAGTAAGGTGCAGACTGGGCAGAAATTATTAATTTCTGACAAAATCAAGTATTATGTTTCCTGCCATTTTCGGGAACCGGATCTGTCCCTTGCAACTATTGCTCAAAAGCTTGAACTGACCAGTCCTTATCTTTGCAGCACGTTCAAAAAAGAGACCAATACCACGCTTACTAATTATATTATGGAATATCGGGTAGAGCAGGCGAAGAAATATCTTCAGAAGGAAAACTATAAGGTGAAAGAGGCTGCATTGCTTACAGGATATAGCGACTGCAATTATTTTATAAAGGTATTTAAGAAATGCGAAGGTATTACTCCGGCGGAATACAAAAAAGAAATTATAAAACTGTCATCAACAGGTGGAAGCGGAGACTGTTATGAAGACAATAAGTAAGCTGTGGAGGCAGAGCAAATTAAAAACAAAGCTTTTGTGGATTTACTGTTTGCTGATTCTTGTTTTTATGGTATCTTTGACAGCACTTGCGTTTTCTGTTTTCAGTAATAATCTGCGGACAAAAATCATGTATTCTGCCGAGCATGGAATTTCTCAGACACGAGATTTTATGAATTATAAATTTTCTCAGCTGTTGGATGGTCTGTCACAGATTGCTAATGATAGCCGAATCCGTGAAATTACCAGCAACAGCAGCCGTCAGGAAATCAAACAGGAATACTGGGATATGCTAGAGATTAAAGAGAGACTTACCTCTTACCAGAGCCGGGAAGAAATCCAGCGGGTGCGCTTGTATGTGGATGGAGATCACATGTATTCAGCGGATAAGATCAATCTGTTCAGTGTAGAAGAGGTTTCTTCTCAGAAATGGCTGCAGGAGCTTCAAAATAGTACAGCAGATGTGGGTGCATTTTCCAGTGAGGAGCTGGAAGATACAAGCAGTCAGCCGGTTTTGGCTTTTGTTCAGAAAATCAAAAGCATTGTGGATTATCAGAAGGTGACTGGATATGTGCGGGTGGATTTTGGAAAAAAGAATATTCAGGAGATGCTTCTAAAAGCAGATCCTACGCCAGATAGTGTGACATGCCTTATCAACAGCAGCGGACAGGTAATCGCATCGTCCAAGGAATTGGAATATCCAATGGTAAAGCCGGACTTTGAGGCAGCAGTGGAGGCCTACCTGAATGATACGTATGAGATGAAGGAAGTAGAAGCAGAGGGACAGAAATATCTGATTTCTGAAAATTATCTCTATCATTCAGGCTGGGTAATGGTGACTGTGATTCCATACAGAGGAGTGATGCAGGAGGTCTACAGCAGTCAGAAGAAATATATTTTGATGGCGCTCGTTGCCCTGATTCTGGTTGGAATACTGATTTATGTGATTGCAAACTCTGTTACCAGCAGAGTGGAAAAATTAGCAGCTCATATGCAGAAAGTACAACAAGGGAATCTGGAAGTGATTCAGGAAGATACAGGAGAGGATGAAATAGGAAGCCTATACAGGGCATTTAATGAAATGGTTCGAGGAACCCGTAATCTAATGGATGAGAAATACGAGCTCGGTAAACAGGCGAAGACAGCAGAATTAAAAGCACTGCAGTCACAGATCAATCCTCATTTTTTGTATAACACTCTGGATATGATTAAGTGGTTCAGCTATAGCGGCAGGAACGAGGATATTGATAAGGTGGTTACAGAACTTGCCAGATTTTATAAGCTGACACTGAATAGAGGGAAAGAAATTGTGACAGTGGAAGATGAGATTGTGCATTCCAAGGCTTATGTGAGTATTCAGAATTACAGGTTCGAGGGCACCATTGAGCTTGTTACGGATTTTTCAGAAGAGGTTCTGACACGGTCCATACCCAAGATCACTCTTCAGCCGCTGATTGAAAATTCTATTCTTCATGGAATTCTGGAAAAAACGGATGAAGGAATAATCCGAATTACGGGGGAATGTAAAGGTGATGAGACCATTCTTTATCTGGAAGACGATGGGATCGGTATGGAGCCGGAGCAGGTGCAGAAAATTCTTACAGGTCATGGAAGTTCAGTAAGGGGCAGTGGATTTGGTATTTATAATATTCATAAACGGCTGAAAATCTTATACGGGGAAAAAGCCGGACTGGTTTATCATACGGAACCGGGCAAAGGGACTATGGTGGAAATTCACCTGGGCAAAGAAGTATTGTAGGAATTCTTTTCTAATAAATATTGAACAGAAAAAGGAAGGCAGATGCAGATTTCTGCCTTCCTTTTTCTGTTGCAGTTTGGTGAATGGTGGAATTTTAGACTTTTAAGTACATCAGCATAAAATAATACGATAAAATGGTAATATCTTACGATTTTTGGAGAGAGTTGGTTTTGCTATAATCATATCATCAAGAAAAGGGGATGGAGTAGAAATGAAAAAAGTTGTACCAAAGAGAAGCTATCCAAAGAGTAAAATTGGTTTTTTTCAGCAGATGAAAAAAAGCCGTACGTTGCTGCTTATGCTTATGCCGGCAGTGGTGTTGGTTTTTATATTTGCTTATATTCCAATGGGCGGTGTGATTCTGGCTTTCAAGCAGTTTCGTTACGACCTTGGAATTTTTGGAAGTCCGTTTGTGGGATGGGATAACTTCAAATTTTTCTTTCAGTCTGGGGATGCGCTGAATGTTACCAGAAACACAGTGTTGTATAACCTGGCATTTCTGATTGTAAATACCACATTAGAGGTTGGATTTGCAATCGTGCTTAGCGAAATGGTAAATAAGGTAGTAAAGAAAACCTTACAGTCTGTAATCTTTCTGCCATATTTTATTTCCTGGGTAATTGTAAGTGCTATTGCATACAGCCTTTTTAACTATGAAAACGGTGGTTTAAATGCACTGCTGAATCTTCTTGGAATGGAAAGTGTAAATGTATATGCAAAGGCTGGCTGGTGGAAATTCATTATCACAGGATTTTCTGCGTGGAAAGGTGTTGGATACGGAATGGTTGTTTATCTTGCATCCATTGCCGGGGTGGATTCTTCGCTTATAGAAGCAGCTCAGATTGATGGGGCGAACATTTTTCAGAGAATCCTTTACGTGACGATTCCAAGTATTAAGCCGACCATCATTACAATGTCGCTTCTTGCAATTGGAAAGATTTTCAAGGGAAGTCTAGATCTGTTTTATCAGCTCATTGGAAACAACGGAGCACTTTTTGATGCCACAGATGTAATTGATACTTATGTATTCCGATCGTTGATCACAGACGGAGATGTGGGAAAAACAGCAGCAGTTGGTTTGTATCAGTCGGTATTGTGTTTCGTAACTATTATGGTAGTAAATGGAATTATAAAAAGAACAGAACCGGATTACGCTCTGTTTTAGAAAGGAAGAACTACGATGCATACATGGAAAAGAATGTCTATAGAAGAAAAGACCTTCCGGGCAGTTGGATACACACTGATTACTGGCTTTGCAATTCTTTGCCTAATCCCGTTTCTAATTATTATTGCCTCTTCCTTTTCAAGTGAAAGTTACATTATCCAACATGGATATGGGTTGATTCCGGGGGATTTTACACTGGAAAGCTATGCTTCTATTTTTAAAAATCCGGCTTCTGTATTTCGGGCTTATGGCGTGACAACAGTTGTTACAGTAGTTGGAACAATCGGCGGTATTTTTATTAACACAATGACAGGATATGTTTTACAAAGAAAGGATTTTCCGTGGCGAAATAAGTTCTCATTTTACTTTTTCTTCACAACATTGTTCAGCGGTGGATTGGTCCCATGGTACATTTTGTGTATCAAATATCTGAAGCTTGGAAATTCTTTACTGGCACTGATTCTGCCGACTATGGTTTCTGTGTGGAATATTTTACTGGTAAAAGGGTTTATGGCGGGAATTCCATTTGAGATTACAGAATCGGGGAAAATTGACGGGGCAGGAGACTTTCGAATTTTTGTTCAGTTAATCCTGCCTCTTGCAAAACCTGTTATCGCAACAATTGGACTTTTTACAGCGCTGACTTACTGGAACGACTGGTATAACAGCATGCTGTTTATCACAGATGAAAATTTATATAGTTTGCAGTACCTGCTGTATAAGTTGGTTGGAAGTGCCCAGGAAATGCGCAGGATTATGGATGAAACGGGAATGAATATGGATGTAGTCCCAGTTGAATCTATGAAAATGGCATTGACTGTGGTTGTAACCGGACCGATCATTTTACTGTATCCATTTGTACAGAAATATTTTGTAAAAGGCTTGACTGTTGGAGCAGTCAAGGGGTGATATCAATAATTAAGAAAACAAAAAAATTAAATTATAAAGGAAGGAAAAAACAAAAATGAGAAAGTGGAAAAGAGCAGCGGCGATTGCCCTGACAGCAGCTATGGGAATGAGTACCTTTGCAGG
Organism: Blautia faecis; assembly: GCF_027662325.1. Taxonomy (NCBI): domain Bacteria; kingdom Bacillati; phylum Bacillota; class Clostridia; order Lachnospirales; family Lachnospiraceae; genus Blautia; species Blautia faecis. The sequence continues at coordinate 217,791 of NZ_JAQDKY010000001.1, read as the reverse complement.
TTGCGGACAGAAGGAAGAAACAAAAGAAGAAGCCAAAACGGAGGCAAATGCAGAGGAGACAGAAGAGAATACTTCTTCTGAGGACGCTAAAGATACAGAAACCTCTTCTGCAAAAGAGTACAACGGACAGGATGTATCAGATAAGGTTGAGCTTGTTATGTATGTAATTGGTGATGAAGCCGAGGATGAGCAGAAGGTTTTGGGGAAGATTAATGAGAAATTGGAAGAAAAGATTAATGCTACTTTGACAGTAAAGCATATGTCTCTCAGCGACTACGCACAGAAATATTCTCTGACAATTGCTTCAGGAGAGGCAATCGACATTATCTACGCATCCAGCTGGGCAGGATATACCACAGAAGCTACTAAGGGAGCGTTTGCTGAGGTTTCCGATGAGGTTCTGGAAAAATATATGCCTCTTACGAAGGAAAACGAGCCGGAGATTGCATTTGAGCAGGCACAGGTTGGCGGAAAGGCATATTTTGTTCCTGCAAATAATGCTGCAGTAATTGGAAATACAGTTTTGATCCGTGGTGACCTTCGCGAGAAATACAACATTGACAAACTGGAAAACTTTGACGATCTTGAGAAATATTATGAGGCAGTAGCTGAAAATGAACAGGGCATTTTTCCATATGCAGCATCCCAGAACAATGAGCAGATGCGTGTTATGATGCTGGATAATAACTATAATATCTTAGGATTAAATGGAACAGATGATAAGCTGTTCTACTACAGAGCAGATGAGGAAGCTGGTGCAGATAACGTAGTATGGCTTTATGAGACAGATGAGTACAAAGAGTGGGCTGCAAAAATGAAAGAGTGGTCTGATAAAGGCTTTTGGTCCAAAAATGCAGTTGCAAACAACACAAGCCCAAGAGACGCATTTACAAATGGAACAAGTGCGTCTCTGATTTGGAACCTTGGTACCTGCGGAGCTGTTGCAAGCGAAGTAGAGAAAAGCCATCCGGACTGGAAACCTGAGATTTATGATTTCAACCTGGATAAGAGAAAATTTCTTGGTTCCTATACAGGTGACGGTGCTGCTGTCCTGGCATCTTCCAAGAATCAGGAAAGAGCGTTCATGGCAATTGATCTTCTGAAATTTGATGAAGAATGCTATAACCTGGTAAGACTTGGAATTGAAGGCGAGAACTGGATCAATCCAGATGGGGAAGCAGATGCAGACACAAGCCATAAGACATGGAGAGCTGGTGACCGTGAGACTGCTTATCCATTTGGCTCTGCACTTTCCTGGCCATTCAAGAACAGCATGTATGAAAGAGATAGAGAAGACAAGTTCGTAGATGAGGTTGAGCTTACAAAAGAGTGGAAAGCAAAACAGGAGAGTGTATCTTTAACAGGATTTACACTTGATGATTCCAGTATAAAAAATGAACTTTCTAATTTGAATAATGCAAAAACAAAATATGTACCACTTCTGGATCTTGGTCTTATAGAAGATGTAGATGCAACTCTTCAGGAGTTCAATGACCAGGCTGAGGGGGCTGGGCTTGAAAAGGTGATAGATGCTTACAAAGAGCAAATTGAAGAGTATCTTAAGAATAAAGCAGAGTAAAAAGGTATGCAGCAAGGCAATTGTATATCCAGATTAAATGAAATAAGGTATAGAGAAAGGATTCCGGTATCAGGAATCCTTTCTCTATACATAAAAAATTTTAAGGCCTGGATATGAAAAATCTACATAGGAGATATACGTTTTTTCCATTCAAAATATATCAGGTAAATTTTATAATAAATTATTCATAAAGAGGGAGGAATATGCAATGAAACTGTACGATCTGATGACAGATAATCGCCGGGAAAATATCCTGGTAGGAAGTAAAAAACCTGTATTTGGCTGGAGAGTTGAGACAGAAAAAAGGAATGTGCGCCAGGAAAGCTATCGGGTGCAGGTCTGGGATGAGCAGGGAAATTCTGTTTGGGACAGCGGAACTGTAGAAGCTTCCCGGATGGCTGGAATTCAGTATGAAGGAAAGGAGCTTCAGTCAGGAAAAAGAATGACCTGGCATGTAAGCTGTATATTTTCCAGCGATGAGGGTGTGATAACTGCAGACGAAGAGAGCTCCTTTGAGACAGCCTATTATAATCGCGAGGACTGGAAAGGGAAGTTCATTGGCGAGACAAAGGACCATGAATATCACCTGTACCGGAAGAAATTTGGCTGTAAAAAGGCGGTGAAGCTAGCCAAGCTTTATGTGTGTGGAATGGGGGCTTTTGAGTGCTGGATTAATGGAGAAAGAGTGTCTGATCATGTAATGGAACCGGGCTGGACAGATTTTCGAAGGACCTGCTTTTATACGGCATATGATGTGACGGAATATTTTGCAGAAGGGGAAAATACAGAGAACGTAATTCTGGTAAAGCTGGGGGATTGTATGTTCAATGTTCCGGGAGGACGTTATGTGTATTTCCAGCGTTCCTACGGAAAGGCCAAGCTTCTGTGCCAGCTGGAGCTGGTTTATGAGGATGGAAAACGGGAATATGTGGTGACAGATGAATCCTGGAAAAGAGCCAAAAGTCCGATTGAATTCTGCTGTATTTACGGTGGAGAGGATTTCGATGGAAGACGGTGGACAAGGGAATATTTAACATCAGAAGCGTCGGAAATCTGGGAAGCTGCCGTGTGTGTGGAACCACCTTTAGGGGAACTGAAACCAGCACCAATGGAACCATTAAAGATAAAAGAAATCTATCAACCGGTTGATGTGAGAGAAGTGGAAACAGGGGTATGGCAGTATGATCTGGGAAAAAATTTTTCCGGGTGGGCAAGGATTTTCCTGAAAACAGATGGCAGCAGAGCAGGACAGAAGGTGGTGCTGAAAACTGCAGAAAAGTTAGATGAAAACGGACGGATTGATCAGTCTGTAACAGGAAAAGATTACGCCTGGACATACATTTTAAATGACAAAAAAGAACAGGAATTTGCACCGGATTTTACGTATACAGGGTTCCGTTATGTGGAGATAACAGGTGCTGTTCCAGAAAAAGAAATCACTTTACAGGGGGAATTTATTTATCCGGATATCGACCAGGCGGGAGATTTTTCCTGTTCGAATACCCTGTTTAATCAGATACATGAGATTGTTTTACAGGCAATCAAAAGCAATACAAAAAGCTATTTTACAGATTGCCCGCACAGGGAAAAGCTGGGCTGGCTGGAGCAGACACACCTGATCGGACCTTCCATTATGTATAATCTGGATGTGCATAATCTGTATGCAAAAATTGAAGGAGACATGGCAGATTCCCAACGGGAGAATGGTTTGATACCGGATATTTGCCCGGAATATGTGACTGGATTTGATAAGTGGCATAAGGGATTTCTGGATTCACCTGAGTGGGGAAGTGCCTGTGTGCTGGCTCCCTGGTATGCATATAAACGCTACGGAGATCTTCCATTGCTGGAAAAATATTTTCCGGTAATGAAGAAATATGTGGAGTATCTTTCGTCTAAAACACACCATGAAGTGCTTCATCACGGGCTTGGAGACTGGCTGGATATTGGTCCTTGCACCCCGCATTCCCAGAACACTCCGGTTCCCGTTGTGGCGACTTGTATTTATTATTATGACCTTCAGATTATGGCAAAAATAGCACAGCTTCTCGGGAAAAAAGAGGTTGCAGAAGCGTATCAGAAGAAAATGAAACTGGTATTTGAGGAATACAATCTGCAGTTTCTGGATGACCAGACCGGACGTTATGCAAACGGCAGTCAGGCGGCACAGGCCATGAGCCTGATCGTGGGACTGGTGCCGGAGGAGTATCAGGATAAAGTGGTTTCGCAGCTGAAGGATGACGTGGTAAAAAGAGGCTATGCCATCACAGCTGGTGATGTGGGACATCCGTTTTTGATTGCTGCACTGATGAAATATGGCATGTCAGATGTGCTCAATGAGATGACGAATATTACAGATAAACCAGGATACGGCTATCAGGTCGTAAATGGAGCAACAACCCTTACTGAGGAATGGGACGGACCAGAGCCTGGAAACATTCACGGTTCCCAGAATCACCTGATGCTGGGAAGTATTGAAGAGTGGTTTTATGGATCTCTTGGAGGGATGGAACTGGTTCGCGACGGGCTTTCATTTGAAGAAATCCGAATTCAGCCACACCTGGAAAAAGCCGTGGACTGGGTAAATGCCTGGACCATGCATCCGTATGGAAAAATCAATGTAAAGTGGAAAAAGGAAAATGAGAAAACCAGGGTTTGCTGCCAGATTCCGCCGGGACTTACAGCGCATTTGGAATCACCGGATGGGAAGGAAATCATGACTGTGGGAAGCGGATATTATGAGTATGAATTCTGAGAAAACATTATATAAAAAGAATACAGAACCTGTGCTTACGAAAGAATTATTTCAAAATCCAACCAGTGAATATAGGGGAACTCCCTTCTGGGCCTGGAACTGTAAAATTACAAAAGAGCTGATTGACAGTCAGCTGGACTGCTTTGAAAAAATGGGATTTGGAGGCGCCCATCTGCATGCCAGAACTGGTCTTGAAACGGACTATCTGGGAGAAGAATTTCTGAATCTGGTGCGTTATACGGATGAGGAAATGAAAAAGAGAAACATGCTTTGCTGGCTGTATGATGAGGATCGTTTTCCTTCCGGAGCAGCAGGGGGAATCGTCACAGAGAATGTGGATTACCGTGCCAGATATCTGCTTCTTACCAGGGAACGCAAGGAAAATATGTGTGCTTCCCGGGAAGAATTTCAAAGAGAAGCAGCCAATGGAAAAAAGCCTGCAGGTTATTATGTGTGTGCCTATCGTGTGTTGATTCAGGAAGGATTTCTGAAATCTTATAAAAAAATAGATGGTCCATGTCCCTTATACAACAGTAAAAAAGAAGAACAGGAACAGGGAAAACTGTGGTTGGCTTACATAGAATTAATGCCGGAAAGTCCATGGTTTAACGACCAGACTTATGTGGATGTATTGAATAAAAAAGCAGTAGAACGGTTTATAGAAGTGACTCATGAACGTTATTATGAGACACTGGGAGATGAATTTGGAAAGTCCATCCCAGCCATTTTTACAGACGAACCGCAGATGAAAGGAAGTATGGTATTTTACAACGGAGATTGTGAGGAAGATATTACCCTTTCCTTTACAGATGACCTGGGAGATACCTATAAAGAGAAATATGGAGTAAATCTTCTGGAAGTTGTTCCTGAGCTTTTGTGGGAACTGCCAGGGGCAACTTATGGAGCGTACAGTGTACACCGTTTGCTGTATCATGACCATCTTACAGAACGCTTTGTGTCTGCTTACTGTGATACCATTGCAGATTGGTGTGAAGCTCATAATATTGCCATGACAGGACATTACATGTCAGAACCAACCTTATACTCTCAGACACTGCGCCTTGGAGAAGCAATGCGCTGCTATCGAAAACAGCAGCTTCCAGGTGTGGATATTCTCTGCGGAGACCCGGAATATTCCACAATCAAACAGGCGGTAAGCGTTGCCAGACAAAATGGCAGAGAGGGCGTTGTAAGTGAGCTATACGGAGTAACACATTGGGATTTTGATTTTAAAGGGCATAAGCTGCAGGGAGACTGGCAGACTGCGCTTGGGGTTACGATAAGGGTTCCTCATCTGGCGTTCATGTCCATGGAAGGGGAAGCGAAACGTGACTGGCCCGCATCCATCAACTATCAGTCCCCCTGGTGGGAGCAGTACTCCTATATAGAAAATTATTTTGAAAGAGTAAACACTGCACTGACCAGAGGAAAAGCACTGGTGCGGGTGGCTGTGGTGCACCCGATCGAGTCTTATTGGGCTGCATATGGAAATACAGTGCAAACTGGTGAGATTCGAGAGCAGATGGATGAAGACTTTAAAAATGTGATTCAATGGTTGTTATTTGGCCTGGTGGATTTTGATTTTCTTTCAGAATCTCTGATGCCGGAACAATATCCAGATGGAGAACAATTACCGTATGAAATGGTCATTCTTCCAAATCTGCAAACGATTCGAAGCAGTACGCTTGCTATTTTAAATAGTTTTGTAAAAAATGGAGGAAGAGTTGTTTTTCTTGGCAGCATTCCCATGCTGATTGATGGAGTCCCGGGAGATAAGGCGAGACGATTTGCTCAGAAAGTGGAGCAGATTCCGTTTCAGAGAAAGGCACTTCTGGATATTACAGAAGACTGCCGGGATATTGAAATTCGTCTGCAGAATGGCAGGCGAAGTGACAATCTGTTTTATCAGATGCGCCAGGACCATGACTGCAGATGGTTATTTGTGTGTCATGTAAACAGAAAAAGAAACCGCGCAGATCAGGGGGAGCAGATGATCATACGGATTCGGGGAAGCTTTGAAATTGAGAGTTATTATGCACTTGACGGAAGCATTTGCCCAGTGGAAACCTGTCAGAAAAAAGGTGATACGGTGGTAACGCTGACCATATATGGAGAAGACAGTCTGCTGTGGAAACTGATTCCGGTAAAAGCAGAAACAACAGCTTCTTTACATAGGAAAAAAGAAAAACCTTCCGGAAGCTTTGCTATAAAAACGGGTATTAATCATGGAACCTATGGTCTGGTGGCAGCAGCTCCGCCACGTAACAGTGATACTTGCAGAAAGAAAAATTTGCTTACCATTTATGAACCGGAAAGCTATTTGCTGGAAGAACCAAATGTTCTGCTTCTTGATAAATGCAGCTGGAGACTGGATGGAGCAGAGTGGCAGCCAGAGCAGGAAATTCTCAGACTGGATAATCAGATTCGCACCCTTCTTCATTTTCCACATCGTCAGGATGCTTATACACAGCCTTGGAGAATCAAGAATGCTCCGGAAAATCATGTGGTGGAACTGCAGTATGAGCTTTATTCAGAGATAGATGTAGAAAATTTTGCGCTTGCTATGGAATGTCCGGAAAAAGCTGAAATTTATTTTAATGGAGTAGCTTGTAAGCAGACAGATGGTGGATTTTTTGTGGATTCTTTTATAAAAAAAGTACCAATGCATAATTTGAAAAAAGGAAAAAACAAGTTGCTTTTGAAAATTCCTTACGGGAGAAAAACAAATCTGGAAAACATTTTTATATTAGGAGATTTTGGGGTGCAGGTCAGTGGGACATTTGCCTGTATTACCAGTAAGCTGTCTCATTTGTATTTTGGAGATATTACCAGACAGAGGATGCCATTTTACGGTGGAAACATAGTGTATGTTATGAAGTTTGAGCTTAAGAAAAATCAGAAGATCTGTATAAGAGTACCTCATTTTTCAGCTCCGGTTATGCAGGTAATATTGGATAAAAAGCCCAGAGGATTAATTGCATTTTCACCGCATGAGCTTGAAGTTGGTGAGCTGGAAGCAGGCATTCACAGGTTAGAAATCAAAGTATACGGAAATCGTTTTAATAGTTTCGGAACACTTCATAATAGCAATGATGAATTTAAATGGTATGGACCGGATTCTTACAGAACAAGCGGATCTGAGTGGATAGAAGGCTGGGAATTAAAACCATTTGGAATTCTGTCGCGGGTAGAAATTCTGGAAACCTAAGGATATGAAACATTAATTTATAAGCGTAACAACGCAGAGTGTCGGGGGAATAAGCAATGAGAAAACAGGAGCTGATATGGCTGGATACGGTAGAAAATCCAGAGGGACAGATGGAATTAATCATAAAATACAGAGGGAGCACAAATGAAGAAAATGCTGCAGTCTTTCTGGAAATCAGAGATAAAAATAATGTCCTTTTGAAAGAAAAAGGTGAGCTCAGACAAGACACTGCCAGGGTGAAAATAGCTGTATTTAAATGCCAGGGAGTACAGTGCTGGACACCTGAAGATCCGGCTTTGTACCAGGTGAATATAGTGCTTGAGTTATCAGATAAGAATAATGAGAAGACCTATATAAGGCATGGACAAAAGCTTGGATTTCGTTCTTTGAAGCGGAAAAATCAGCAGGTTTTTTGGAATCATAAGCCTGTAAAGCTGCTGGGAATCTGTTACCGTGAACCAGATTTTAAGATGGAAAATTGGGAGACGGTTTTGCGTCGTGATCTGGAATTATTTAAGGCAGCACACGTTAATTTTATCCGCAGTATTTACTATCCATTCAGTGAAAAAATGTTGGAGCTGTGTGATGAAATGGGCTTCTGGGTGGAAAATACAGCTCCTTTTTATGAACTGGGACAGACCCCAAAAAACATCAGTGAGCTGCCACATATGCAAAAAGAATTTGAAACAGCAGCAAAAGAATTGCTTGCAAATGGAAGCCATACCAGTGTGCTTCTCTGGTCACTGGGACATGATTGCGCATGGGGAGTAAATTTTGGAATCATTCGTGACCGCATCAGGGAACTGGATGATATTCGCCTGATGACCTTCCATTTGCCAATGTCCATTCCAGAAGAAGAACCACAGATGGATGTATGGCCGGTTCATGATATTGACTGGCGACTTCCTTTTGACAAGACATATGATCAGATGGTGATTTTTCACACACCCGGGGCAGAAAATGAGATTGGATATATGATTGCAGATGCAGACTATCCAGTGCCTGTACTTCACGAGGTCTGGTCACCGGTAGTATGCCATAACCGGGATGAAATTCAAAGAGATCCTGGAATCCGTGATTTCTGGGGAAAAAGTATTCGTACTTTTGTAGAAAAATCAGCTCGGACTCCAGGGTGCCTCGGTGGAGCAGTGCTGGCTGGCGTGGATGAGGACGGCAGCTTTGAAGGGCTGATGGATTATGAATGGGGAATTCTGGACGCGAATCATAATCCGAAGCCAGAATATTATCACTTGAAAAATGCATATGGAGCAGCTTCAAAAGAAGCATATGCGGAGTTGGAAAATGAGAATTCTGTGGTGGAAACAAAGATAAATTGTTTCAGAAGGCAGAATGAAATCCATAATATAAACTGGAAAATTCAGTGGACAGAAGATGCCCTTCACATAGAAAATGACAATATTTTTTATATTTTTTCCAGAAAAAAATGTCTATTAAAGGAAGCTGGGCTTATACAAAAACAAGGAAAAAAAGTACTGATAAAAGGCGGCCCGTTTTTGAATACAGCAGGATTCTTACTTGGGAAATGGATAGGGAGAAGCCTTGAAATTTGTTCTGTGGATGAGGCGGAAAATGTACAGATAAAGATAAGCGGAACCTATGAAAATACCCTTGATATTTGTTTTTATCTTACTCTTTTTCAGAATGGAATACTAGAAACTGCATATGAAGTTCAGAAACTATTCCGCCATATGTCACACCGTGTGAAAGCAGAAATCGGCATTTCAAGTGATGGCTTAGGAGAGAAGGGTGGAGCTTATTATGTAACAGAACCGGATAGAGTACGAATGGTTTCTCAGGGGTGTAAGGTTCGGTTAGAACCGGCACCTGAATTAACAGAAGGAGCTATTGTAAATAATTTGGATCCGCGAATAAATTATGTAGGTAATTGGATAAAAATGGAAGATTACTGTGGAAATCTTAACGGATCTGAAACATTAAGCAATACAGCAGGAGATTACGCGGAACTGAGTTTTACAGGGACAGGAATCACTGTTTATGGACCATGGGATATTTTATATGGGATGTGTAACGTATATTTGGACGGAGAACTCTGGAAGAAAGATGTGAGTCAGTACCCACCGAAAGTGGATTTTCCGGGAATGAGCAGAGGCTATGAAAAACGCTATAGACAGATACTGGCAGAGGTACATGGACTGGAAGAAAAAAAACATACACTTCGCATAGAGGTAACCGGAACAAAAGAAGCAAAAGCGCAGAATACATACACTTCGATTGATTATGCAGTATTGGAAGGAAGCAGTTATACAGGTGGATTCAAAATGAATATTGCAGTAGACTTTAATTATCCCAGAATGGTACGAGGCTGCGTTCGAAGACCTGATGTAAAGCTGATTCCAGGCGTGCGGGAGTCTTTCAGAATACAAATGCTGTTGGAGGAAGACAAATGAATATGACTATAGATGAATTAAAAAATTATTCTATGCCAAGAGTGATTCCCCTTCCAAAATGGAGTAAAGCGGCAGAAAATTCAGTAATCTGCCTGGATGGAAGCTGGAAAGTAACAGACAAAAAAGATGGTGCAGTACAACAGGTTCAGGTGCCCTTTGACATGGGAATTCTTCACAAAAAGGGATTATCACAGCACTACAGATATGAGAGGGAGATACAGCTTCCAAAGAGAGAGGAACAAAGTCGTATTGTGCTGAAATTTCAGGGGATTAATGGTTTTGCTACAGTCTATGTGGATGGAAAACAGGTGGCATATCATGAAAACGGATTTATTACATGGAATGTGGACATTACGGAGGAAGTATGTGGAAAACAGACGCTTTCACTTGCTATCGATGTGGATGAAGAATCAGATATTGTCAGTGCCTATAGCCATGGCGGGATGCTTCACAGCAGCTGGCTGTATGTATTGCCGGAAGCTTATGTGAACGCACTTTACTTGTCACCATTGTTTGATGAGGACATGGAAACCTGCAGTCTGCGGGTGGATATAGACCTGGCAAATATGCCTGAAAGCATAGATGGGAAGGGGAAAATACGGTCTGCGGAAATGGCTGCCGGGAAGGAAAAAGGTCGGCTTGCTAGTGCTGCTGTATATAAAGCTGAGTTTGCTTTATATGATCCAAACGGTATAAAAACAAAGGAGAAATCTCTGGTTTTAGACAATAAAATAAAAGGCTATTACACCGATCAGCTGTACGTAGCCAACCCGGTTCTCTGGGATGCAGAGCACCCAAGACTATACAGATTTGAACTTATATTATATAAATTAGATTCTATCTCTGGTACCTGGGAACCACTGGAACAGATAAACAAAAAGGTAGGACTTAGAAAGCTGGAACGCAAGGGTAATCGTCTATTTGTAAACCATAACGAGGTGAAATTACGCGGTGTGTGCCGCCATGAAATCAGTCCAAGAAATGGACGTGCATTGACCAATGAGCTGATTGAACAGGATGTAGCATTGTTTAAAGAAGCAAACTGCAACTATATTCGAACCTCCCATTATCCGCCAAGCGAATATTTTCTTGACCAGTGTGATGAGCATGGAATTTATGTGGAGGATGAACTGGCACTGGCATTTATTGCAAGGACATTGCCCTATACACAGCGCGATCCTAAGGAAACAAACCGTTATCTCAGTCATTTTGCAGAAACAATGGCGAGGGATTACAATCATCCTTGCGTAATTATCTGGTCTCTTTGTAATGAGTCCTTTGGAGGTCATAACTTTGATCTTCTTAATCGCTTTGCGCATTTGAAGGATCCTACCAGAATGACAAAATTCAGCTATCCAATGACTATTCGGGAAGAACATGAAATGCCGGATATCTGGAGCATTCATTACTCTGAATATAATGCTGATCTGGCAGGAAAAAAGGACAATTTAAGTGTGGGAGGTGCACCTGGAAAAGATATGCCTGTGCTTCATGACGAATATGTGCATGTAGCCTGCTACAACCGTGAGGAGATGCGAAGAGATCCAAACATCAGAAGCTACTGGGGCGAAAGCATCCGTATTTTCTGGGATAATATCTGGAATACAGAGGGTGCTCTTGGCGGTGCAATCTGGGCTGGAATCGATGAAACGGATCTTTATGATGGTGGGAACGGACAGATGGAATGGGGAATTATTGATGTCTGGAGAAGAAAGAAACCGGAGTTTTACATGACCAGAAAAGCCTATTCTCCAATTAAAGTTATTCACAGCGAAGTAAAGGCTCAGGAGAAAAAGGTTCTGTTGATTATAGAAAATCGGTTCTGTCACACTAATTTAAATGAGGTCAAAGTGAAGTGGAAATGCGGTGATGAAAGCGGTATCTGGAAGCTTCCGGAATGTGCGCCGGGAAAGGTAATTAAGGTTTTACTATCACTGGAAAATGCAGAGGATCAGTCTCCGGTGACACTGAAATTTCTGGACGGAAATGACTGCCAGATAGATGAAATGAAGGTGTTTTCCCGAGATTATGTGGAAGCTCCGCTGTTTGAGTTAAGTGCAGATGAAACAGAAAATATAAAAGCTTTAAAGATTCATAAAGAAAACCAGGAAGTTTTCATAACGGGAAATGATTTTAAGTTTTCTTTCAATGTTAAGACTGGTCTTCTGACCGGCGGCTGGGCAAGGCGGAATAATAAAATTCTGGTTGGCGGTCCAATATTAAATGTACCATACCTGAAGCTTGGAGCCTGGTATATGACCTCTTTTGCGGTGAAAGAAAAACAGAATTTTGTAGAAGTTCGAATTCAGGGCGGATATGAAAAAACGCTATCTATAGAGTGGATAATAGAGATTCAAAATGACGGAACCTTCTACACAACATATGAGATTCTTCACCTGGAAAAGCATCTCCCCAAGCAGATAAAGCTTCGTGTAGGTGTAGATTGCGGCGGGCTGGATGAGCTTGGAATAGCATATATTCTGGATCCATCTGTGGACACTTTATCCTGGAGAAGAAATCTGGATCCAGATCAGGAGGGACGAATTTCTCTTTATCCCACGGACCATATTTCACGAAATCAGGGAACTGCAAAGCGCTTTACCAGATCCAATATCTGGGGTGAAATGCCAGTGACTTCCTGGGGAGAAGACATGCGAGATGATATTCTTTTTGGGCGTTATGATGGAGAATATCATGGAAGTAATGATTTCAAAAGTACCAAAGAGGATATTGCAGAAGCGTATGTTTATAATGAGAACCGAACTAAAATACAGGATGCATTTAATAGGGAAAAAGATGCTGATAAAATCGGAATGCTGAAAATATTCGGTGCCAAAAAGAAGTCCGATCAGAATGAAAGTCGGGAAGTCTCCAAAGCTAATATCCGTTTGGAAGTGCTCGATCCGAAAGAAGAAAAAATTCTGGAATCTGATTCGCGAATTGCCTATACCGGAACCTGGTATCAGGTAACGGATAAGAAGGAAAGTGACCACGGAACGGAGATGTGGAGCAGGGAAAAAGGCGCCGCATTTACCTGTAAATTTCAGGGCACCGGAATCCTATGGTACGGCCCTCAGGATCCTGCGTTTGGTATGGCAGACGTATATATAGACGGGGAAAAGAAAGCATCCCATATCAGCCAGAGAAGTGCCGGAGTTGATTTCTCCTGCTGCTCTGCAGGTTACGATAAGTGCTATCATTTGCCGATTTTTTCTATTAAAGACCTGCCTTATGGAGAGCATACGATTCGTATTGAGGTGTGCGGGGAAAAAGCAGAAGACGCCACGGATTGTTACATAGTTCTGGACTATTTGCGAGTACTTGGAAGGAATCATACAGAGCCCGTTAAGCTGATGATAAACCAGGATTTTTCCTACCCGCATATATCCTGGGGAAATGTGAGAAAGCCCCCGCTTGTTATGAGAGATGGCACCTGTGGCACTGTTAAGATGAAGCTGTGCACAGTCACTAAAACATGCCAGGTTGATAAATAATAGATTATAAAACAGGAGAATACATAAAATGATCGAATTAACAGACCCGAAAATACAGAAGTATCTGACTCCTTACCGTTATGAAAAACCAGTACTTCATGGATCCGGAATTCTTGGTGCATTTGATGAAAAAGCAGTAGATATTCCATTTGTTTTCTGGCATCAGAACAAGTATTATATGTTGTATACAGGCTTCGACGGCAAAGGATATCAGTCAGCCTTAGCAACCAGTGATGATCTTCTTCACTGGGAGCATAAAGGCGTAATTCTCAAACGAAATCTGGATTCCGACCGTTGGGATCGCATTGGCGGTGCAGCCACCTGGATGATTAAAGAAAGTGATGATTTTAATCAGATTCCAAAGCTTGGAAAAGTAGATGGAAAATATTGGATGGTTTATCATTCTTATCCTTCCACAGGCTATGAAAATGGCCCCGCTGAAATTGGTCTGGCGTGGACAGAAGACGAAGAGCTGCTGGACTGGCACTTTCCGGATAAGCCTTGCTTCTCCTGGAAAGACGGTGCCGACTGGGAAGCAGGCGGACTCTATAAAGCCTGCATTATCCGCAATAATGACATTTGGTACATGTTTTATAATGCAAAAGACAAAGAAGAACGCTGGACGGAACAGACAGGTGTTGCAACCTCAAAGGATCTTCTTCACTGGGAAAGATATGAAGGAAATCCAGTGATGAAGGTAAACCGGGAATCCTGGGATGAGCGCTTTGTATCTGATCCATATATTGTGAAGGATGGGGATATTTGGGTAAATTTTTACTTTGGCTATGGCAAGATTTATGAGGATGGACACAGTCACGCCCAGGAAGGACTGGCCCTGTCTGCTGATCTCCTTCACTGGGAAAAAGTAAGGGAACCAATCCTCTCTTTTGGCCCGGAGGGAACTTATTACAGCGGTCATGTTCATAAGGCATCTATTGTAAAAAAAGATGACACATTGTATCACTTTTACTGTGCAACCTGCCCTTGGAAAGAGGGAGATCCAACTAGTGCATACGGTGAATACAGAACCATATGCGTAGCAGCAAATAAGAAATTTTGACCTGATTCTGACAAAAATAATCGCACATAAACGAACCAATATTATGATACAAAAGAAACAGGAGATCGTATGAAACATTTACAAGCTTTGCTTCAGGGAAAGTGTACCAGCCACATTTTGCCATTCCTTTGGATGAAAGGGGAAGATAATGAAACAATCGGAAAAGAGCTGGATAAAATAGAGAAATGCGGTATCCGTGAGGTGTGTCTGGAATCCAGACCACATCCGGATTTCTGTGGTCCTAAGTGGTGGGAAAATCTGGATTTTATTTGTGCAGAAGCTGAAAAAAGAGGGCTTCGTCTCTGGATTCTGGATGACAAAAAGTTTCCAACCGGATATGCTAACGGCGGATTTGAAAAGCACCCGGAAAAGTCAAAGCTGTACCTTGGAGAGCGACATATGGACATTATGGGTCCCTGCCGCAGCGGTGCAGTCCTGGTGGAAAATTTTATTCCTTCAGATGGAAGACTACTGGGAATTCTGGCAGTACCAAAGCCAGATGGACAGACCTTGGCAGTAAGAGGAAGCGACATTTTGGATCTTACAGATACCATGGAAAACGGTTTTGTGTACTTTGATCTTCCGGAAGGAGCTTATCGCCTTTTTATCTTATTTACCACCAGAACCGGGGGCGGAAGAGATCATTATATGAATCTGATCGATTCCTCATCTGTCAAGGTATTGTTGGATGAAGTTTATGAAAAGCATTACGCTCGCTACAGTAAATATTTCGGAAATGTGATTGCTGGCTTCTTCTCTGATGAGCCAGAGCTTGGCAACGTAAAAGGCTATCCCTTTGACAACATGTTAGGCCAGAAAGATATCAGATTGCCTTGGAGCGATGAGCTGGAAAGAAAACTAACAGAGACCTGGAAAGAGGAATTTCTCACCAATCTTCCTGCATTGTGGTACGATTCTGAAGAAAAAACCACAAAGGTTCGTACAGAATATATGGATGCAATGACCCATTTGGTACATACCTGCTTCAGCGGTCAGATTGGAAGCTGGTGTCAGGTACATGGTGTAGAATATATCGGACATATTATTGAAGATGACAATGCACATGCACGGATGGGCTGCAGCATCGGACATTATTTCAGGGAAATGGAAGGACAGCATATGGCTGGCATTGATGTTGTTCATCATCAGATTGTACCGGGATTTACACAACCGGTTCATCAATGGATTGCAGGAGACCGCGACGGCGAATTTTTCCATTTCGGACTGGCCAAATTAGGAAGCTCGGCAGCTCATATTCAGAAAAACAAAAAAGACCGTGCGCTGTGTGAAATCTTCGGAAACTATGGATGGGCAGAAGGTAATTCCTTTATGAAATGGCTGACTAACCATATGCTTGTAAGAGGAATTAATGAGTTCACGCCACATGCTTTTTCCATGAAATATCCAGATCCTGATTGTCCGCCGCATTTTTATGCAGGCGGTAATAATCCGGGATTTGAGTGTTTCACCTGGCTCATGCAATACATGAACAGGAGTGCCCATTTTCTCAGCAGTGGAACCCATCTGGCAGATGCGGCAATCCTTTATCACGGAGAAAGCGAGTGGTGCGGCGAAGCAATGTACTTCCAGAAACCAGGCCGTGCCCTTATGGAAAAACAGCTGGATTATGATGTGATTCCGGCAGATATTTTTGCAGAAGCTATTGTAGAAAATGGAGTTCTGAAGATTCTGGACAAGACCTACGCAAGTCTGATTATTCCATATGTGCAGTGTTTGGATGAGCGTGTAGTACAGTTTATAGAAGCCAATCAGAAAAATAAATTAAAGGTTTACATAATTGATAAATTGCCTGAAAAAACTACCAAAGGAACAGAACTGCCAGAAGTATTTTCTAAGTGGGTGGAAATTGTAACATTAGATAATCTGGCCCAAAAAGCTGTGGCAGAAAGTGAAAAGCATAGGATGCGTAAACTTGCAGTTACAGATAACGGTCAGGGAACAATTTCCGAAAACCTTCAGGATCTTCGTATGATCGTGAACCAGACAGAGGAAGGGCTTTGCGCAATGCTATTTAACGAAAGCGTGTTCAGAAGAGCTGATTTTGCTTTGCTTGTACAGGCTGAAAAATTGGATGGACTGACCCTTTATGATTCCTGGTTTAATCGCGCTAAAAGCTTTGATTTGAAGTCTTATCCGGCACAGGCTGAAGGATATGCGTATCAGATTCCGGGAAGTCTGGAGCCTGGAGAGAGCTGCTTTTTGTGCCTGGAATCAATAGAGCATATTAAAGAAGAAGGACAAAAAATTGAGCCTGATATACTTTGTCTTGAGAAACAGACTACCCTCTATATTCCGTGGAAAGTAACAACCAAAGAAGGAAAAACTCTGCAGCTAAAAGCAGATAAAGAGCTTCCAAACATGAACGGAAGGGGCTATTTCCCTGCTTATACGGGAAGCTACCTATATACAGGAAGCTTCACCTGGAAGAAGAACGAAGGAGAGCATTATAGCTTGAAATTCCCGGAAGCGGCGGATTGCCTGAGAGTGAAATTAAACGGAGAAGATGTGGGCTATTTGGCTGGCTTCCCTGCGAAAGTGGAGGTTACAGATGCACTTCTGGACGGTGAAAATCATCTTGAAATAAAAGTGGATACTACTCTTGTCTGGAAGTTGAAAGATGGTGCATCCACTCATTTGCAGATACCTGCGACCGGAATTACAGAAGCACCGGTGATAGAGACGTATATGCGATATTAATTAGATGAGTTTGAAATGCTGTTAAACTTGAAGTTTGCGGAACATGAGAATGCTGTAAATTACAGAAACAATATGAGAGGAAAATTAAGATGAAGAAAGCAGACAGAATATATTATGGCGGAGATTATAATCCTGACCAGTGGGATGATCAGACAATAGATGAGGATATGCGTTTGTTTAAAAAAGCTGGAATTAATTTATTAACTCTTCCAGTTTTTTCATGGGCAAAGCTTGAGCCAGACGAGGGTGTTTATAATTTCGAATGGTTGGACCGAATCATTGATAAAATTTGGGAAAACGGTATTCATGTATGCCTTGCTACTCCAACTACTGCACAACCGGCCTGGCTGTCCACCAGATATCCAGAAGTACTTCCTGTTGATATTGCAGGAAGAAAAAGAACTCATGGAATGCGCGTGTTCTTCTGCGTAAACAGCTTGAAATATCGAGAAAGAGCAGCTGCAATTGCAGAGCAAATGGCTATGCGTTACGCCCATCATCCAGCACTTGCGATGTGGCATGTTTCCAATGAATATGGAACCTATTGTTACTGTCCGACCTGTCAGGCAAAGTTTCGTGTATGGTTAAGAAAACGTTATGGAACAGTGGATGAACTGAATAAAAGATGGCACACCACGTTCTGGGGAAGAATTGTCAGTAGCTTTGAAGAAGTAACACTACCTACAGAATTAAATGATGATTATCGGTTTAATCCGGCAATTCAGTTAGACTATATGCGCTTTGTAACAGATTCAACAGCGGAATGTTTCCAGAATGAATATGATATTCTGAAAAAATATAATCCGGAGATTCCTATTCAGACAAATATGTCCGGTTTTATCAAGAAATTAGATCAATTTACCATGACTAAGAAATTGGACATAGTAGGATGGGATAACTATCCGTGGCCAGATGATCCGGCGTATTTCGTGGCAATGAAGCATGATATTATGCGAGGCTTAAAAGGAGGCCAGTCTTTTGTTCTAACAGAGCAGTCTCCAAATCAGCAGAACTGGCAGCCTTATAATCTGCTAAAACGTCCTGGTGAAGTGAGAAGATTATCCTATCAGGCAATGGCGCATGGAGCAGATACCTGCCTGTTTTTCCAGATGAGACAGTCTGTTGCCGGACAGGAAAAATTCCACGGGGCAATTATTAGCCATTCAGGAAGAGAGGATACAAGAGTTTTCAGGGAATCAAGTGTATTGGGAGCTGAGCTAGCGCATATAGGAGATACTTTTTTGAATGGAAGGACACCTGCAAGGGTAGGAATCCTTTTTGACTGGAACAACTGGTGGGCATTGGAACTTTCCAGCGGTCCGTCTAAGGATATGGATTATCTAAAAACAGTTTCTCTTTATTATGAAACCCTGTATCGACAGAATATCGGAGTAGATTTTCTGCCATTTGAGGCAGAGCTGGAGAAATATGATCTCGTTATAGCACCTATGATTTATATGGAAAAAAATAATATTGGCGAAAAGTTAAATGCATATGTGAAAAATGGCGGAACTCTGGTTACTACAGTTATGTCTGGACTTGCAGATGAAAATGACCGTTGCGTATTCGGTGCTTATCCAGGAAAATTAAAGGACATGCTTGGAATCTGGGTAGAAGAAACGGACGCTCTTCGCCCGTATGAACAAAATCATATGAAAATCGAAAAGGCGGATATGGTTTCAAGAGAAGAATATTCCTGTGACTTTTTGTGTGATATTATTCATCCAGAAGGTGGTGCGGAAGTTCTTGCAACCTATGAAGATGACTTTTATGCAGGAATTCCATGCGTGACCTGCAATACTTTCGGAAAAGGAAAAGCTTACTATATTGGAACTCAGCCAGAACAGAAATTTCTGGAAGAACTGATGGAAAAAATTTGTAAAGACTGCAATATCGAAAGCGTATATTCCGCAGATGAAGGTGTGGAGCTGACAGTCAGAAAATCCGATAAAGGTAGAATTGTTTTTGTGATTAATCATAACAGTAAAGAGGCAGAAGTTGATTTTGGAACAGATAAACTGAAAAGCCTTATTGATGAGCGGAAATTTACCGGGAAGAATACGATTCAGCCAGGAGACGTATTTGTAACCATAGTTGAGGAATAGTTTGGAAGAAAATGGAGAAGTGTTGAAATGGAAAAGAATATTTTATTTCCCAAGTTAAATGGTTTCGTCCATGGTGGAGACTATAATCCGGAACAGTGGCTGGATCGTCCTGACATTCTGGAAGAAGATATCAGAATGATGAAAAAAGCAGGTGTGAACTGTGTTACACTTGGCGTTTTTTCCTGGTCCGTATATGAGCCTAGGGAAGGCGAATTTCACTTCGAGTGGCTGAAAAAAATTATGGACAGTTTATATGAAAACGGCATTTATACGATCCTTGCCACACCATCCGGCGCAAGACCTGCATGGTTGGATAAAAAGTATCCGGAAGCAATGCGAGTTGGAAAAAACGGCCAGCGAAATCATCATGGGGTGCGTCACAATCACTGCATGTCCTCACCGGAATATCGCAAAAAAACAGCACTTATGGACAAACTGCTGGCTGAAAAATTCGGACAGCATCCTGGTCTTATTATGTGGCATGTTTCCAATGAGTTAGGCGGAGAGTGCTATTGTCCTCTGTGCGTAGAGCGTTTTCAGAAGTACCTGAGCGAGCAGTTTGATCATGAAATCGACAAATTAAATCAGGCATGGTGGACAACCTTCTGGAGTCATCGTTACAATGATTTTGATCAGATTGAGCCGCCATTTGCAAATGGTGAAGGCAGTATTATGGGGCTGAACCTGGAGTGGAAACGATTTACTACCTGGAATATGAATGATTTTATGAATTCTGAAATTCAAGTCCTCAAAGAGATTACCCCGGATATCCCTGTGACAGCAAATTTTATGATGCTTTACAATGGTCTTGATTACCGAAAAATGGCACCGTTTCTGGATGTGATCTCCTGGGACAGCTATCCACAATACAACAATGATTATGAAAGCTTGTATGAAACTATGACAGAAAATGGGTTTCATCACGCAGTGATGCGCGGGTTGAAAAAGGACAAGCCCTTTATGCTGATGGAAAGTGCACCTGGGCTGGTAAACTGGCATCCGTATAATAAAGTAAAAAGACCTGGCGTTCACAAGCTTGCGTGTATGCAGGCAATTGCCTGTGGTTCCGATACTGCTCAGTATTTTCAGTGGAGAAAAGGCCGCGGCTCCTTTGAGCAGTATCATGGAGCTGTTGTAGATCACCTTGGAAAGGATGATACCAGAATTTTCAGGGAGGTGGCAGAGGTTGGTGCTTTGCTCAAAAAAATTGCCCCTGCAGCAGGAACACTGGTAAAAGCAAAAACAGCTCTGTTATTTGACTGGGACAACCGTTGGGCAATCCAGGATGTAAAAGCATTAAGTGAAAACACAAAAAATTATGAAAAAACCTGCATTGGAATCTGGAAAGAATTTCAGAAGCTGGGAGTAGAAATGGATGTGGTTAGTTCCAATGATGATCTTAGTGATTATAAAGTAGTTGTAGCACCTATGCTTTATCTTCTCCAGTCGGGAACCGCAGAAAACCTGCAGAAATTTGTGAAAAACGGCGGTCAGCTTCTAGCCACTTATTTTACCGGATATGTGGATAAAGATACCTTGTGTTATCTTGGCGGTTTTCCAGGAGACGGACTGGCAGAGTTGTTCGGAGTGATTAGTGAGGAAATTGACACCTTATATCCCTCTGATAGAAACAGCTTGTGTTTTCTTGATGGAAAAAAATGGACTGTATATGATTACGCAGAAATCTTACGGGTTCAGGATGCACAGATCCTGGCTTCCTATGGAACTGATTTCTATGAGGGAAGTGCCGCATTAACTGTAAAAGAATGGGAAAGCGATACTCATACCGGAGAAAATGGTCGTGCCTATTACATAGCAGCAAGAGTTGCGCCTGAAGAAATGGGAAGTCTGTTTGAAACAATGCTTGCTAATGCCGGAATTGCAGTTAAGGATCTTCCGGGAGAAGTGGAATACCATCAACGTCAGGGAGAAGACACTACCTATGAATTCTATCTGAATCATGGCAAAGAAAAATCGCTGATAAAGAATGTAACAGGTAGGAATTTGCTCACAGGAGAAGATATTAACGAAACATTATCGCTAGCTGCTTATGATGTGGCAGTGATTTGTAAACAGTCATAACAATAATAAATGTGACACTAAATAAAGAAATTGGACTTGACGATGACTGCTTTGTAATCGTAAAATTTTTGTATAGATTACAAAAAAAGATGGTATGAATTTATAGGCTTTAATGGGTATAATTTACAAGTGAAAATAGAAAATTCAAAAATCGGAAGGGTTTGAAGATTGTTAAAACAGAAAAAGAAGGAGACATTTGAAATGAAATTAGGAATTGTTTATACTAGCACAACACCAGAACTTATTGAGTGTGTAAACGAAGAAATCAGAAAAAATCTTGGAGATACCCCGGAAATTCTCAACTATCAGGATCCGTCTATTCTTGCAGAGGTAAGAGAGCATGGTTATGTAACTGCAGGTGCAGCAGCTCGCCTTGTGGGAATGTACATGCAGGCTGTTTCTGACGGGGCAGATGCAATTTTAAACTGCTGCTCTTCTGTTGGAGAAGTTGCAGATGCCGCACAGAATATTGGACGCTACACAGGCATCCCGATTGTTCGTATTGATGAGGAAATGTGCCGTGAAGCAGCTCGCCTTGGCAAGAGAGTAGGCGTACTCGCAACTCTTCCTACTACCCTGGAGCCTACCAAGAATACAGTCTCCCGTGTTGCAAGAGAAATGAACAGCCATGTAGAACTGGTTGATGGACTTGTAGATGCATTCGGCGCAGACCAGGATAAATTTAAAGCTCTTCTTTGTGCAAAGGCAGAAGAAATCGCAGATCAGGTAGATGTGATTCTTTTGGCTCAGGGATCTATGGCATATGCAGAAGATGCAATTCATGAGAAAATTGGCAAACCTGTACTTTCCAGCCCACGTTTTGGTGCACAGGCACTTGCAGCTGCATTGAAGGCTAAAGGATTATAAGATTAATCATATAGAGAACAAAACTGCACAATTAAAGGAGAAAAATCATGCTGACAGATACAACCAGATCCCCTTACGCGAAGGTACATGCGTTGGACGGGATGAAAGTAAAATGGACAGGCGGTCTTTGGAAGGAACGCTTTGATACCTGTGCGAACAGCACTGTGCCTCAGCTGAAGCACATGTTTGACAGCAAGGATATCAGCCATGTAGTAGAGAACTTCAAAATCTGCGCCGGAGATGCGCAGGGAGATTTTGACGGAACTGTTTTTGGAGACGGAGACTTTTATAAATGGATGGAATCTGCCATTTATACGGCTTATCAGACAGATAACCAGCTTCTGAAGGATGAGATTGAAAAATATATTGATCTTATCGGAAGAGCACAGCAGCCGGACGGCTATCTTTCCACCAAGCAGATCATTGGAGAAAGAAGCGGGAACGGCGTTTCCAGAATGGGAGATATTAACGATTTCGAGGTATACAACTTCGGACATATGTTTACAGCGGCCTGTGTACATAAAAGAATTACAGGCAAGGACAGCTTTCTTGCAATTGCAGCCAGAACAGCAGATTATCTGGAGCATCTGTATGAAGAGGCAGAACGCACAGGAGAGGTTCAGACTGCAGTTTGCCCTTCCCATTATATGGGACTTGTGGAAATGTATCGTACCACTGGCGAAGAGCGTTATCTGAAGCTTGCGAAGCAGGCAATCGCGCTTCGTGACAGCGTAAAGAACGGCTTGGATGACAATCAGGATAAAATTCCTCTGAAGCAGCATGAGAAAATTCTTGGACATGCAGTTCGTGCCAATTATCTCTATGCAGGTGTGGCGGATCTTTGTCTGGAAGAGGAAGATCCGGATTATATTAAGGTTCTCCACAAGGTATGGAGAAGTCTTGTGGATAAAAAGCTTTATATAACAGGCGGATGTGGAGCCTTGTATAATGGCGCTTCTCCGTATGGATACTTTTTTGACCATCAGCTTGTTCATCAGGCATATGGCTATGAATACCAGCTTCCAAATATTACTGCATACAATGAGACCTGTGCATCTCTGGGCGGCGTTTTCTGGGCGTACCGCATGTTCCAGCTGGAGCCAAAGGCAGAGTACTTCGACATTCTGGAACGAATGATGCTGAATACCAACCTGGCTGCACTGAGTCTGGATGGTAAGAGATTTTTCTATGAAAACATGTTAAGACGTGCCCAAAAGCTTGACTATAAGCTGATCTGGCCTCTTACAAGAAGTGAATATATTCTCAGCTACTGCTGTCCGCCAAACCTGGCAAGAACCATTGCACAGTCCAGTGAATATGCATATCTGACATCGGATAACAGTGTATGGACTGGTATGTACGGTGCAAGTGAGGCGCAGGTGAAGCTGGAAAACGGTGGCGAATTTACACTTGTGCAGTCTACAGATTATCCGTTTGACGGAACAATCCGCTTTACAGCAAAAGATGTGAAAATAAATGCCCCGGTCCATTTAAGACTTCGTGTTCCGGGATGGTCAGCGGGCGGTTCCATTAAGGGCGCTGGTGCAGACCGTGAACTGACGAAAGAGGATGCTGGAACTTACCTTGATATTCTGGTGGAAGATCCTCAGAATATGGATGTGCAGCTGAGCCTGGATATGAAGGTTCGCTATACTGTTGCAAACAATATGGTGGAAGAAACTGTGGGACAGGCTGCAATCGAGCGGGGACCATTGGTATACTGCTGCGAGAGTGTGGATACCCATGCGGCGGATCTGGATGATGTTTACCTGGATCTGAATGCAGAGTTTACTCCTGTGGAGTTTGAAATCCAGGGAAGAAGAATGATGGCTCTTGAAACTGAGGAATATGCCATTGACCGCTCTGAATTTGACAGAAATGCGCTTTATCAGCCGTTGAAATATCATGGCATGAGCAGAAAGCATGTACGTCTGATTCCGTATTATGCATGGGATAACCGTGATTATGGAGAAATGAGGATCTGGTTCCCTGTCGCATATACCGTATAACAAATTGAGTGTTACTGTTCACTGGTAACATTCCGCGAGGTGTTTTTTGTGAACAAAGTTCACAGAAAACCCGAGAGTTAAGTTTGCGCAGCAAACGCTACTTCTTGTGCTTGTCACAAGAAGGTTCGTCCTTCTGTGCATCGCGAAGCGTGTTACTGTGAACGGAGTGAACAGTAACAATTGAGTTATCACAACCTGGGATATGAATGTAAAAAATCCTGCCGTGCAGAATCCGATGGCGGTGGAATAGCAAATGTCACTCAATTTCTTATTATACTTTGAACGAACAGAATGGAGAGCTATAGAAATTATGGAATGCAAAGTAATTCCTTTCCATACCATCGAGGAAAGAAGCAAAACAGATGCGGATAAAGCAGAAGCCCTTCTTTCCCAGGCAATGGAAGGTTTTCATAAAAAATTAGTAGTGCTGGATGATGATCCTACTGGTGTGCAGACGGTTCATGATGTGTCTGTTTATACGGACTGGGAGGAAGAATCCATCCGCAAGGGCTTTGAGGAAAAAGAATCCATGTTTTTTATCCTCACCAATTCCCGCAGCTTTTCTGTGGAAGAGACCACAAAGGTACACCAGGATATTGCCGCACGTGTTGCAAAGGTGGCAGGGGAACTGGGACAGGATTTCATGATCATTTCCCGTGGAGATTCCACTTTAAGAGGTCATTATCCGTTGGAAACACAGCTTCTGGCGGAAGGCCTGGCTGACGGGAATACAGCCGGACCAGAGAAAACGGCAGCAGACAATGGAGCTTCTGCAGGGAGCACAGCTGTTGACGGTGAGATCATCTGCCCGTTTTTTCCAGAAGGCGGCCGCTACACAATGGGCAATATCCATTATGTAAAAGAGCAGGACAACCTGGTTCCAGCCGGTATGACGGAATTTGCCAGGGACAAAACCTTCGGCTACAAATCCTCGAATCTTACGGAATACGTAGAGGAAAAAACAGAAGGAAAGTACCATAAAGAGGACTGTATCACCATTTCTCTGGACGAACTGAATGCTCTGGATGTGCAGGGAATCAAGGAGAAGCTGATGTCCGCACAGAATATGGCGAAAATTATCGTCAATGCAGTATCTTATGCAGATTTGAAAGTTTTCTGCGCAGCACTGGTGCTTGCAATGAAAGAAGGAAAGCATTACATGGCAAGAACAGCAGCAGCTTTCACCAAAGTAATGGGAAGGATTTCTGACCAGCCTCTTCTTGGAAGAGAGCAGTTGGAGGGTGACACGAAGAACGGAGGAATCGTTCTGATCGGTTCCCATGTAAAGAAGACCACAGACCAGCTGAACTGTCTGAAAGAACTGGACGGACAGGCTGATTTTATGGAATTTCAGGTAAATACCGTATTCGAAGAAAATGGTCTGAAGAAAGAGGTAGAGAGAACGGTGAAGGCAGCAGAGGAGAAAATCCTGTCTGGAAGAACCGTTGTAATTTATACAAGCAGACAGCTTCTTGCGCCGGAGAATATGACTCCGGAGGAGAAACTGCAGATTTCTGTAAAGATTTCCAACGCAGTGACCAGTATTATCGGAAAGCTTTCTGTGAAGCCGAAATTTATCATTGCAAAAGGCGGAATCACTTCATCTGACGTAGGAACGAAAGCACTTCGGGTAAAGAAAGCCCGTGTTATGGGACAGGTGAAGAAGGGAATCCCGGTATGGATGACCGGCGAAGAAAGCAAATTCCCTGGAATGCCATACATTATTTTCCCGGGAAATGTGGGTGAAGTAAGTACGTTGAAGGAAATTGTAGAGGAATTGATCTGAAAAATAGCATGATTGCAGGTCTTCGTTTACGCGAGTGGCAAATTTCAATTACGTAAGAGTTTTAATGACATAACAAGTAAATTTTTAGTCTGTTTTGAACAGCTTACGGAGACTCTGTATGTTAGGAAGATGTCTATTAGAAAGAGGTTCGCTTAAATAGGAGGTTTACATAATGAGAAAAGTAATTATATCCCTGGCACCTGTACAGGCAGGAACCAGTGTGGATGCAGTAAAGCTTGCAGAGGATGTAGAGAAAAGCGTAAAACTTGGTGCTGCTATGTGTCACCTTCACTGCCGTAAACCAGACGGAAGCCTTACACCTGACATTTCTTATATGTCTGAGTGTTTTGATGAGATTCTGAAACGGACAGATGTGGTAGTTCAGGCGTCTACAGGCGGTGTTTCGGATATGAATATCCAGGAACGCTGCAATCCGCTTGATTATCCCAAGGTAGAGAGCGCATCTCTCAATGGCGGAAGTACAAACCTTGGCGAAGCAGTTTATATTAATTCTTTTGATGATATCCGCTACTGCGCAGACGCTGTTTATAAGAGAGGAATCCTTCCGGAAACAGAAGTTTTTGATATTGGAATGTTACATAATATGGCAGTGGTAAAATCTGAGCAGCCATTTGCGAATCCAATGCTGTTTAACCTAGTATTTGGTCACAAAGGCGGCATGCAGCCTACTCCGGAGATGCTGGCAGCTTTCCGTTCCTTTGTTCCATCTGATGCACTTTGGGGCGTTACACACTTTGGACGTGATAACTGGACATTCCTGGCCGCTGCAATTGCTATGGGAGCAACGGTAGTACGAGTTGGTTTTGAAGACAGCCACTATCTGGCAGAAGGTGTAGATGCCGAGTACAACTGGCAGGTGGTTGAGAAACTGGTAAATCTGATCCGCGCTATGGGTCTGGAGCCAGCGACTCCGGATGAGGCAAGACAGATGTTGAATCTGAGAAAACGCTAAAATACGATTTAAAAATATAAAGTGTTGGATCGTAATTATTCAGTAGATGTTATTCTGCGAAGTGTGTGACCATGAAGGTACTGAACAGTTACGATATACCAAAGAAATATATGTCAGAAAGGATGGGTTAAAACAAATGTTGGCAATCAAGAAAATATATATGGATTATGAAACAGCCCCGGTTGGTGTTTCCCATATGCCCCAGTTTGCCTGGGAGCTTGTAAGCGATAAGAAAAATGTAAAACAGAAATCCTACGAACTTCAGATTGCAAAAGACGCTGATTTTACAGATCTGATCTATAACAGTGGAAAAACAGAGTCTGAGGAATCTGCACATGTTTATGCAGAAGGTGCTTCTCTGGAGAGCGGCAAGCGCTATTTTGTCCGTGCAAAAGCCAGTGATGGTCAGGAAGAAACGGACTGGAGCGAAACCGCATCCTTTGTAACTGCCCTTGCAGGAAAAAATGGTGAGTGGGAGGAAGGCGCACCAGCATGGAAAGCTCCTTTTGTATCCGCCGAAACTGACGATTCCTATAAGAACGTTTCCAAAGGAACCTATGTAAGAGGAACCTTTGAAATCAAAAAAGATATAAAAGAAGCCTATGCCTTTACCACAGCCCTTGGCCTGTATCAGTTTTACCTGAATGGCAAAAAAGTTGGTGAGGACGAGATGACACCGGGCTGGACATCCTATAGAAGACATCTCCTCTATCAGACCTATGATGTAACGGAATATCTGCAGAAGGGCATTAACGGTGCCGGAGCAATGCTGGCTCCAGGCTGGTATAAAGGAGTTATGGGACTGACAAAGGCCCGCAACAACTATGGTGATCAGACGGCTTTTACTATGGAACTTCTGATTCGCTACACCGATGGAACAACAGAATCTGTTTATACGGATCCATCCTGGAAAGGCTGCGATTCACCGGTGGTATTTGCAGAAATCTATGATGGTGAGACTTATGATGCAGCCCTTGAGATTCCGGACTGGTCAAAGGCAGAAACCACAAAAGGCGACTGGAAGCCGGTTCAGCTTGTATTCTTTGATACACAGGTTATGCGCGCGCAGTACGCTGCAAAGGTTCGTGTAATGGATCGTATTCCTGCAAAACGTATTTTCAAAACCCCGGCAGGAGATACGGTTATTGATTTTGCCCAGAATATGGCAGGACGAATTGAAGTAACTGCAGCAGGAAAACCGGGCGATGTGATCGAGCTTCACTGCTTCGAGGTTCTGGATAAAGATGGAAATGTATATCTGGACAATCTTCGTGCAGCCAAGGCAACGATGAAATATACTTTTGCAAGAGAAGAGACAGTTACCTGGCATCCGACTTTTACTTACATGGGATTTCAGTATGCGTTGATTGTTTCCTATCCAGGTGAGCCGAAAGCTGAGAATTTCACAGCCTGCACCCTTCACTCCAACATGGCTTCAAACGGAAGTCTGGAGTGTTCGAATCCGCTGCTGAACCAGCTGCATCACAATTTCCTGTGGGGACTGAAGAGTAATTTCCTTGATGTACCTACAGACTGCCCGCAGCGTGATGAGCGCCTGGGCTGGACTGGTGATGCGCAGATTTTCTGCCGTACAGCCACTTATCTGATGAATACCTATACGTTCTATAAGAAATGGCTCCATGATCTGGAGGTTGATCAGACACCAGAGGGCGGTGTACCACATGTTGTTCCGAATATTGAGGAAGGCCGTACAGATGGAAACTGGCTTCTCCGCCAGGGACCTCACTCTGCAGCAGCCTGGGCTGATGCGGCCATCATCAATCCATGGACCATGTATCTGATGTATGGGGATAAAGATATTCTGAAAAAACAGTACAACAGCATGAAGGGATGGATTGACTTCATGCGTGCCCATGCTGTTGATTATATCTGGAACTATAAGCTGCAGTTTGGCGATTGGGTAGCTCTTGATGCAGAAGAAGGCAGCTACTTTGGAGCCACACCAAATGATCTGACCTGTACTGCCTATTATGCATACTCTACCGGACTTTTTGTCCAGATGGCGAAAGCCCTTGGAAAAGAGGATGTGGCAGCAGAGTATGGGGAGCTTTATCATAAGATCGTAAAGAAATTCCAGGAGACCTTCTTCGACGCAGAAGGAAATATGACAGCACAGACACAGACCGCACATATTGTGGCACTGTATTTCCAGCTGACTCCTGAGAAATATATCACAAAAACGGTAGAAGGTCTGAAACGCCTTCTGGACAAAGAAAACGGTCATCTGGTTACCGGATTTGTGGGAACTCCGTATTTCTGCCATGCACTAAGTCAGAACCACGCTCTGAAGGAAGCCTATGACCTGCTTCTGAAGGAAGACTTCCCATCCTGGCTGTATCAGGTGAAAAAAGGTGCCACTACGATCTGGGAGCACTGGGATGGCATGAAGGATGACGGAAGCATGTGGAGTGCAGATATGAACTCCTTTAACCATTATGCTTATGGGGCTATTGGTGAGTGGATGTACCGTGCAATGGCCGGAATTGAAGCGGATTCGGAACATCCGGGCTTTAAACATGCGATACTCTATCCGCGCATTGGTGGAAATCTGAAGTACACTGCAGGAAAATATCATAGCATTTATGGTGATGTTGGTGTAAAATGGGAAGTCCAGGGAAAACAGATTACTTTAACTGTTCAGATTCCGGTAAATACAACAGCAGAGATCCGTCTGGATCAGGCGAAAGCTGTTCTGGAAAGCGATGGACTGACATTTACCAGGGAAGCAGACTATATGGCTGCCGAAGCGGGAAGCGGTACATACCATATCGCATTTGAACAGTAATCATAACGCAAAATGCGAAAGGGTGATGAGAATATGGAAAAGAAAAAGGAACCTTCAGGAATACAGAAAGCGTGGAGACAGCTGAGTATTCAGAATCAGATTTTTTTATCCATGTTTCTTATCACCCTTTTGGGTGTGGGCGTTTTGATGAATATTGTATACAAAACCTCTATTGATGCGATTGAACAGAATTACAGGGCATCTTATCAGTCTACACTGAAGAATTCCAGCCGCGTTATGGATATGAATCTGAAGAACATTGTAGACGTAGGGCGAAGCTTTCTGAATGATGAAGCTCTTCAGCAGATTTTGGAAAAAGGCAATGAATACGGAGGCAGCAAGTTTACGTCCACAGACCGTGTGAAGCTTCGTGTGATTGCAAATGAAATGGCAAGTCAGCAGGTGTGGGTGAATTATATAGTATTTACGGATCTTTATGGTCATGTGTATCAGCTGAACAATGTGAACCAGGGTACTTATGATTTCTATAATTATTATAGTGATAAGGATATTCTGGAAGAAAGCTGGGTGAAACAGGCAAAGGCTGCGCAGGGAAAGGAAATTTTTTTCCGTGACAGTATTTTAAAAGCAGGAACAAAGAAAGGATTTTCTTATGCGAAATATATGATCAATCCCTCTGATGGACAGGGAATGGGCTATATGGTGGTGGGACTGAGCCAGAAACTGTTGGGAAAATCCTTTGTTATGGGCAATGAAAGCTTTGATTCCAGTAACTTTATGGTTGTAGATGAGGATGATCAGCTGGTTTATTTTGTGGGAAATGAGGAAGGGGAGAATGCAATTATGCAATCCTATTCTAATCCGGGAGAGAACCATCTGTATCTGTTTTCTTCTGTCACCAATTCTACTACAGGCTGGCATATTGTAAACGTAGTGGAGAAAAATGAGATCAGTGAAGAGAGCAAAAATATCCGTCTGACCTCGTTTCTGGTAGCCGGCTGTGTTCTTGTAGTGGGCTTTCTCATGGCACGAATCATTTCCAGAACCATCAGCCATCCTCTGAAGCAGCTGGAAAATACCATTGCACAGGTTGGGGAAGGAGAGCGTCACATTACAGAAGAGTTTGACTACAGTGAAGTTGGCCGGATCGGACGGAAATTCAAGGAAATGGTCAATACGAACCTGGAGCTTTCCGAGCATCTTATGGCGGTGAAGCTGAATGAACGGGAAGCAGAGCTGCTTTTGCTTCAGTCCCAGATCAATCCCCATTTTCTTTATAATACACTGGATTCCCTGTACTTTGTTGCAATCATGCATGGGGATGACCAGATGGCAGAAATGGTAGAAGCACTTTCTGATAACTTTAAGCTGGCGCTGAATAATGGAAGCAAATATATTAAAGTTGCGGATTCTGTGAAATGGATGCAGGGCTATATGAAGCTTCAGAATATGCGCTACAATAATCGTTTTGAACTGTTCGTGGATATCAGAAGGGAAATTCTTCAGCGTGAAACGATTACCTTTATTTTTCAGCCATTTATTGAAAATGCCATGTATCACGGTCTGGAGCCGAAGATTGGAAAAGGAAAGATTTCCCTTCGCGGCTGGCAGGAGCAGAATAATATGATTTTCACTATTGAAGATGATGGTGTGGGAATTGACGATATGTCCAGACTGGAGAACGGTTATGGAGTGCGCAATGTAATAGAGCGTATAAAGTTGAATTACGGGGAAAAATACGGCGTAACATTTGAAAGCAGTCCAGGCAATGGAACGAAGGTAACGATTGTGGTTCCGGTAAGATAAGGGATAGGGAAATGCAGATACAAGGAGGATTTTCATGTATCGCTTAGTGGTAATTGATGATGAATATATAGTTGTGCAGGGAATTAAGGCTTTAATTTCCCGCCTGAAGCTGGATTATGAGGTAGTAGGGGCTGCTTATGACGGAATCCAGGGACTGGAAGTGATCCGAAGTGAGAAACCGGATGTAGTAATTACGGATATCCGAATTCCGGGGCTGGATGGTCTGTCTGTGATCGAGGCGGCGAAGGAAGAATGTCCGGATACATATTTTATTGTGATCAGTGGCTATTCTGAATTTGTGTATGCGCAGAGGGCGCTTACTCTTGGCGTAAAAGATTATATTGATAAGCCGGTTACAGCAGACAAACTGAAAAAAGCCCTTACCAGAATTGAAGATGAATGGGCGAAGACTCGTCATGAGGATAATCGTAAGGCACAGGCTAATCGCGAGAAATTTCAGGAATTGGAAAGAACTTTTGAGAGAAGTGTAAAATGTATTACAGACTGTGATGCTGCAGCATTTCGGGAAGAATGCCGGCAGGCAATCAGATGCCTGCAGGAACTTTACCCGGAGTTGCAGGATTTTCGCAGGGAATTTTACAAGCATCTCTGTGTGCTCAGCGATGTACTGATCGAAAGTCAGAAGCAGGTGGAACGAGGGTCCCTTGTCTCTTTTCAGGAGATGGAAAAATGTCAGAGCATAGAAGCAGTACAGGCCTATGGGGAAAGCGTTCTGTCTGATATCAGCAAGCATCTGACCGCAGACCAGACCGGAAGCAAACACAGAGTTATCCTGGAGCTTCTTACTTATCTGGATGAGCATTATGATCAGGATATCGGACTTAGTGAGCTTGCAGACAGAGCCGGAATGAGCACGGCTTACTTAAGTGTTCTTTTTAAAACAGAGGTTGGCACATCTTATGTGAAATATCTGACGGACCTTCGCATAAAAAAGGCGAAGAAGCTGTTGCAGGATGGATATAAGGTTAATGAAGTCAGTGAAATGGTGGGATATAATAATTACAGATATTTCTGTGATATTTTTAAAAAACACGAGGGCATGACTCCCAATGAGTATAAGGGAAACGTGTGGAAAGCAGAATGATAAAAACAGAATTTGCAAAAATGCACATATTCAAATTGCTGAATATGTGCATTTTATATATTTGGCACAATTGAACGCCTGGACAAGCGTAATTTTTTATAAAAAACAGTCTAAAAAAACTGTACATTACCAAAAAAATTAGGCACTGGTAAAAAAACAGAACAATGGTATTATATAACCATAAGATATTTCCCGGGGATACAAAGAAACAAATTAAACATGACCGAAAAGTAAATGGCTATCAAGAGTAAATTATAACAAAGTTCAATAATTTTGAAAATTCTGGAGGAATTTATAATGAAAAAGAGAGCATTAGCTATTTTAATGGCAGCATTAACAGCAAGTACCATGTTTGCAGTTCCTACATTTGCAGCAGATTACTCAGGAGAGGATCCGCAGCTTGAGAAAAACATCAAAATCCTTACCATCTGGGCAGAAGATAATGACAATGGTATGCTGTTAAATAAAATCTGCGAAGACTATCAGAAAAATGTAAACCCGAATTTTACATGGGAATATGAGATGGTTGCTTCTGACAACCTTCAGCAGAAAATTGCTACACTTGCAGCATCCAATGATCTTCCGGATCTGTTCGCTTACGAAGCAGGTGCTCCGCTCAGCGTTCTCATCGATTCCGGAAAGGTTAAAAATATTACAGAAGCTGTTGACGAGATCGGAACAGCAGATTATTTAAACAGCGGTGCTGTTGAGCTTCTGAAAGGATTATCCGGAACAGATGATCTTTATGATCTTCCTCTTGGACTGAACGTAGAAGGCTTCTGGTACAACAAAGCCCTGTTCGAGCAGGCAGGATGCGAAGTTCCTACTACATGGGATGAGTTTGAAGAGGTTCTTCAGAAACTTTCCGATGCAGGTATCCAGCCTCTTACAACCGGCGGATCTGACAAATGGGGTGCAACCCGTCTGATCAATGCATACGCAGTAAGAACCGCAGGAAACGACATTATGACAAAAGCAGCTGACGGCGAAGTTCCTTATACAGATGAGAAGCTTGTTGCAGCAGCTGATAAGATTGCAGAGTGGGCAGAGAAAGGATACTTCGGAGAAGGTATCACAACAGTTGATATGAACACAGCTGGTTCCATGCTGATGAGTGGAAAAGCAGCTATCTTCTACAATGGTTCCTGGTTTACACAGAATCTGACAGATGATGCACAGAACCCGGCAGGTGAGGACGGAATCGGATTCTTCAACATTCCGGTTGCAGATGAGTCCATCAGCTCCGCTACTTCTTACTCTATGAACTGTGGTAACATTCTTGCACTTGACAATGACAAATATGATGAGGCTACTGGCTGGTTCTTGAAATACTTCATGGAGAACATCGGAAACGTAGCTATGGAAGATCAGGGAACTGTTAAAGGCTACACATATGATGTTGCAGCAGATGATATGGATAACTACACCAAGCTTGTTCTTGACGAGATTGACAAATCCACAGAAGGATTTGCATGGTGGGAAGCAAAAATGCCTAGCGAAATCTCCAAGACAGCTCAGGAAAATGTACAGCCTCTGTTAAACGGCGAAATGACTGGCGAAGAATATATGCAGTCCATCCAGGATGTATATGACATGCAGTAAGTAACAGCTTTGGCAATATAAGCTTTGAACTTCAAATGGGAGTGTTTGCCAGCAGACACTCCCATTTTTGTTGAAAAAATTCGAAATTTTAATGGTTTTTGACACAGAAAGGAAGGAATTTTATGAACAAGGTATTAGGTAATAAGAAAGCGATATCCCTTTTCGTAGTTCCGGCACTGATTATTTACACCATTATTGTAATGGTACCGGTTATCTGGTCGTTGTATTATTCATTCTTCAGCGGCAGCCCGGGACTTCAGTGGGAATTTGCCGGATTTGACAATTATGCAAGACTTTTCAGAGACAAGAACTTCTTAAATGCATTGACAGTAAACTGTAAATATGTATTGGTAGTAACCGTTGGCCAGGTTGGAATGGGACTTTTACTTTCCCTGATGTTTAAATTCTGGCTGAGAAGATGCAAAACTATCGTAAGAACTCTGGTTTTCTTCCCGGTAGTACTTCCTACTGTTGCAGTAGGTCAGCTGTTTGCAAAGATCTATGAGATTCAGCCAAATTATGGTCTGTTAAACTCATTGCTTGACTCTCTTGGTTTTACGAACCTTGTTCAGCCATGGATCGGCCAGTCCAGTACAGCTCTCTGGGCATTGTGCGTAATGGATATCTGGGTAGCCATGGGATTCTATTCCGTAATTTTCTATGGAGCACTCCTTGATATCTCTGATGATATCCTGGAAGCAGCCAGAATCGACGGCTGCGGTGGATGGCAGTTATTTAAAAACATTCTTCTTCCGCTTCTTCGTCCAATGGTAATTACCAGCCTTGTATTCAGCTTCTCCGGAACTGTAAAAATGTTCGAGTCTGCTATGGCTCTTACAAAGGGCGGACCTGGAAGTGCAACAAAATCACTGTCCATGTATATGTATGACGTTGCATTTACTTATAATAAGGTTGGTTACGCCAGCGTTATCGCAATCGTGATCTTCCTGATCTGTGTAGTTGGATCTCTTGTTATCAACAGATTTGATGTGAAAGACTGAAAGGAGGAAATATTATGAAAAAAGTAAAAGCAGCTTTTCGAGGAATTGTAATTTTCCTTCTTTGCGTAATTGAGATCTATCCGTTATTCTGGATGCTTACTGCATCCTTCAAGAAACAGGCTGAGTGGAGTGAGAAGCCAGCTTATGCGTTAAATGATGGCTTTTATTTCCAGAACTATTCTGATGCATGGACAAGGGGACATATGTCCACCTTCTTTAAGAACAGTTTGATCACTACATTAGTAGCACTTGTATTTATTGTATTTTTCTCAGTAACTGTAGGATTTGCTGTAACAAAGATGAAATGGAAATTCAGAAATGCAGTTGCACAGTATTTCCGTTTCGGTATCATGATTCCGGTAGCAATTGCTTTGATCCCGCTGTTCCAGATTTACAGCAGATCAAACCTGTTAAATACCAGAACATGTCTGATCATTACGTACATAGCATTTGGTCTGTCGCTGTCCATTTATCTGGTTCAGGGATATCTTCGTTCCTTCCCGGATGATATTATGGAGGCAGCCGTTATTGATGGCTGTGGTATTTACAGACTGATGTGGCATATTGTAACACCACTTATGAAGAACTCTATTGTAACCGTACTGGTTCTTCAGTTCTTCTTTAAATGGAACGACCTTCTGTTTTCCATGACATTCATTAGTGATTCTGCGCTGAAGACTGTTCAGACAGGACTTCTGTACTTCTCTGATGAGTTTGGATCCAAGAACTGGGGGGCAATTTTCGCTTCTGTATCCATGAGTGTATTCCCGCTTCTGATTCTGTACATGGCACTGAATAAGAAACTGATGGAAGGTATGACAGCCGGAGCTGTAAAGGGTTGATTTTATGGAAGATAAAAGGACAGAGCAGTATAGACAGGAATTAAAAGAATTTGTAATGTCTCATACGGAGGATGTGCTTAAGAATCCGCGAAGCTTTATCCGTTATCCGTTTATTGATCCGGGCTCTGTTTACGATGGAAATGTATGGGACTGGGATACCTACTGGTCCGTATATGGCTTTCTGAATCTGGCGGATTCCTACCAGGATCCGTCTGTGAAGCCAAGAATTATAGAGCATGCACAGGGAAATATCCGCAATTTCTTCGACCATCAGCTGGAAGATGGATATATTCCCATGATGATCGAGGTGGCAGACTGGCCGGAGCCTTATCTGAATATGAGGCATAAGGAAGGCAAGATTATGAATATGCATAAGCCCTTTCTTTGCAGTCAGATGTGCCTGATCAGTGATTATACTGGTGATTATGCCTGGACGGAAGAATTTCTTTCAGGCGTGGCGAAGTATTTTGAATGTTATGATCACTATTATTTTCATGAAAACAGCGGACTGTATGTATGGCAGGATGATATTATGATCGGTATGGACAATGATCCGGCTACTTTTGGCCGTCCGCCATTTTCCACTGCCAATATTTATCTGAACAGCTTTATGTGTGTAGAACTGGAAGCTGGTGCCAGATTATACAGACAGTTTGGCAAGGAGGAAGCGGCAAAGAGACTTCTGGATAAGCGCGAGGCACTGATCGGTGCTATTCAGCAGGAATGCTGGGACAAACGTGATCATTTCTTCTATTCAGTTGATGTGGATATTAAGACAAGGAAATACGACTGGTTCCACCAGGGGCTTGGAGTTTTCTGGAAAACACTGCCCATCAAGATTCGTGTATGGTCCGGATTTATTCCCATGTATGCAGGAATTGTCACGAAGGAGCAGGCGGCAGACATGGTGAAACATATTTTTGATCCCGATACCTTTGGTTCTGACTTTGGTCTGACCACGCTTTCAAAGGATGAAAAAATGTTTGACCTGTCTGTTACCAATAACCCGTCCAACTGGCTTGGCCCGATCTGGCTGGTTGCAAACTATGGGGTATTCCGCGGACTTTTGAACTACGGATACCGCATGGAGGCGGAAATTATGTATAAGCGCACCATGCGCCTTCTGGGAGAGGACCTGGAGAAAACAGGATGTCTTCATGAGTATTACAATCCATTTAATGGAGAACCAGTTATGAATGGTGGCTTTATTAACTGGAATATACTAGCATTGAATATGGCAGATGAGCTGGAAGGAAAGAAACCAATGTGTCTGCCAGAGCTGCTGGAAAAACAGGCAGAAAAGCAATCGTTATAATAAGATTTTTCTGCTGTGAGGTAAGTAAATACAGGAAAAGGATTGCAGAATACGTGGAATTTTGCAGTCCTTTTTTGGTTTGACCGGTAAAAAACATCTTTCTGAAATAAAGTGTGTACAAAAAAATTCAGAAAGCTTATACTTAGAATGTGTTTTAAGTTTATTTTGTAAAATGAAACAGATAAAGGAGCAAAAACATGATTCAGAACCCGATTCTTCCGGGATTTTGCCCGGATCCAAGTATTATACGTGTTGGAGAAGATTATTATATTGCAAATTCAAGCTTTGAATGGTGGCCTGGTGTGAAAATCTATCATTCTAAAGATCTGAAGCATTATGAACAGCTGCCATCGCCGCTGAACAGAATGAGCCAGCTTAATATGGTTGGTGAGGGTGATTCCTGTGGCGTATGGGCACCGGATATTTCCTGGGACGGGGAATACTTCTGGCTGATTTATACGGACGTGAAAACCCGTACCGGAGGACTTTTTAATACCCATAATTATCTTGTAAAATCAAAGGACATCCGTGGCGGCTGGTCTGAGCCGGTTTATCTGAACAGCTCAGGTTTTGACCCATCTGTTTTCCATGATACAGATGGGAAAATGTACATTGTGAATATGATCAATAATTTCAAGGGAATTCTGGTGCAGCAGTATGACCCTGAGAAGGAATGTCTGGTGGGAGAGGCGAAGAATGTTTTCCCGGGAACCGGACGCGGCTATACAGAAGGTCCACATATTTACCATATTGGAGAATATTATTATCTGCTGATGGCAGAAGGCGGAACCGGATATGAGCATATGGTAACTATGGCGAGATCCCGTTCCATCTGGGGACCATACGAGGAAGATCCAGGCAATCCGGTACTTACCTCTGATGTGGATAATCCAGAGAAACTGCAGAAATGCGGACATGCAGATCTTGTATGCACTCAAAACGGGGAGTGGTATATGGTACATCTTTGTGCAAGACCGCCGAAGGGGAG
Organism: Blautia faecis; assembly: GCF_027662325.1. NCBI lineage: Bacteria > Bacillati > Bacillota > Clostridia > Lachnospirales > Lachnospiraceae > Blautia > Blautia faecis. The sequence continues at coordinate 179,300 of NZ_JAQDKY010000001.1, read as the reverse complement.
CAGACAGTGCGTGCTTGGTCGTGAGACTGCAATTCAGAAAATGGTATGGAACAAAGAGGGTTGGTTAAGACTGGCCTGCGGTGGAAGATTTGGACAGTGGGAGACAGAGGAGCCAGCTGGAATCCCGGAGTGTCTTTTCCCGGAGGAAGAGGGGAAGGATTATGGAAAAGAAGACTTTGATTTAGAAATTGCAGACAGTGCTGGAAATAATGAAACTGCAAAGAATGCGGACATTGCTGAAATTCTTTCGAAAACAAAAGAGTATCTGAATGAGAAGAATGCTGTGGACGAAGAATGTGATAAAAAGTTAAGTATGCCAGTGAAGAAGACCTCTGCGCTTTTAGATGTGCGTTATACTTCCCTGCGCCAGCCCTATGACAGCTACACCAGCCTGACAGAACGTCCTGGCTATCTCCGCCTCTACGGTCAGGAATCCCTGAATTCCTGCTATAACGTAAGTCTGGTGGCGCGGCGGCAGCAGGACCGCTATGTTCAGGTAGAAACCTGTGTAGAGTTTGCCCCGACCTGCAGAGAGCAGATGGCAGGACTTGCCTATATGTATGATACTGGCAATTTCTACCTTTTGGTAAAGACCAGAGAGGAAGAGTTTGGCTCCCAGACACTTGATTTGAAAAAGCCTGCAAAGCTGCGCCTGATAAAGAGCGATCACTTTGATGTAGAAGATGTGATTCCTGCAATCTCCATCCCGGAAGAAGGCCCCGTATACCTGCGCGTGACCACCACCCAGGAAGGACTTTACGCAAAATTCTTCTACTCCCTGGATGGAAAAGACTATCAGGAACTGGCTGAAGTCCCCACCAACATTCTCACCGACGAGCAAAGCGATGGATTCACCGGTGCTCACTTCGGAATGTACTGTCACGATATGACGGGGGTGAGACGGTATGCGGATTTTGATTATTTTGAGATTTTCAAAGCGCATAAAGAACAATAAAAAAGGCATTTAGAGACTTTTTCAAACACGCATTGGACAGATAAAAAATTCATACATTTTCTTAATAAAGTAACATTGCAAACCCCATGTTTTCTGACGTATTATGATAGTAGAAAGCATGGGGGATTTTTATTTATATGGGCAGTAAATCAAAGTCTGCGTCCTCATAAGATGTCAGATGCAGCAGTGATATCGAGACAAATCCGCAGCGCGTATTTGGAGTTTTGAAAGAGAGATATATAAAATATAAGAAATCTAAAATGGAGAAGGAGATAAGAATAATGAAATTAAATTATGCAAAAACAATAGAAAAATGGGGCATTTTTGAAGTGACCATAAGCGGTCCAAAGGAGGGAAATCCATTTTGTGACCAGTGGATTAAAGGTACTTTTTGTTGTAAAAATGAGAAGAAAACGGTAGATGGTTTTTATGATGGAGATGGTGCTTATAAAGTAAGATTTATGCCGTCTTTTACAGACAAGTATACTTTTGAAATTGAGGCTTCCTTTGATATTAACGCGGGGGAAGAAGTGCCGGATGAAGAAGCGCCTGAACATAAGCTTGGAATTGCTTATGGTGGGAAGGAAGTAGAAAAATGTGCTGTCAGAAATATGATGACTGGTAGTTTTACTGTAACTTCTCCTTCAGCAGACAACCATGGTCCGGTTCGTGTTGCGGGTACCTATTATCTTTCCTATGAGGATGGAACACCCTATCACTGCATCGGAACTACCTGCTATGTATGGAATCTGCAGAATGAAGAATTACAGAAACAGACACTGAAAACCCTGGAAGAAAATGCGTTTAATAAGATCCGTTTCTGTATTTTTCCCAAGCACTATGACTACAATCTTCATGAGCCGATTACCTATCCTTATGAGGGAACACCCTGCGACAGCTCTGTGTTAAATGAGAATAATTTCGCGGAATATAATGGCTGTGCTCCGGGCAATGACTGGGATTTTACCAGATTCAATCCAGCCCATTTTCAACATATTGAAAAGTGTATTCAGGCACTTATGAATTTGGGAATCGAGGCAGATCTGATTGTTATGCATCCGTATGACAGATGGGGATTCTCTATGATGAAAGCAGAGGATGATGACCGTTACTGGAAGTATGTGCTGGCACGTTTTTCCGCATATCGAAATGTATGGTGGTCCCTGGCTAATGAATATGATCTGATGCATGAGAAGACTCTTTCTGACTGGGAAAGATATGCCAGCATTATCTGTGAGAAGGATCCTTACCATCATCTCAGATCCATTCATAACTGCAAAGCGTATTATGATTATAACCTGCCCTGGATTACCCATTGCAGCATCCAGAGAACGGAGACATACCGTTCCTCCGAGCTGGTAAATGAGTGGCGCGAGAAATACCATAAGCCGGTAGTGCTGGATGAAATCTGCTATGAGGGCAACATTCAGTTTGGCTGGGGAAATATCAGCGGTGAGGAAATGACAAGAAGATTCTGGGAGGCATTCTGCCGTGGAGGATATCCGGGACACGGTGAAACCTATCTCAGCCCGGATCGTATTCTCTGGTGGTCTCATGGCGGTGTTCTTCACGGAACCTCACCGGATCGTATCAGATTTCTTGCAAAAATCATGGAAGAAACACCGGGGCTTGGTGTGGAACCTATGCCCTGCAAATGGGATGAGGTTGCCTGCCGTGCTGCCGGTTTCCCGGCAAGGAAAGATTATTTTATTTACTATTATTCCTTCATGCGACCGGGCTTCCGAGACTTCTACTTTGATGATACTACAGAGTATCAGGTGGAAATAATCGATACCTGGGAAATGACTGTTACAGATGGAGGAATTCATAAAGGAAAGTTCCGAGTAAAGCTGCCGGGGAAAGAGTATATGGCGGTGCGCCTGCAGATAGCGAAATAATAACCATATTCATACAAAAAGCCCAGTTGTGTATGCAGCTGGGCTTTTTGAGCATAAAATTCTTGAATCGTTTTTCAGAATTTGTTATGATTCATATCAGAATTTATGAGAAATAAACAGAAATACTTTTAAACAGGGGAGGAGATTTTTTGGAAGAAACAAACATCAGTCAGGAGCAAAATCCATTGGGAACGGCTCCGGTAGGTGGTTTGATCGGGAAATTTGCAATTCCGGCTATTATCAGCATGCTGGTCAGTGCTTTGTACAATATAGTGGATCAGATTTTTATTGGCCAAGGCGTTGGAATGCTGGGAAATGCTGCTACTAATGTTGCGTTTCCTGTAACAACTATTGCAACGGCGTTGGCACTGCTTCTGGGAATTGGAGGTGCGTCTAACTATAACCTGGAAATGGGCGCCGGAAGAGAGAAGAAGGCAAGCTCCATAGCCGGAACGGCGCTTTCCACACTGGTAATCACAGGTGTGATTCTGGCAGTGGCAGTATTTCTGTTTTTGCGTCCGCTCCTAAGCTTATTTGGTGCAACGACAGATGTTATGCCTTATGCGGTGGATTATCTTGGGATCACAGCTGTGGGACTTCCTTTTTATGCATTATCCATTGGAGGAAATCATATTGTCCGTGCAGACAGAAGTCCCACATATTCTATGACCTGTGTTCTTACAGGTGCCATTATCAACACAATTTTGGATCCCCTTTTCATCTTTGGGTTTGGCTGGGGAATCAAGGGTGCTGCCTGGGCAACGGTGATCGGACAGGTTGTTTCCGGAATTTTAGTGGTTATCTACTTTGGAAAATTTCGTAAAATGTATCTGGAGATGAGCATGTTAAAGCCTTCTTCAGAGTGCCTGAAAGCTATTATTTCTCTCGGAATGGCATCCTGTATTAATCAGATTGCTATGGCAATTGTTCAGATTGTGCTGAACAATATTTTACGTTATTACGGCGGTTTATCTGTCTATGGAAGTGATATTCCAATCGCCTGTGTAGGAGTTATTTCAAAAGTAAACCAGGTGTTTATGGCGATTTGTATTGGAATTTCACAGGGCTGTCAGCCAATCTGGGGCTTTAATTATGGAGCAAAAAAATACGACAGGGTAAGACTTGCATATCGTTATTCCATGATTGCATGTACCGCGATTGCAACTGTATTTTTCCTTTGTTTTCAGTTATTTCCCCACCAGATTGTAAGTATTTTCGGAACCGGAAGTGACCTTTATTTCCAGTTCGCAGAACGCTATCTGAAGATATTTATGTTTATGACTTTTGCAAATGGAATTCAGCCAATGTCCTCAGGATTTTTTACATCTATCGGAAAAGCAAAGCTTGGAATCGTCATGTCCCTGACCAGACAGGTGCTATTTCTTTTGCCATTGATCGTTGTTTTCTCATTAATAATGGGAATTGACGGGGTGATGTATGCTGGACCGATCGCAGATGCAGCGGCATTATCATTGGCGATATTGTTTGCACGAAGAGAGCTTGTGGCCATGAAGAAATAATAAAAAAGACTGATATAAATGATACTGTACTTCAGGAGGTTGTTGGAGTCCGGTATGTTATATCAGTCTTTTTTATAAATACAGCTGATTAACCGTTAGGTTAAATCTGTGTCAGATATTAATGGCAGGAATGACTTCCGCAGCCATGATCGCCACAGCTGTGACCTGCTTCATGATCATGGTGATCGCAATGTACATTGGGGTTATAGCCAAGATTTCCTGCGAGTAATGCGTTTACAGCTTCATCAGCGTTGCCGCTGACACCGCCGAAAAGACGGATTCCAGCCTGGGCAAGTGCATTCTGGGCACCGCCGCCAATACCGCCGCAGATCAGGGTATCTACGCCATGTGCAACCAGGAATCCAGCCAGTGCGCCGTGACCGCTTCCATTGGTATCGACTACTTCGGCACTTACAACCTTGCCATCTGCAATGTCATAGATCTTGAATGTTTCTGTGTGTCCAAAGTGCTGAAAAATTTCTCCATTTTCATAAGTAACTGCAATCTTCATAATGATATCTCCTTCATTTTGTAAATTTGATTTGGGAAGTGAACTATTAAATCGGTCAGCGGCTGGCAGTTTCTGTGAAAGGTCTAAGCTGGTAAGCGGAGTCTGTTTAGATTCCTTTTGGCAACAGCATTTCCCGCAGCGCGTATGCTCCCGTCCTTCGCAGAGCCGGTAATTTCCCCCGGCTATGACAAGGCGCTGTCCAAGGACGATACATCGGGCAATTTTTTTTCGGGCAGTTTCATAAATTTCTGTGACAGTTGTCCGGGAAATGTCCATCTGGGAAGCACATTGTTCGTGAGTTTTCTTCTCAAGATCTACCAGACGGATGACCTCATATTCATCCAGAGTCAGAGTGACAGCTTCCGACTCTCTGGGACATTCTTCAGGAGAAAAAGTTTCATATTGGGGTGCCTGGCAGATTCTGCGGCATCTGGGCGGTCTGGGCATATATGTCACCTCCTTGTTTTCGACATATGTCGATTATAAACCAGAAGAAGAGAAAATTCAATACTATTATTTTCTGAGCGCTATTCAAAGTTGCTCCAATATGGTATAGTTTTGTTACTATTCATTTGCAACGCTCTGCGAGGTGTTTTTGGTGGATAAAGTTTACAGAAAACCAGAGAACTAAGTTTGCGTAGCAAACGCTATTTCTTGTGCCTGTCACAAAAAGGTTCGTGTTTCTGTGCGTCGCGAAGCGCGTTGCTGTGAAGGTCGTGGTTGACAATTTTTTTTATTTGGAGTACAGTCCAAGAAGAGATAAAATCGTTACTGCTCAAAAGCAATTTTTTTCTGGAATTTTGGGCACAATTGGAGCAGTAATGTAAAATTAACAGAAGAGGTATGAATATGCTGAAAGTAAAGAACCTGACTTTTGAAGTGAATGAAGAGGGGAAAAAGCGCTGTCTGGTAAATCACATCAGTTTTGATGTTCAGGATGGGGAAATGCTGGTAATCACCGGACCAAATGGAGGTGGAAAATCCACCCTGGCCAAGGTACTGGCTGGCATTGAGAAAGCAGACAGCGGAGAAATTTATCTGGATGATGAGAACATTACAGGATACGATATTGATCATCGTGCAAATGCGGGAATTGGCTATGCATTTCAGCAGCCACCCCGCTTTAAAGGTATGACCGTGGCAAGAATGTTATCTCTTGCAGCAGGAAAGAATTTAACGGAAAAAGAGAGCTGTGACCTTCTCTCAGCTGTAGGACTTTGTTCCGAAGATTACCTGAACCGTCAGCTGGATGGAACCCTTTCCGGCGGTGAAATGAAGCGAATTGAGATTGCCACAGTTTTAGCGAAGTCTCATAAAGTAAGCATTTTTGATGAACCTGAAGCAGGAATCGACCTGTGGAGCTTTTCCATGCTGATCAAGCGCTTTGAGGAGATTCATCGTGAGAAAAAGGAGTGCTTGATCCTGATTTCCCATCAGGAAAAAATCATCAATATGGCAGATAAGATCATGGTAATTGAAGACGGTGAAGTAAAGAAATATGGTACGAAAGAAGACGTTTTCCCAACCTTATTTCAGCAGGAAAAATGTCAGAAATGTCTGAATGAAGGAGGAAAATGTTGATGGTTAAAGTAGAAGAAACAACCCAGGGCGTGCTGGATAAGATCAGCGAAGGATTCGCGCAGAAGGGTGCTTTTAATCTCCGTCAAAACGGTATTTCCATTTGCCACGGTGATAGCGAGCACATCAAAATAAAGAAAAAAGAGGACAAGCCGGGAATCGATATTTTCATTGATGGCGAGACGAAAGGGGAGAAGGTTTTTATCCCGGTGGTAGTCAGTGTGTCCGGAATGACAGACCTGGTTTACAATGATTTTTATGTGGCAGATGGTGCAGATGTAGACATTGTGGCAGGCTGCGGAATCCACAACAGCGGCTGCAATGACAGCCGTCACGATGGCATCCACACCTTCCATGTGGGCAAGAATGCCAATGTACATTACGAGGAAAAGCATTACGGTGAGGGCGAAGGAACCGGCAGCAGAGTGCTGAATCCGGTGACTAATATTGAACTTGGTGAGAACTCTGTGTTCACCTTGGATACCGTTCAGATCAAGGGGGTTGACTCCACCATCCGTACTACAAATGTGTCAATGGATGCAGATTCCAAGCTGTTTGTTCTGGAGCGTCTGATGACTGACGGAGAGCAGAAAGCAGAGTCTGATATTGAAGTCTGTATGAATGGAGCGGGTTCTTCTGCACAGATTATTTCCCGTTCCGTTGGAAAAGGAAATTCCTCCCAGGTTTTCCATCCCAAGGCAGTTGGAAAGAATAAATGCCATGCCCATATCCAGTGTGATTCCATTATTATGGACCATGCCGAAGTAGGCTCCATCCCAGAGATTCAGGCGAAACATGTGGATGCTGCGATCATTCACGAGGCAGCAATCGGTCGAATCAACGATGAGCAGCTTTTGAAGCTGAGAACTCTTGGCATGACCGAGGCTGAGGCAGAAAATGTGATTATTGAGAACTTCCTGAGTTGAGAATATAAAGCTTTTGTGGAAATAAAATACCAGGTGAGCTCTGAAAGGGCACTATCCTGGTATTTTTTGTCTCCAATTTTAATTACACGATGTTACAATAAACACATCAGACAATAGAATGGAAATGACGAAATATGCCAAATTTACAAAGGCGGCTATGGCATATGCGGATTCCTTTATTTCCTGGATGAAACGGTGCTCGATCTTTCATGGACTGATGATGGTGGTCACAGCTTATACACTTCTTACGGTATTGCCGTTTGGGGCGCATTATGTGGCGAATGGAATATTTGCGGTTTCTGATTTTGTCATCTGTATTATTTCATCACTTGGTCAGCACTTTATGCTTTATTCCAGCCTGGAATGCGCAGGAAATTATTCATCCCTTTTACATGTGGTAAGTGTATGTGTAGATAAAGCAAATGCAATACTGGAGCTGGACAGTATGGATATTGACGGCAAAGAGATCCAGCCGGAAAATTATGATATCAGACTTTCGAACATTTCGTTTTCTTATGACAAACGGAAGATTATTGATGATATATCGCTCTCTATCCCACAGAAAACGACGACAGCGATCGTTGGACCATCTGGTGGAGAAAAATCAACACTTTGCAATCTGATTGCCAGATTCTGGGATGTGGATTCCGGGGAAGTGACGCTTGGAGGCGTGAATGTAAAAGACTACAGCATGAACAGTCTGATGCGTAATTTTTCATTTGTATTTCAGTCTGTGTATTTGTTTGCAGATACTATTGAGAATAATATTAAATTCGGACGTCAGGATGCAAGCCATGAGGAAGTGGTGGAAGCGGCAAAGAAAGCGTGCTGTCACGATTTTCAGCAAACTTCCTGATGGATACAATACAGTGATCGGAGAGAGAGGAGCTACACTTTCAGGTGGCGAGAAACAGCGTATTTCGATAGCCAGAGCAATCATGAAGGATGCAGTAGATGCACTTACAAAGGAAAAAACGATTATTATGATTGCCCACAGATTAAAAACAGTCAGACATGCGGATCAGATTGTGGTTGTTGACAAAGGAAGGATTGTGCAGCAGGGAATACATGAGCAGCTAATGAAGCAGGAAGGTATCTATAAGAGATTTGTGGATGCAAGGCAGCAGGCGGTAAGCTGGAAACCGGCGCATTGAGAAATAATGCACAGTTGGGGAATATCCAAATTGAATTATCTGAAAAAGGCATAATTTAAGGACACAAATTCTTCACAAAAGAATTAGCACTCACCTATTGACAGTGCTAACAATACGTGTTATATTACATACAGAACAAAGGGAGAGAGAAAAAGAAATCTTCCAGTTTCATTGAGAATGTTAATTAAACACGTAAGTGTTCACAATATAAGGAGGAATGGATTATGTTAATGCCTAGTATTTTTGGAGAAGATTTATTTGATGATTGGATGAGATTACCTGTAGAAAGAGAGACGAACAGAGGTTACAGAACCACAGAACTGATGAAGACAGATATTAAGGATGTGGATGGCAACTACGAGCTGAGCATGGACCTTCCGGGATTTCATAAAGAAGATGTGAAGATTCAGCTGAAGGATGGTTACCTGAACATCCAGGCTTCCAGAACTGAGAATAAAGATGAGAAGGACAATCATGGTAAATATGTCCACAGAGAACGTTACACCGGACAGTGCTCCAGAAGTTTCTATGTAGGAAAAGAGTTGGAGCATGAGGACATTCATGCGAAATATGACAACGGTGTTCTGGTTGTTACCCTCCCGAAGGAAGCGAAGAAAAAAGTGCCGGAAGAGAAGAAGTTTATTTCTATTGAAGGCTGATTTTGGTAAAATAGATTTTTGGACTGATATAGACTGACATAAAATATGTGCGCCAGCCGTGAAATAGAAGCGGCGGCTGGCGTAAATAATTACTGAATACTGTGAACAGCTTCTTTCATATAGATTGTGTTTCATTTAAAGACGATTTTCTAATTTACATAGATTTTGTTTCATACCCCCTCATTTCCTGCCGGCTACCCACCGGCAGGTTTTTTCTTATGTCTTTACATCATTTCACCTGTCTGTTATACTTGTCTGGAATTATTGCTGACTGTAAAAAACAAAATGTTGTTGCAAGCGTTGTGAACAGTAACAATGTTTTAAGAGAAGGAATTTACCCATGAATTACATTGTATTTGACTTGGAATGGAACCAGAGCCCAGGGGGAAAAAGGTGGTCCAACAGCCGTCTGCCTTTTGAGATCATAGAAATCGGCGCCGTAAAACTGAATGAAAAGAAAGAAATTGTGGACAGCTTTCAGCGTCTGGTCAAGCCCCAGGTGTATAACTGGATTCATGACAGTATCCATGAAGTAATTCATATGAATTATAAAGATCTGCAGAACGGAACCCCTTTTCCACAGGCAGTTACAGAGTTTCTGGATTGGTGTGGAGAAGAATATATTTTCTTCACCTGGGGAAATCAGGATGTGATGGAGCTGCAGCGGAATATGAAATACTATGGCAGGCTTTCCAGAATCAAAGGTCCGGTGACCTATTATGATGTGCAGAAATTATTTGCCATCCGCTACGAGGAAAACGACGAGCGCCGTGCCCTGGAATTTGCCACAGATAAAATGGGCGTAGAGAAGAAAATGGACTTCCACCGCGCTCTGGGAGATGCTTATTACACCGCATGTATTCTCCAGAAAATAGAAGACGAGTATATTTTTCCTAACTCATCCCTGGACGTATACCAGAACCCTAAGAGTAAACGGGAAGAGATCCACGTATCCTACCCGGCTTACGATAAATATGTGTCCCGTGAATTTTATTCCCGGGAAAAAGCCATGAAGGACCGTGAAGTAACTAGCACGAAATGCCCATTGTGCCATAACCCGGCTAAGCGCAAGATCCGCTGGTTTATGAATAATTCCAAGGTTTACTACAGCGTGTCCCTTTGCCAGGAACATGGCTTTGTCCTTGGCAAGATCCGGATCCGCCGGACAGAAGACAACATGTACTATGTAATCAAGAAACTGACTAACGTAACCGACGAAGAAGCCGACGAGATCCGCCAGAAACGTGATGCCCACAGGGCCAAACGCCGCCTGAAAAAAGAAGAGCAGCCAAGCCAATAAACTAACGCTTGGTTAATAGAAAAAACCCCTCCGGAATCCAGGAATACGCCGTCACCGCCCAGGAGCTAAAGATAAAAGAAGAAATTTATTCAGCAATGGTGATGTATGGAGTGCTGACATATGACAATGGGATGGTTTTTGTTCCCAATAAAGAGACGAAAGAATATTTGCAAAAGGCACTGTGCTACAGATAATATGTACAAAAATTAAAATCCTCTTTATTCTCTATTTGCATAAATTCAAAGTGCAAAACAGAATAAAGAGGATTTTTTTGTCTTTTGGGTCGCGTCACAGGTGTCATAAATTATTTGATTAAAATGAAGGCTCTTTGTTGGCTGTCAGGATCTCTGCAGATTTCCGCAAATGGTAATTTGCGGTCTCTGGCATTTTGCTTACTACACTTGCGTATAAAATTTCGATTATCGCATTTTCTGAAAAACGGTGTGCAACAATTTCCTTACCCACGGTGATATCAGAGGTTGCATTGTAAAATATTAAATTACAATATTGGGTCATTGTGGACTTTACTGACTGCGTAATGCCAATGGTAAAGGCTCCTGCCTCGTGAGCAGCTTTTACAGCGGCGTTGACAGTTCTGGACATACCGGAGTGAGAAATCGCGATTACCACATCATCACTGGCAATATTCGAAGCCGTGATTAATTGCATATCTGGGTCAAAATCAAAATAGCAGTTGAACCCAATTCGCCGGAATCGGTAGCTGGCGCATAAACAGGGAACGGTTGCATCTCCGATTCCATAGAAGAAAATATGTTTTGCAGAAACGATTCTGTTTGTGGCCTCCTGGAAAACAGAAGGAGAATTCAGCTCCATAGTCAGTTGTATTGTATTTGTGTACAAATTACATATTTGCTCGCTGATTGATTCTATAGAGTCATGTTGCTCAATATCAACCTGCTGCACAAGGGCTTCAGAAGTTGCGTTTTGAGTCGCCAGCATTTCTTTAACCTGTGCAAAACCGGAATATCCCATTTTTTTACAAAAACGATCAATAGAACCCTCTCCACAGTGACATATCTCTGCGACTTTAAGCATAGATTGATTGGCTGCTTCCTGTGGATGATTGTAAAAGTAATCTGCAATTCGATTTTCCGTTTTGGACAGAGATGGCTTCCAAAGCCGGATTGCAGTAAAAATATTAAGAGAAGAATTTGCGGCTACAGAAATTTCAGACATAGTGACCTCCCAATTACATACATTAATTTTATTTTATATAGATGTATTGCATTTGTAAAGCGAATTTCTATTAATTATCGCTCCGCTAAATTATAAAATAAAACGGAGTATAAATCAAGACTAAAACTGCAATAAATGTGCAATATACATAAAAAATAAGCCGTAATATTATATAAATTAGCAATTGAAACTCAAAATACAATGTGCTATACTCCAATTATCAAAAATAAAAAACGGAGTGTGAGGCGAATATGGAAAGATCTTTTCGTACTAATCTTATCGATGCAATTATGGATCAGGCTTCTCAGGATGAGAAAATAGTGGTTCTCAATGCAGATTCTGCCAGAGCCTTATGTCTTACCAAATTTGCAGAGACATATCCAGAGAGAATGATCAACGTTGGTATCAGCGAAACCGATTTAATTGGAACTGCAGCAGGACTTGCTACTACAGGACTTAAACCGGTAGTTGTAGGATTTTCGATGTTTGTTGCAGAGAAACCCTATGAACAGATCAGACAGGCAATTGCCTATCCGAATCTGAATGTAAAAATTGTTGCAACACATTCAGGTCTCTGTGTAGGCCAGGATGGAGCATCACATCAGTGCCTTGAAGATATCTCAATTATGAGAACACTTCCTAATTTTAAAGTGTTCGTAGCAGCAGACATTGCTGATGAGAAAGCTGCTTTCGCAGCAATGATGGCATATGATGGACCTGCTTATCTGAGACTTGGAAGAGATAAGGCAACTGATATTTTCGAAGATGGAAAAGTAGATCAGATTGGCGGATGTGATATTCTCCAGGATGGCAGTGACGTAACACTTGTTGGCTGCGGTCTGATGGTAGAAGTTGCAATGAAAGCTGCTGAGGAATTGAAGAAAGAAGGAATTAACGCAGCTGTAATTAACGCATATTGCATTAAGCCTTTGGCTGAGAATGTTATTCTTGAGTATGCAAAGAAGACAAAAGCGATGGTTACTGTAGAAGATCATTCCGTTATTGGTGGTCTTGGTGCTGCAGTGGCACAGGTAACATCAGCAAAATGTCCGGCAGTTGTAAGAACCGTTGGTGTTCAGGACCGGTTTGGTGAATCTGGTCTGCAGGATGATCTGTTTGAAAAATATGGTCTGACAGCCCAGCATATTGTAGAAGAAGCCAAGAAAGCAATTGCAATAAAGGAGGGAAAGGCAAATGTCTAGAGATGTGACTGCTTTAGAAGCAAAAGCAAAAGAACTTCGCAGGGATATTGTAAAAATGATTTACGCTGCTCAGTCAGGTCATCTGGGCGGCTCTCTTTCAGAAATCGATATTTTAACAGCACTGTTTCATGGTGAGATGAATTATTCAGGTAAAAACATGGATGATCCTAACAGAGACAGATTTGTTTTATCAAAAGGACATACAGCTCCTGCCTTATATGTTAATCTTGCTGATGTGGGCTGTTTTCCAAAAGAAAGACTTTTTGATTCATATAGAAGAATCAATGGCCTTTTACAGGGACATCCTTGTATGAAAACTCCTGGAGTAGAAATTGCAGGAGGATCTCTTGGAATCGGACTTTCCGTAGCTGCCGGAATGGCACTTGGAAATAGATACCAGGGATATAAAGGCAGAGTTTATTGTATGATGGGTGATGGCGAGATTAATGAAGGTCAGATTTGGGAATCAGCAGCTACATCTGCCGGATTTGGTCTGGATAACCTTTGCGCATTTGTTGATGTGAATGGTCTTCAGAATGATGCTCCTACAAAAGAAGTAAAAGATATGGGAGACCTGGCTGCGAAATGGAAAGCTTTCGGATGGAATGTTCAGGAAATTAATGGACATGATTTCAATGAGATTCTGGATGCACTGGATCAGGCGAGAGCAACAAAAGGAAAACCGTCCGTAATTCTTGCACATACAGTAAAAGGAAAAGGTGTTCCGTTTATGGAGAATGTTGTTGTATGGCATGGAAAAACTCCTTCTAAAGAAGATTATGAAAAAGCAATGGAGGCTTTAGCTTAAGAGGAGACTGGTCATGAAAATATACATTGGATGTGATGTTGGAACATCAAGCACAAAAGCCGTTGCAGTAGATGAGAATGGCAAGGTTCTGGCAGAAGGCTCAAAGAAATATACTTTCATACAAAAACATAACAACTGGGCGGAGCAGGAACCTGATGTGTGGCTGGATGGGGCTGTGGAATCCATCAAAGCCGTGATTGGACAGATTGATGAAGCCTGTATTGAAAGAATTTGTATTAGTGCATTGTATGCAGGAACCGGTGCAATGTTAGATGAAAATATGAATTCCATTCGTCCGGCACTAATCTGGCTGGATCGAAGGGCTGAGAAAGAAAGTGCCTGGGCCCAGGAAAATCTGGCAGACAAAATAGCAGAAGTAACCGATAATGGAATCGATTCTTATTTCGGATATATTAAGCTTCTGTGGGTGAAAAATAATGAACCTGAGAACTGGAAAAAACTCAGATGGGTTCTACCGGCAAATAGTTATATCGTCTACAGAATGACTGGAAAGCTTATGGTGGATTACAGCTCAGCTGGAAACTTTGGTGGAATATATGATTACCGAAACCACTGCTGGAGTGAAGAAATGTGTGGGCTTCTTGGAATACCTTTTGAAACCATGCCTACAGAATTTTGTAAGCCATATGATATTGTTGGAATGATCAATGAGGAATTTTCCAAGAAGCTCGGTCTGAAACATGAAGTTGAGCTATGTGCTGGAACAATTGACTGTATTTCTTCTATGCTTAGTGCAAATGCAGTTAAGCCAGGTGATAATGCAGCTGTTCTTGGAACTTCTTTAAACTGGGGCGTGCTTCATACTGGCTTATCAGGGGATCCGCAGATCGTTTCAATGCCATATGCGATTGATCCGGAAGATATCAGTTATACATATGCAGGGGCATCAACAGCAGGTGCATTGCCACGCTGGTTTGTAAATAATTTCTGCGGTGGAGATGGAGCTGCTGAGTATGCTGAGATAGAAAAAGGCATTATTGATGCTGACATTCCACCAGGAAGTGATGGACTTGTTATTCTTCCCTATTTTATGGGTGAACGCTCACCTATTTGGGATCAGAATGCAACCGGTGTATTTTTCGGAATGACGCTGGCACACAAAAAGACGCATGTTTATCACGCAATTCTTGAGGCAGTAGGTTATTCACTGAGAGACATGAATGATTCTATGAATCTTGACAATGAAAGAATCGAAAAGATTGTTTTGGTTGGCGGAGGTTCCCGCTCTATGATTTGGAAACAGATTCTTGCAGACATAATGGGGCTTCCTGTACTAACACCAATCAATCCGGTTGAGGCACCTTTGGGAGATGCATTCATGGCAGCGAAAGCTGGGAAAGAGTCAATAGATTTTACTCAGATCAGTGAATGGATTGAATTTAATGAAGCGGTGATGCCCGATATGAAAAAGCACAACGCTTATAATGAATATTTCAAGGTGTATAAAGCACTTTATGAAAACTTAAAAGATACAATGAGTATCAGAGCAAACATATTAAACGATACAAATCTTTGAGAAAGATTTAGTATACAAAACAAAAAACATTTAGGAGGAAAAAGCAATGAACAAAAAAGTATTGGGAGTACTGTTAGCATCTGTAGTAGCAATGGGCTCAATGGGAGTAAGCGTATACGCAGCTGATGCAGAAGAAGATCGTAATTACAGCGAGTATACTCCTGCAAAAGACGAGTACAATCTCGTATTCATCCCGAAGGTTGTTCATACCTGGTACGAAGGCGTAAAAACTGGTATTGACGAAGCCGTTGCAGAACTTGAGGAAAAAGGCGTTAAAGTTAATTATGTATGGGATGCTCCGGCAGATGCTGTTGTAACAGACCAGACTGCAAAAATGGAAGCAAATGCAGCTACACAGCCAGATGGAATGTCTGTAGCAATCATTGACCCTTCAGCAGAAACATCTGTTGTAGATGAGATCGTTGCAGCAGGAATTAATGTTGAAACATTCGATGTTGACGCTCCAGATTCATCCAGAAAATACTATTGCGGACATTCAACAAATTATGAGGATGGTTACGAAATGGCAAAGGTTCTGGCTGACAAGCTTGGAAATGAAGGTCAGGTTGCAATCCTTTCCGGAACCCTTAGTGCTTCCAACCATATTGAGCGTGTAAACGGATTCAAAGATTATATCACTGAGAATACCAATATTGAGATTGTAGATGAGCAGCCGGATAATGACTCTGTTGAGGATGCACTTTCTATTACAGAGGGTTATCTTTCCACATATCCAGATCTGAAAGGTGTATTCGGATGCAATGGTGCAGCTCCAGTTGGTGCTTGTCGTGCAATCAAAGATGCTGGAAAAGCTGGCGATGTACTTGTTGTAGGTATGTCTGAGGATGAGGAAACAGCAGGATATCTGAAAGATGGTACAATGTACTGCACATTAAAACAGGACGTTCCGTCTTATGGATATAACAGTGTTTACAACATGATCATGATCGCAGATGGAAATGAGCCTTACAAGGTTGAGGATGATATTCCAGCAGCATTTGTATATCAGGAAAATGTTGATGACTACGATTGGAACTAATATACGTATTCGTTTTAAGTAGAATCTGAATAACCAGACCTGGTTGCTTATAGTCGATCGGGTCTGGGAAAAAATAGAGGTAATTACAAATGGACAAGTATATTTTGCAAATGAAAGGTATCACTAAGACATTTCCTGGTGTAAAAGCTTTGGATAATGTGACTGTTGAGATCCTGTCCGGAGAAATACACGGACTTATAGGGGAAAATGGAGCCGGAAAAAGTACTTTGATGAAAGTACTTATGGGAATTTACAAAGCTGATGAAGGTGAAATTCTGGTTGAAGGACAAAGCGTAAAAATCGGAAACCCTACAGAAGCCATCAAATTAGGAATTGGTATGGTTCCACAGGAGCTGAATCTGAATCCATTTGTAACTGCAGCTGAGAATATTTTTCTTGGAAATGAAATTAAGACTGGCGGTAGGATCAACTGGAAGAAGACAAACGAAGAGGCTGTTAAGGTGATGAAATCAATCGGCCTTGATATCAATCCCACAACAATTGTAAGCCGTCTTAGTTCCGCTCAACAGCAGTTGGTTCAGCTTTCCCGTGTTTTGGCTACTGGTGCCAAGATTCTTGTATTTGATGAACCCACAGCGTCTCTTACTACAGCCGAGGTAAAAACGCTGCTGGCATTGATGAAAAAACTGAAAGAAGAAGGAAAAACAATTGTTTTCATTACCCATCATCTGGATGAATTGTTATCTACTACAGACCGTATTACAGTCATGCGTGATGGAAAAATGGTATCTGTGGATGATACGTCCAGTATAGATGAGGCAACTTTGATTGAAAAAATGGCTGGTAAAAAAATGGCAAAGCAGACTCGTGTAAATCGTGAAGTGAAAAAAGACGAGGTGCTGCGAGTTGAACATTTTACCAGGACGAAAGAATTTGAAGATATTAATTTCTCTGTGAACAGAGGAGAAATATTTGGAATAGGCGGACTTGTTGGAGCTGGTCGTTCCGAACTTATCAGTGCAATATTCGGAAGAACCAGACCAGAAAATGGAAAACTCTACCTGTATGGAAAAGAGACGGTGATCACATCACCTTCTGATGGGGTAAAACAGGGTATGGGATATCTTCCGGAGGAACGCCGTGCACATGGAATTTTTCCAATTTTATCAGTACAGGAGAATATGGTTATTCCAATGTACAAAAAGATAATGAAAGCTGGAAAAATTGATTACTCAAATGCGAAAAAAATCACAAATGATTATATTGAAAGAATACAGATAAAAACTCCATCGGTAGATACTCCAATCAAATCTTTAAGTGGAGGAAATCAGCAGAAAGTTATTCTTGCGCGCTGGCTTGCAGAGGGTGCAAAAATTATTTTTATGGATGAGCCTACAAGAGGAATTGATGTAAATGCAAAAGCTGAGATTTACGATTTGATCCGTCAGATGACTGCGGCGGGGGTTACTGTAATCGTTGTTTCATCAGAGCATGAAGAGTTAATGCTTCTTTGCGACAGGATTATGATTATGCATGAAGGAAAACAAAAAGGAATTCTTGATGCGAAAAGTATAAATACTTCTCAGGATATTCTCGAAATAGCCCTGGGGGATGGAGGAAAAAATGAATAATAAAAAGAAATTCAGTATTTTAAATTTGCCTACAGAATATATGATGCTGGTTGTTCTGGTTGTAATCTGCATCGCTTTGTGTATTGCGAGACCGGCATTCTATTCATCCTTTAACGTATCTACATTAATCAGAACCATTTCATGGACGACGATTGTTGCATTTGGACAGACACTTGTACTGCTTACGGGAGGAATTGACCTTTCCGTTGCTGGTATGGCAGGTATGTCTGGTATTTTATCCGCATGGTTTATGGTAAATGCAGGAATCTCACCAGTAATTGTTATTCCATGTATTTTAGTTCTGGCATATGCCTGTGGATGTCTTAATGGAATCCTGATTACAAAAATTAAAATGATTCCATTTATTGTTACTTTAGCAACCGGACAGATTTTTACTGGTATTATTTATGTAATTACTCAGGGACATCCTATTCTGGACATTCCTGAGAGCGCTGTTCAGCTTGGACGTGGAATGCTGTTTGGAGTCATTCCATTTCCGACAATTGCAATGATTGTGTTCTGTATCGTGCTGGCATATGTAATGCGATACACACCATTTGGAAGAAATGTATATGCAGTTGGTGGAAATGAAGAAGCTGCCCGTATTGCAGGTATTAAAACAGATAATGTTACGATTAATGTATATGGAATTTCAGCAGTTATGGCATCCATCGGAGGAATTTTGATCACTTGCAGACTTGGTACAGCACAGCCGACAGTTGGTTCTGACTGGGTTATGCCATCTGTTACAGCAGCTGCAATTGGAGGAACCTCTCTTTCTGGCGGACGTGGAAGTATTCTTGGAGCTCTTATTGGCGGATGTTTTATGGGAGTTGTTCAGAATGCAATTACGATCCTGGCTATCTCAGCATACTGGGAGCAGGTTATTACAGGTGCAATCATTCTTATTGCAATTGCTGTCGATTGTGTAAAATCTAAGAGATTAAATGCAGCATAAAGTTTTTTACAATTTAATTCATTTTACAGAAGCTAAAAATAAAAAATATTTATAAACAGGAGGCCACACAATGAAGGTTGATTTTTCAAAAGTAATCGAGTTAAGCCATGATATGATTCCGTCTGCACCAACTGCAGATGTAAAACCATTCGATCACTCACCAGAGGCGGCACCATTTGATCCGGATCACACAAAAGAGGAGCACTTCCGTTTAATGGCACAGACCTATGATGTTTCTGTTATGGGTGAGCGTGGAGAGCCACATCCAGAAGGAAGCTGGTATATTTCCGGAGAAGTATTTTTCTGGACACATTGCGGAACTCATGTTGAGTTTCCGTACCATCATAGAAAAGACGGACTTCAGGCACAGAATTATCCAATTGAGAATCTGATTGGAAATGCATCAATTATTGATTTTACAGATAAAAAAGCTGAAGATGCAATGACTCTGGAAGAGTTTAAAGAAAGAGGAAAACATATCCAGGAAGGTGATATGGTATTCCTTCATACAGGACTTGATGCTAAGTGGAGAACAAATGACTGGGAGCCATATCCATATGTAGAAATGGATGCTATTAAATGGCTGGTAGACGAGAAGAAAATTAAAGCAATCGGTACAGATGCAACTTCTCTGGAGAATTTCAATCATAAAAATGCAGATGGAATTGATGATCAGCCGAACCACAACTATGTATTTGAACACAATGTTGCAATGGTAGAATCTCTGACTAATCTTGATAAAGTAGGAAAGAGAGCATTTGTTACAATTGAGCCGCTTAAAATCCATGGTATTGAGGCTTGCCCGGTTAGAATTATGGCATTCCTTGATGGAGCACTTATTCCAGAATAAAGAGGGGCTTACGGTACTGTAAGGAGGATATTATGAAAATTGTAATTGGCTGTGACCCGAATGCACAGAAAGAAAAAGAAGAGCTGATTAAATTTATTGAGAGTAAAGGCTATGGAGAAGTAACTGACTACGGAAGTGAAGATCCAATTTATGCCAATGTTGCATTTAAAGTTGCGGAAGCTGTGGCTGCTGAAAAGTTTGACAGGGGAATCCTGATCTGTGGAACTGGAATTGGTATGTCTATTGCGGCAAATAAGGTTAAAGGTGCATATGCTGCGTTGGTAACAGATTATTATTCAGCACAGCGTGCTCGGTTGAGCAATGATGCAAATATTATCTGTATGGGAGCTTTTACAACTGGTGTCAAAGAAAGAGAATTTATGACAACAGAATTCCTTACAAATGAGTTTGTCCCAGGCTGTGGATCACAGCCGAAGGTAGATGCATTTGTACACTATGATGAAGAGAGATAAAAACATATAATAGCTAATGAAAAAGGACTGCCGTCGCGCAGTCCTTTTTCATTACATTTTATTTTATAAAGTTGGTATTGTCAGCAGATTCGTCAGAATCGACCGCTCATACTGCATTCCCCATCCAACCATCTGCCCGTTAAAGTAATATTTGCTCTTTAATCTTAATGGTCCAACCGCATTGGAAAGGATTGCCTGTTTCTTAGTAAGAGTGCTAAGGTCAGTGCCAGTGGGGACAGTTACATATACATTCCTGGTATAGTAGAATGGATAGGTATTTCCGCAATTGTTCAGCAGGTACTGTTCGCTTGGAAGATTTTTCTTCGGAACAGGATTCTTGCTGACTTTGACCTTCTGGACTTCGAAATTGTCAAAACCGTAATCCAGAAGGCTCTTGGTATCTGCCCATGCACCGTTTACGGAATTCAGGACAACGGCAACCAGCGTCATATTCCCACGTTTGGCGTAGGTGATCAAGGTAGCACCGGCGGCATCTGTGTAGCCTGTTTTTCCACCAAGGACACCGTCGTAGGCGTAATCCCTGCCTGCCATCATCTTGTGATGGTTCAGGAGGTAACGGGTTTCGTTGAAAATATTAGTCGGCGGAATATTATACAGGTCTGTGGTGAAAAATTTCCTGCAAAGAGGATTCTGCCATGCTGCCTTGGCAATCTTTGCCATATCGTTTGCTGTGGTAACGTGAGTCGGATCAGGAAGCCCGTTTGGATTATTAAAATGGGTATTCTTACATCCAAGCTGTGCGGCTCTGGTGTTCATCAGCTCTACAAATTTCTTTACAGAACCGGAAACCTCTTCGCCAATGCCAAGTGCCATTTCGTTGGCAGATTCCAGCATTAGTGCCATCAGACACTGCTCCACAGTGAAAACCTCCCCGGCGTCACCGTAAATGGTGGAGCTTCCAGCTTCAATTCCGTAAGCTGCCTGCTGGGAAAGGGTGAGCTGTGCGTTTATATCCAGATTCTCACAGCCGAGAAGACAAGTGAGAAGTTTGGTAATGCTGGCTGGGTAAAGCTGGGTGTCGGCATTCTTGGAATACAGGACCGCTTCTGTATTTAAATCCATAAGAACTGCAGCCTGTGCCTCGATCTTAGGACCCTCCGGCCAGCCCTGGATGGAATCCGTGTCAGCAGCCTGTGCATAATATTCGGTATGCGGATCCGGAGTAGGAGTAGGGGAACTGGCTGTTGTATCATTTGCAGTAGTATCGGTGGCCTCTGCCCAGACTGCACAAGTCTGCCCCAGAAGCATTCCCGCTGCCAGAACTCCGCAGAAAATCCGCTTTATTTTCATATGAAGTTTTTTTCTGCTCATATACAATCCTTTCTTAAATAAATACTTCAATAATTATACCACTTTTCCCTTCCTAAAACTATTAAAAGAGTGTGAATTGTTTCCATCACCCCGGAAAATAGACAAATCCAGCAGTATTTTCCCCTATTCTCTCCATTTTTTCAGCGGAAAAACACTTGACATATAGAAATTATGCCCCTTATAATAGACAAGAAAACATCATAGGTAAAGACTGCGATGGAGACAGTAAGCTGATTTTGAACGTTTAAGGTCACGAGGGGCGAGAGCCAGGGATCTTTTCAGCGAGACGGGGACGGTGCAAGCCCGCCGCAAGTAGACTCAGCCGAAGATCACTCCGGAGTTTTATCTCTGAATTCCGCTGGAAATATATTTGTGTTTTACCGATGCAGGAATGAACATAGCATATATTCGGAGCTTTCAAGTAAGAGATAACGGAATTCCCCCGTTATAGGGAGCATGTATCGGTCGCGGCAGCGGGCCTGTACATTGTAACAGGTGGTATAACGAGTGCTGAAAGCCTTCGTCCTTTTGCAGGGATGGAGGCTTTTCTTATATAAGGAAACTCCTCTGGCGTTTTGACTGCGTACTCTGGAAGTCCAATACAGCATCGGCTTTCATCTAACAAGTTGTCCGCCAGTGCAGACAGCAACAATTAATTTAAGGAGGAAAAAACTTTGTACCAGAAAGTAGACACGAATCTCAATTTCGTAGATCGCGAGAAAAAAGTAGAAGAATTCTGGAAAGAAAACCATATTTTCGAAAAAAGTATGGAAAACCGTAAAGAAGGCCCGACTTACACATTCTATGACGGACCGCCAACAGCAAACGGCAAGCCGCATATCGGCCATGTGCTGACACGTGTTATCAAGGATATGATCCCAAGATACCGTGCAATGAAGGGTTACATGGTTCCGCGTAAGGCTGGATGGGATACCCATGGTCTTCCGGTAGAGCTTGAAGTAGAGAAGAAGCTTGGTCTGGATGGAAAAGAGCAGATCGAGGAATACGGTATGGAGCCGTTCATCCAGCAGTGTAAAGAGAGTGTCTGGAAATACAAAGGAATGTGGGAGGATTTCTCCTCAACAGTTGGTTTCTGGGCTGATATGGAGCATCCATATGTAACTTACGAGGACAATTATATTGAGTCCGAGTGGTGGGCACTGAAAGAAATCTGGAACAAAGGCCTCTTATACAAAGGCTTCAAGATCGTTCCTTACTGTCCACGCTGCGGAACCCCGCTTTCATCCCAGGAGGTTTCCCAGGGCTATAAATTAGTAAAAGAGCGTTCTGCAATCGCACGTTTCAAAGTGGTTGGAGAGGATGCATATTTCCTGGCATGGACCACAACACCGTGGACACTGCCTTCTAACGTTGCACTTTGCGTAAATCCGGATGAGACTTACTGTAAAGTAAAAGCAGCAGACGGATACACTTATTATATGGCAGAAGCACTTCTTGACAAAGTACTTGGCAAGCTTGCAAAGGAAGAAGAGCCTGCATATGAGGTCCTGGAAACCTATAAAGGAAAAGACCTGGAATACAAGGAATATGAGCCACTGTTTAAATGCACAGGTGACTATGTAGCATCCAAGGGCAAAAAAGCGCATTATCTCGTATGTGATAACTACGTTACCATGAGTGATGGTACCGGTATCGTTCATATCGCTCCTGCGTTTGGTGAAGACGACAGCCGTGTAGGACGCGAATATGACCTTCCGTTTGTACAGTTTGTAGATGGCAAGGGTGATCTTACTGCTGAGACACCATATGCCGGTGTATTTGTTAAGAAAGCAGACCCAATGGTACTGGCTGATCTTGAAAAAGAAGGCAAGCTGTTCGATGCTCCGAAATTTGAACATGATTACCCACACTGCTGGCGTTGCGATACACCACTGATCTACTACGCAAGAGAATCCTGGTTTATTAAAATGACAGCTGTTAAAGATGACCTGATCCGCAATAACAACACCATTAACTGGATCCCGGAGAGTATCGGTAAAGGACGTTTCGGCGACTGGCTTGAGAACGTTCAGGACTGGGGAATCAGCCGTAACCGTTACTGGGGAACTCCACTGAATATCTGGGAGTGCAGCTGCGGTCATATGGAATCTGTTGGAAGCCGTCAGGATCTCTATGAGAAAACTGGTGACGAGCGCGCCAAGACAGTAGAGCTTCACCGCCCATACATTGACGAGCTTACCATGAAGTGTCCGGAGTGCGGCGGCACTATGCACCGTGTACCGGAGGTTATTGACTGCTGGTTCGATTCAGGAGCAATGCCATTTGCACAGCATCATTATCCATTTGAGAATCAGGAATTGTTCAAACAGCAGTTCCCGGCAAACTTTATTTCTGAGGCTGTTGACCAGACAAGAGGATGGTTCTACTCCCTTCTTGCTGAGTCTACTCTTCTGTTTAATCAGGCTCCATATAAGAACGTTATCGTTCTTGGACATGTTCAGGATGAGAATGGCCAGAAGATGAGTAAGTCCAAGGGAAATGCAGTTGATCCGTTTGATGCACTTCAGACATACGGTGCAGATGCCATCCGCTGGTACTTCTACATCAACAGTGCACCATGGCTGCCGAACCGTTTCCATGGCAAGGCTGTTCAGGAAGGTCAGCGTAAATTCATGGGTACTCTGTGGAATACCTATGCATTCTTTGTGCTTTATGCAAATATTGATAACTTCGATGCTACCAAATATACACTCGACTATGACAAGCTTCCGGTTATGGACAAATGGCTCCTCAGCAAGCTGAATACACTTGTAAAGACTGTTGACGAGGATCTGAACGACTATAAGATTCCGGAGACTGCAAGAGCACTTCAGGGCTTTGTAGACGAGATGAGTAACTGGTATGTAAGACGCTGCCGTGAGCGTTTCTGGGCAAAAGGCATGGAGCAGGATAAGATCAATGCGTACATGACTCTTTACACAGCACTGGTAACAGTTGCCAAGGCTGCAGCTCCGATGATCCCGTTCATGACAGAGGATATTTACCAGAATCTTGTAAGATCTCTGGACAAAACAGCTCCTGAGAGTATCCATCTCTGCGACTTCCCGGAAGTAAAGGAAGAGTGGATCAACAAGGATCTGGAAGAAAACATGGAAGAAGTTCTGGACGTTGTTGTTCTTGGCCGTGCATGCCGTAATACAGCAAATATCAAGAACCGTCAGCCAATCGGAACCATGTATGTAAAAGCTCCGAAGGTGATGGATAAATATTTCACAGACATTATTGCAGACGAGCTGAATGTAAAAGAAGTGAAATTTGCAGATGACGTGGAATCCTTCATTTCCTACAGCTTCAAGCCACAGCTTCGTACAGTGGGACCGAAATACGGCAAGCTTCTCGGCGGAATCCGTACTGCACTTGCAGAAATCAACGGCAGCAAGGCTATGAGCGACCTGAAGACAAACGGTGTACTTGTACTTGATATCGATGGAAATAAGGTTGAGCTTACAGAGGAAGACCTGCTCATCGAGACTGCACAGACAGAGGGCTACGTGACAGAGTCAGAAGGCGAGACTGCAGTTGTTCTGGATACCAACCTGACACCTGAGCTGATCGAAGAGGGATTTGTCCGCGAGATCATAAGTAAAGTACAGACCATGCGTAAAGAGGCTGGCTTTGAGGTTGTGGATAAGATCCGTGTATCTGTAAAAGATAATGACAAGATTATCGAGACCATGAAGGCAAACGAGGCTGAGATCAAATCTGAAGTTCTGGCTGAGGAAGTCGTTTATGGCGAGACAGATGGTTATGTAAAAGAGTGGAATATTAATAAAGAGCATGTAACTCTTGGTGTTACAAAGCTTTGATTTAACATACAACAGGAGGATCAAAATGATTGACAAACAGTTTGACAAAGAAACCTTCAAGAAAAGTGTAAAAGACAACGTTAAGTTTCTTTACCGCAGAAAGCTTGAAGAGGCAACTCAGGAGCAGCTTTTCCAGGCAGTAAGCTACACAGTGAAGGATGTGATCATCGATAACTGGCTTGATACACAGAACGCTTATGAAAAGCAGGATCCGAAGATCGTATATTATATGTCCATGGAGTTTCTTATGGGACGTGCCCTTGGAAACAACCTTTTAAACCTTGGTGCATACGGTGAAGTGAAAGAAGCTCTTGAAGAGCTTGGAATCGACATCAATGCACTTGAGGATCAGGAGCCGGATCCGGCTCTTGGAAACGGTGGTCTGGGAAGACTTGCAGCATGCTTCCTTGATTCCCTTGCAACACTTGGATACAGTGCATATGGCTGCGGAATCCGTTACCGTTATGGTATGTTCAAACAGGAAATCAGAGACGGATACCAGGTTGAGGTTCCGGATGCATGGCTTGAAGAAGGCTATCCATTTGAGCTTCGTCGTCCGGAGTACGCAAAAGAGGTACATTTCGGGGGATATGTAAGAGTTGAATATGACCAGGCAACCGGCCAGAACAAATTTGTCCATGAAGGATATCAGGCAGTAAAGGCAATCCCATACGATATGCCGATCGTTGGTTATGAGAACAATGTAGTAAATACACTTCGTATCTGGGATGCTGCTGCTATCGAAGAGTTTGGATTTGATTCCTTTGACAAAGGTGATTACAAGAAAGCCGTTGAGCAGGAGAACCTCGCAAAGGATATCGTAAACGTTCTTTATCCGAACGATAATAAAATGTCCGGTAAAGAGCTTCGTCTGAAACAGCAGTACTTCTTTGTATCTGCAAGTATTCAGGCTGCAATTGAGAAATATAAGAAAACACATGATGATATTAAGAAGCTCCACGAGAAAGTCGTATTCCAGATGAACGATACTCATCCGACTATGGCTGTTGCAGAGCTTATGCGCCTTCTTATGGATCAGGAAGGTCTTGGCTGGGATGATGCATGGGCTGTAACTACCAAATGTGTTGCTTACACCAACCATACCATTATGGCTGAAGCTCTTGAGAAATGGCCGATCGAGCTGTTTTCCAGACTTCTTCCACGTGTATATCAGATCATCGAAGAGATCAACCGTCGTTTCATCATTGAAGTACAGAACAGATATCCTGGAAACTATGAGAAAATCAAAAAGATGGCAATCATCTATGACGGACAGGTTAAGATGGCTCACCTTGCAATCGTTGCAGGCTTCTCTGTAAATGGTGTTGCAAGACTTCATACAGAAATCCTGAAGAATCAGGAGTTAAAAGATTTCTATGAGATGATGCCAGAGAAATTTAATAACAAAACCAACGGTATCACTCAGAGACGTTTCCTTCTTCACGGAAACCAGAATCTTGCTGCATGGATCACAGACCATATTGGACCAGACTGGATCACAGATCTTTCCCAGATCAGCAAGCTGAAGGTATATGCTGACGATGAGAAGGCTCTTCAGGAATTTATGAACATTAAATTCCAGAACAAACAGCGTCTTGCAAAATATATTCTGGAGCACAATGGTGTTGAAGTTGATCCTCACTCCATTTTCGATGTACAGGTTAAGAGACTTCATGAGTATAAGAGACAGCTTCTTAATATCCTTCATGTAATCTATCTGTACAACCAGATTAAATTACATCCGGAGATGGAATTCTATCCAAGAACCTTCATCTTTGGCGCAAAAGCTTCTGCAGCATATGAGCGTGCGAAAAAGATCATCAAACTGATCAACTGCGTAGCAGATATTGTAAACAACGATCCATCAATTGGCGGCAAGATCAAAGTTGTATTTATCGAGAACTACAGAGTATCTAATGCTGAGATGATCTTTGCAGCAGCAGATGTTTCCGAGCAGATTTCTACTGCAAGTAAAGAGGCTTCCGGTACAGGTAACATGAAGTTCATGCTGAACGGTGCTCCTACACTTGGAACCATGGACGGTGCAAACGTAGAGATCGTTGAGGAAGTTGGTCAGGAGAACGCATTTATCTTCGGCATGAGCGCTGACCAGATCATTAATTATGAGAACCATGGCGGATACGATCCAGACTTTATCTACAACACAGATGCTGAGATCCGTCAGGTACTGATGCAGCTGATCAATGGAACCTTCTCCAGCGATACAGAGCTGTTCAGAGATATCTATGATTCTCTTCTGAACACTAAGAACTGCTCCAGAGCAGACCAGTATTTCATTCTCGGAGACTTCAGATCCTATGCTGAGGCTCAGAAGAGAGTGGAGGCAGCTTATAAGGATGAGAAGAAGTGGGCGAAGATGGCGCTTCTGAACACTGCATGCAGTGGTAAATTCTCCTCTGACAGAACCATCCAGGAGTATGTAGATGATATCTGGCATCTGGATAAGGTTACTGTAACCAAGAGCGAGGCTGCTGAGAAATAAATAAGGGCAAATTTATTTTGCGAAAAAGATTATAAGAAATAATAAAAGCTGTATCCATGCCAGAACCTGAAAAGGTTGGTGTGGATGCAGCTTTTTTCCGCTACAGTAAATATGAATTTTTTTCAGATTGAGTTTACCATTCAAGTGTGCCATAATGAATATATACATATCAGTGTGGGAAAAATGCGGATAAGGAGGTCAGAGGCTGTTATGAAACCAATCGTATCCATTGGAAATCAGGATTTCAGATCCATTCGGGAGAATCATAATTTTTATATTGATAAGACAGCGTTTATCAAAGAATGGTGGGAAAATCAGGATACAGTTACGTTGATCACCCGCCCCAGACGCTTTGGTAAAACCTTGAACATGAGTATGGTGGAGAATTTTTTCTCAATTCAATCCAAGGCGGAGGAGAATCTTTTTACAGAGCTTGAGATTTGGAAAGAAGAGAAGTACCGGGAACTTCACGGCAAATATCCGGTGATTTTTCTTAGTTTCGCTTCTGTGAAAGGCGACACTTATTCCGATGTGCGCGAAGGAATCGTGCAGACCATCCTGGATCTATACGCGAAGTACGATTATCTGCGCCAGAGTGATGCACTAAATGAGAAGGAAAAGGCCTATTTTGACTATGTGAATGGTGAAATGTCCAATACCATTGCAGCTATGGCGCTTCGGAGATTATCTCTTTGTATGAGTCTGTATTATGGGAAAAAAGTGTTGATTCTGCTGGATGAATATGATACGCCGCTGCAGGAAGCTTATGTGAAAGGGTACTGGAATGAACTGACCTCTTTTATGAGCAGTCTGTTTAATTATACGTTTAAAACCAATCCATATATGGAACGTGGATTGCTAACTGGAATCACACGGGTCAGCAAGGAATCTATTTTTTCCGATCTTAATAATCTGGAAATAGTGACAACCACCTCAAATAAATACAGCACCTCTTTTGGTTTTACGGAGGAAGAAGTGAGAAATGCCCTGCAGCTGTTTGGACTCCAGGATCAGGCGGATAATGTGAAAAAATGGTACGATGGTTTTTGCTTTGGAAATAAGAGTGATATTTACAATCCCTGGTCTATTACGAAATATCTGGATACTGGGAAATTTGACAGCTATTGGGTTAATACCAGCTCCAATTCGTTGATTGATAAGCTGATTCAAGGCGGTACTTCAGATATCAAAATTGCTATGGAAGATTTGCTGGAGGGAAAGACCATAGAAACTGCCATTGATGAAGAAATCATTTTTGAGCAGCTGGAAAATAACAGTGCGGCTGTGTGGAGTCTGTTGCTGGCATGTGGATATTTGAAGGTAAATAAAGCTTCAAAAGATGGCGCTGGTGGAAACTATATTCTTTCTCTGACTAATTTTGAAGTACAGAACATGTTTCGCCGCATGATTCAGGGATGGTTTGGTAATGTGTCCGTAAGGTACAACGATTTTATTAAAGCATTATTGTCAGATGACCTGGATTACATGAATCAGTATATGAATCAGGTTGCGATGCAGACTTTCAGCTTTTTTGATACTGGAAAAAAGGCAGAAGAGCAGGAGGAACCGGAGCGGTTTTACCATGGTTTTGTACTGGGGCTGATGGTTGACCTTGCAGATAAATACAGAATTACCTCTAACCGGGAAAGCGGTCTGGGACGGTACGATATTATGATGGAGCCCCTGGAGAAAAATAAAAGAGCATATGTAATAGAATTTAAAGTGCATAAAGCAAAGCGTGAAAAGGATTTGGAGGAAACCGCACAGAATGCTTTGCAGCAGATTGCGGAAAGAAATTATGATGCGGAGCTTATGGCACGGGGAATTCGAAAAGAAAATATCAGACATTTGGGATTTGCATTTTGGGGAAAGAAAGTGCTGATTGAGCAGGAATAAATCAGGAACGGGCAGCAGCTCTTAGTTGAGTTGCCTGCCCGTTGGTGTTATACATTATTTTTCTATTGCTATTTCCTGCCAGTACTCATAGGCCAGCATATGATACATTTTCCTTACGGTAGTCCGCTGACTGGTGTAGAGTTTGGCTAGTTTGCGCTTCTGGATGTAGAGGTCTTTCGGCATTTCTTCAAGGTCGTAGGGAACCTTATCATTTACATAATACTTTCCAAAAGAATAGAAATCAGCATTGCAGTCTGTCTCTTTATAGGCTTTTTTTACAAGCTGGTGAGTCATCTGGTGGTGGTGATGGCCGTACTCGCCGTCTGCGTTGTGAGTGGCAACCTGTTTCCAGTCTTTGTAGTTCAGGACTGTGGCAATATCTGCTTCCATATCTTTTTTCCAGTAGTTCCAGCTGCTGCGATCTTTTCCGATTTTGTCAGGGTAGGAAAGAATCAGATATTTGTCCCCGGTAGCTTTCATTACGGATTTAAATTCTGCGCTTCGAACCGGATCATTTCCACGGGTCATACATACTACCAGATACTTCTCCTCAATCAAATGCCGTCCTCCCCAGAGCAGATCATCATCTGGGTGTGCCACAAACATCACCTTGTCGTAACCATCCAGATCAAGGGCGTCCAGATCGGCAGTAGTTACATGGGGCAGATTCAGGTAAGGATAAAAAAGATAAAGCTTATGTCCGGCAAAGGCAATCGCGCTTAGTATTACAATTGTCGCCAGTAACTGTTTCCAGTGCCGCACTGACCAGGAAAAAAGACCAACAGTGCTGGAACTGGCAGAAAAAATATTTTTCATATCAGGTACTCCATTTCTGAGTTTATTTGTATAGACGAAATCGAAAATGAAATTGATTATTTGTAACAATTATACTATATTTGAGATAAGTTACAAGCTAAGATATAATACCATAAAAAACAATGGAGGATGAATATGAAAGAACTTCTTTACGGAGCAGCATATTATGATGAGTATATGCCGTATGACCGCCTGGATAAAGATGTGGAAATGATGAAAAAAGCGGGAATCAATACCGTTCGAATTGCGGAGTCTACATGGAGCACCTGCGAGCCACAGCCAGGAGAATTTGATTTTTCCCATGTGGAAAGAGTAATGGATGCCATGGAAGAGGCAGGAATCAATGTGATCATCGGTACGCCTACCTATGCTGTGCCTACCTGGATGGTGAAGGCACATCCGGATGTTTTGGCTGAGACAGTAAAGGGAAGAGGTATTTATGGCGCCCGTCAGATCATGGATATTACCCATCCGGTGTACCTTTTCTATGCGGAGCGTGTAATCCGAGAACTGATGAAGTGTACAGCACATAGAAAGTGCGTCATTGGTTTCCAGCTGGATAATGAGACGAAATATTACGGAACTGCTGGCAAAAATGTGCAGGAGCAGTTTGTGAAATATATTCGTGAAAAATTCCATGATGATCTGGATGCCATGAATTATGAATTTGGCTTGGATTATTGGAGCAATCGAATCAATGCATGGGAGGATTTTCCAGATGTACGTGGTACGATCAATGGAAGCCTTGGCGCCGAATTTGAAAAATTCCAGAGAACTCTGGTGGACAAATTCCTCGGCTGGCAGGCTGATATTGTAAATGAATATAGAAGAGAAGACCAGTTTGTAACCCATAATCTGGATTTTGAGTGGCGTGGATATTCCTATGGCATTCAGCCTTATGTAAACCATCTTCATGCGTCCCAGTGCCTGACAATTGCAGGAACCGATATTTACCATCCTACACAGGATGACCTCACTGGCGCAGAAATTGCATTCGGCGGAGATCTGATCCGATCCCTAAAACAGAACAACTATCTGGTAATTGAAACCGAAGCACAGGGATTTCCTGGATGGACACCATATAAAGGACAGTTGAGATTACAGGCATACAGTCACCTGGCATCTGGCGCAAACAGCGTGATGTACTGGCACTGGCATTCCATCCATAATTCTTTTGAGACATACTGGAAGGGCCTGCTCAGCCATGATTTCCAGGAAAATGCCACTTACAGGGAAGCCTGCACAATTGGTAACGAGTTTGCCCGCCTTGGAAAACATCTGGTTAATCTGAAGAAGAAAAATGAAGTGGCAGTACTGGTCAGCAATGAAGCGCTTACTGCCCTGAACTGGTTCCGAATCCAGGAACAGGCACCCGGCGCGGATGCTAAGAGTATCTATTATAATGACGTTATGCGTTGGATGTACGATACTCTGTATCACATGAACGTAGAATGCGATTTCATCTGGCCAGAGTCCGAGAATCTGGAGCAATATAAAGCAATTGTAGTACCAGCCCTGTATGCGGCACCTGATGAGCTTCTCATACGGTTAAAACAGTATGTGGAAAATGGCGGAACCCTGATTGCATCCTTTAAAACTGCTTTTGCAAATGAAAATGTGAAGGTAAGTCATCAGGTGCAGCCACATATTCTGAGCAACTGCTTCGGAGTCCATTACGATCAGTTCACTTTCCCGAAAAATGTAGGCTTAACAGGGGAAGTCATTCCGGAAAAACCAGATCAGAAAGGCAATGCACACCCAGCTGCGAATGTATTTATGGAGCTTCTGGTTTCGGAAGGAGCAGAAGTGCTGGCATCTTACGAGCACTATAATTGGAAAGATTACGCCGCTATCACCCGAAACCACTACGGAAAAGGCCAGGCCGTATACATCGGCTGCATGACAGACGAGGAAACCCTGAAGTCCATTTATAAAGCCGTGCTCCCGGAAGCAGGCGTAGAAATCCCAGAATACCACTACCCAATTATTGTGCGAAAAGGTTTGAATGATCTGGGAAAAACTGTTTGTTATTTCTTGAATTATTCTGGTATGGAACTGGAAATGCCTTATGATTATAAAAATGGCATAGAGCTGTTAGAAAACACCGCCGTAGAAAATGGCACCGCTCTCCAAATGCCTGCATGGGGTGTGAAAATCGTGGAAGAAGCTTAAAAAGAAACCATAAAAAGTCCCGGTAAACGGTGGAAAGACATCGGTTACCGGAACTTTTTGTGTTACCAGTATTTGTTTGGAACACCAGTAGCGTGATTTGTTTGGTCCGTGTGTTGGTTTATATGCTGGCGGCTTTCTGCCTGGTCTGATTGTGGTTGTAAGGAAAGCGGATATAGGTCTAAATAATTTAATGCACATAAAACGTGATTTTTGTGTTAAGATAGTAATGAAAAACGTGAGAAAATTGCGAATAAAAGCTTATAAAACGTGATGACTTTTCTTGAAGGGGTGAGACTATGTATTTTAGGACGATAAGCGGGAATCCTCGGCAATTCAATTACCGAGATGAAAGCGTAGAATTGTGCATATCTGCACATTGAAATAATATAATAATCTCTTTACTCTTTGATATTAAGCTCTTTGATATTAATGCCGTAACCGGCATACAACAAGTCGAAAATATGTTCGGTTTTCATTGCATGTTTCAATTCATTATGTTATACTATATGTATGAAAGAAAATCTAATACATTATAGAACTTGTGTATGTAATATTAACTACCATATGGTATGGTCGGTGAAATACCGACGGAAGATATTAACCCCAGATATTGAGGAATACCTTCGGGAACTGGTGCAGCAGATTGCTGAGGATAAGGGCTTTACTGTTCATTTATTTGAATGTGGTGAAGGAGACCATGTCCATTGCTTTGTATCAGCTCCACCAAAGCTGTCTATAACAGCAATTGTCAAGTATCTGAAAGGGATCACCGGCAGAAAATTATTCGAACGTTTTCCGGAAATAAGAAACCAGCTGTGGAAGGGAGAGCTATGGAATCATTCC
This sequence comes from Blautia faecis, assembly GCF_027662325.1. Taxonomy (NCBI): domain Bacteria; kingdom Bacillati; phylum Bacillota; class Clostridia; order Lachnospirales; family Lachnospiraceae; genus Blautia; species Blautia faecis. The sequence continues at coordinate 145,754 of NZ_JAQDKY010000001.1, read as the reverse complement.
TATTATGTGGAAACAATCGGGTCTGTATCTGAAGAAAATATCCGCCGTTATATTGAACATCAGAGCAAATCGTATTAAATCAAGGTGAAGGGTAAATTTTTATCTGCATAGCTGCTGGAAGGGGGAAAGAGGAATGCTGTTGTCACACAGGACATCTGTAAAAATCCGGCCGGAATATTCCAACATTATAGGACATATGTGTTATGCAGCTTCCAAACTCTGGAATGTCTGCAACTATGAACGCCATCATTATAAAGAACTGGGACTGGAAAAGTATCCTGACTGGTATTATCAGAAAAAAGCACATAAAGAAAATCTGTGGTATAAACAGCTTCCGTCACAGACAGCGCAGGAGACCTGCAAGCAGCTGGACAAGGCATGGAAATCTTTTTATGTCCTGAAAAAGACCGGAGGAATCAAAGCTCCAAATCCGCCCCGTTTTAAACAGGACAATATCCCGGTTACATACATGCAGATGGGGATCCGGCATGAGAAAGGTTCAGATCAATTGCGTCTGTCGCTGCCAAAAGATCTGAAAAGCTATATGGAAGAAACATACGGGATCCATGAAAAATTTCTATATCTTGAAAATAAGATTTTCAGGGACATGGATCATATAAAACAGCTGCGGATCTATCCGCCGGAAAATGGAACATGTGACCTTATTGTTATCTATGAGATTGAAGAGCCGGAACAGCTTTCTCAGAATGGACATTATTTATCTGTTGATCTTGGGCTTCATAATCTGATGACCTGTTATGATTCCGGAAATGGCCGGACTTTTATCCTGGGAAGGAAATATCTTTCGTTGGAAAGATATTTTCATAAAGAGATTGCCAGAGTACAGTCTGTATGGTATGCACAGCAGTCGGAAAGAGGGATAAAATATCCAAGATCATCGAAACATATCCAGAGGCTTTACAGGAAAAAGCAGAATGCAGTGAAGGATTATCTTCATAAAGTGACCAGATGGATTGCAGAATACTGCAGAAAAGAAGACATCCGCTGTGTGGTTGTGGGAGACATCCGAAACATCCGCAAAGAAAATGATATGGGGCATAAGACCAACCAGAAGTTACACGAACTGCCATATAACAAGCTGTATATCATGCTGGAATATAAGCTGAAACTGTATGGAATACAATTGATAAAACGGGAAGAAAACTATACCAGCCAGTGCAGTCCGTTAGCACCAGAAGTATCAAAAAGATATGCAGAAGCATCAAACCGAAAAGAACGGGGCATATATATAACCAACAGAGTAAGATATAATGCCGATGCAGTAGGAGCATTTAATATCCTGCGGAAATATCTTTCCGTATCCGGAAAGCAGAAGGAACTGTCCGTAACCGGACTAAAAAATCCAGAAATAATAAAAGTAGCTGTATAGCCGAAAGGCAAGCAGTATTGGTGTCATGGACGCACCCTGAAAAAAGGCGGTATCCCGCCAGATTTCAGATACTCTGGTAACTTAGTTGCCGAGTAGTTCACGAGAAAGGTAGATAGTTATTTAAGACAGTGGAAGGATAAAGAAAACAGGCTTCCGCTAATCATTAAAGGTGCAAGACAGATTGGGAAAACGGAATCTATTGTTCATTTTGCAAGTGAAAATTATGAGAATATAGTTTTTATAAATTTTGTGCTGGAGGGGCAGTATAAAACTATATTAAGTGACGGATATTGCCACTTCTTTGAAGGCTTTTAAGCTGGATGGAAGATTTGATGTAATTTGCAGCGGATCTCTGCTTGGAATTAACTATAGAAAGATCCACAGCAATAGCGTTGGCTATAAAACAGATTACGAAATGTTTTCCATGGATTTTGAGGAATTTCTCTGGGCAAAGGGTTACTCAGATTTACACATCGAACAGATCCTGGAACATATGTGTTCTGGGAAAGCATTTTCTGATACGGAGCTGTCTGTTTACAAAAAACTGTTTCTTGAATATTGTGTGCTTGGGGGCATGCCGGCAGTGATCAGACAATATATAGAAACGAATACATTTTCTGATACTTTGGAAATTCAGCATCAGATTCAATTTGATTATGAAGAAGATATCAGAAAATATGCAGAAGGGTTAGACCAAACGAAGATTGCCAGTGTATATCGAAGCATTCCGGTACAGCTGGCAAAAGAGAATAAAAAATTCCAGTTAAGTAAAATTGAGAAAAACGCAAGAAGTAGAGAGTATTCGGGCTGTATTGACTGGCTTAAGGATGCGGGAGTTGTTTCTGTCTGCTACTGTCTGGAATATCCGGAATTGCCGTTAAAAGGAAATTATGATGAATTGAAGTTTAAGCTGTACTATCCAGACACAGGACTGCTAATTGCCTCTTTAGATGAAGAAGCGCAGGAAGATTTACGTGCAAATAAAAATATGGGTGTTTATAAGGGGGCTTTATATGAAAATTTCGTTGCAGAGGCGTTTCTGAAACAAGGATTAGGATTATATTATTACAAAAAAGAAAATGCAACTTTGGAAGAAGATTTTTTTGTCAGGACAAAAGATGAACTGGTTCCGGTTGAAGTAAAGGCAAATAAAAATCGCTCAAAATCTTTAAGAAAACTGATTGATAATGAAAGTTACAGCGATATTAAGTGGGGAATAAAACTGGCTGACAGCAATGTGGGAATAGAAAATGGCATTTATACATTTCCATATTTCTGCTCCTTTTTGATTAAAAGGTATCTGGCAAAAAAAGGTTAAAGTTAAACGGCTGCCGCATTGTTCAAAGTGTTTTGATAATGTGGCAGCTGTTTATTAATTAAATTCTCTTCAGTTCATAGCTTCTTGTTCCAAGTCCAATCTTCTGTCCATGATCCAGAGTTGCTTCCCACTCTATATTCGGATTGGAATCCATAAAGTGGTTGTGGTGGCAATGCCATTCTGGTTTCGCAAGGTTGTCACCAAGCTGGCTGTTGCGGATTGGCTCCGCAGCAAGACATGCATCTACGCAGGCCTGATCAAGAGCAATGGGATCGAAGCTTGCGAACATTCCAATATCCGGAAGAATCGGAGCATCATTTTCGCCGTGGCAGTCACAGTTCGGGCTGATGTCCTGAACCAGAGCAATATGGAAGCATGGGCGTCCATGACAGACTGCCTGTGCATACTCTGTCATCTTACGGCAGAGAAGCTCATTGGAATTGCTGTGCGGGTTGTGAATTGCATCAAAGCTGCAGGCACCGATACAACGGCCGCAGCCCTTGCATTTATCATAATCAATGACCGCTTTTTTCTCCGGATATGTAATAGCGTCACTTCCGCATTCCTTTGCACAGCGTTTGCAGCCGCGGCAAAGGTCTGTTTCGATAACTGGTTTACCACTATTGTGCTGAGCCATTTTTCCGGCACGGCTTCCGCAGCCCATACCAATATTCTTGATTGCGCCGCCGAAACCGGTGGCTTCATGTCCCTTGAAATGAGTAAGACTGATGAATACGTCAGCGTCCATTACAGCACGGCCGATTCTGGCAGTAGGACAGTATTCTGCATTTTCTACAGGAACCTCCACGTCATCGGTACCGCGAAGTCCGTCACCGATAATGATCTGACAACCAGTGGTGATAGTATTAAAGCCATTCAGATTCGCACAATCCATGTGCTCCAGGGCATTTTTGCGGCTTCCCGGATAAAGGGTGTTACAGTCAGTAAGAAACGGCATTCCTCCAAGCTCCTTACAAAGATCGGCTACTACTTTTGCATAATTGGGGCGCAGGAAAGCAAGATTTCCAAGTTCTCCGAAATGCATTTTGATGGCCACGAATTTACCATCCATATCAATGTTTTTGATTCCGGCTGCAATGCACAGTTTTTTCAGCTTGTCCAGCTGGCTTGTGCCGACCTTGCAGCGGAAGTCGGTGAAATATACTGTTGATTTTTCCATAAAATTCCTCATTTCTGATTTTTATTTATCTTCATATTATTCTTGTGATTGCTTTAATGTCAAGTTATTTTTGTACTATAGCGTGCCCTCAAAATCGTTCCCACAAATTGTAACACACATCTTGCAGAAAGCCTTTTCAAACACGTTTTAAAAGAACTTCAGAACATCCTCCAATTCTCTGCGTTTCGGACGGCTGGGCTCCTCATCAGCTTTTCCTACAGCAATAACGGAAACAATGGTTTCACTTTCCGGAATAGAAAGCATTTCGCGAATTTTATTCCCATCCCGAAGTCCCATGATCAGAGTGGAAAGACCAAGCTCTGTAGCTTTCAGAATCAGGTTTTCATTCTGAAGACCAAGGTCATAACAGCCCCATCCATTTCCAATCTCATTATCCGGAGTGCCGTCTGTCTGGAAACCGGCACGGTTATGTACGAAGGTAGTGACAATCAAAGCTGCATGCTCAGTTTTTACATCGTTATTCGCGTAACACAGGCATTCTTTACGAAGCTTCTGACTCATATCCTCGGATAAAACACAGTAATAACGACCTGTTTCCGTATTTTTCCATGATGGTGCTTCCAAAGCGGCCTGTACAAGCTGCTGGATCTGCTCTTTGGTAACGTTTGTATGGGAACTGTACTTACGCACAGATCTTCTGTTCTCAATAAGTGTCTGAAATTCCATGAAAAAGCCCCCTTAAAGTATGTTTTGGCTGTATTTTAGCATAATTCATTGGATGTGAAAAGTTAAAATTTTTTGTAACCTTTCTCCCTCTTTATTTGTATAATTAGTGAAGGTACCCGACACAAGAAAATAACAGACCGCTGCTTTTCATACTGATCAGCAGCCAGAGGAGTTCTCATGAGACAACCAGTTCAACAGCTGATCCAGCTCTACCAGAACAATCTTTTCACCGCAGCGTTTAATATCTGTCAGAATCAGATGGATGCGGAGGATGCTGTTCAGGAGACGTTTGTTCAGTATTACACCAGCAGAAAAGAATTTGAAAATGAGCAGCACATCCGGGCATGGCTCCTTCGTGTGGTTATCAATAAGGCGAAAAATATAAACAGGACTTTCTGGAAGAAAAATAAATGCTCTCTGGAGGATTATATGGAAACTCTTTCTTTTCCAGATTCCCAGTCAAGAGATTTGTTTGAAGAGGTAATGAAGCTTCCGGACAAGTACCGCATTGTGATTCACTTGTTTTATTACGAAGATTATCTCGTCAGGGAAATAGCCGAAATCCTGAAGCTTTCAGAAAGCAATGTAAAGGTTCGGCTTTCCAGGGGAAGAGCCTTGCTTAAGGATTCTTTAAAGGAGGAATGGGAAAATGACGAATGGTGAAAAATATAAAAAAGCTTTTTCCGTATTGCAGACTTCAAAGGGCTCATTACAGGAGGTTGAAAATATGGCAAAATTACAGAAAAGAACAAAAATGAAAACTGCAGCTGCAGTGATTGCAGGCTGTATTATCCTTGGAGGAACCGGTACTGCATATGCAGCGAATGTTGGAGGCATCCAGCGCACGGTTCAGATATGGCTCCATGGCGATCAGACGCAGGCGACCTTAGATGTTTCCAATGACGGTACTTATACCATGGAATACTATAATGAGGATGGCACACTTCAGCAGACCGGTGGCGGTGGAGTATCTATTGATGCTGACGGAACTCAGCGCGCCCTTACAGCGGAAGAACTTATGGAAGAAATTAATTCCCCGGATGTAGAATATAAAGAGGATGGAAGTGTATGGGTTTATTTTCATAATCAGAGTATTGACATTACCGATAAATTTGATGATAATAATGTTTGTTTTGTAAAGGTGACAGATGGAAAAGAGACATTCTATTTAACGGTGAAATATAAGAATGGGTACACCTTTTCAAATGATAAATATATAGAACCGTAGAGCCGTTTTCAAACACGCTCTAAAGCGTTTTGTAGGCGTGGAACAGTTGACTTCCATATATGGTGATGTCACCGACATGTTCGTTTAGATAATTGAATTAAGCAAGAATGGCGAGGGGCAAAGGTCTCTCGCCTGATTTACGTAAGAGGGATGAATATGATTTATGAATTGATAGAAACGGGCAGAGCCAGTGCTCTTTTTGCAGGTTGGCGGGATAGTGTAGTCTGGTCCGCATTGCAGGGAGTGATGGGAAAAATCTATGTGGATTCTCTGGAAAAACTGGAGAGTGGTGTTGCTATGCTTGGGGATTTCTGTTTTCTAAGCGGAAAACCGGACTCAGAAATTATTTTAGGAGCTTTGGCAAACAGTGCATCAGAGGAAGTGATTCTGGTTCCGCAAAATGATGACTGGGCACAGATGATTGTGGAGTGTTACGGGGAGAAGGCAGAGAAAGCGCTCCGTTATGCAATCAAAAAGGAACCTGGGATCTTTGATCTGGAGAAGCTTTTGAAGGTGACAGAGAAACTGCCAAAAGAGTATGAAATGAGACTGATCGACCAGTCGCTTTTTGAAATTTGCAGAGATACACAGTGGAGTAAGGATTTGACAGCAAACTACGAAAGCTATAGTCAATACAAAGAGTATGGACTTGGTGTTTGCATTTTAACGGGTGGGGAAGTAGTCGCCGGAATTTCCTCTTATTCTGGTTATGGCAGAAGAAGTGACGAGAATCTTGGATGTCATGGTGGAATTGAAATTGAGGTAGTAACCCGTGAGGACTACCGGAGAAAAGGTCTTGCATATATCGGAGCAGCACGGCTGCTTCTGGAGTGCGACAAACGCGGGCTTTATCCAAACTGGGATGCAGCCAACAAAATGTCAGTAGGACTGGCAGAGAAACTGGGGTATCATTTCAGCCATGAGTATGTGGTTTATAAAGTGAAAAAGTAAGTTGCGGCGAACCTGGAAGTATGATAGAATATGAAATGCTGAAGCGAAGTATTGTATAATTGTGATTTTTGTTATAAAAAAATAAAAGAAAACATCCACAATAGAAGAAAAAAGTCAACTAATTAAAAAAACAGCGGAAGCATTCGGCAGAAAGAATGGGATGTAAGGCTGATTTTTAGTGTAAGTAGGAGAACTTATGATTGGATTTGAGAAACTGGAAAACAGTTTAATAGATGTAATAAAAGAAGAACAGGCTAAGCTTGGATTTAAAGAAGAGAAGATTCACTTATATTATCCGCTGTCTTCCCTGAATCATTTCTTCCTGGCACAGGATAGCGCAGATGAAATGGCAGCCCGTCTCCAGAACCTGCCGGAAGAATTGACATCCAAACTGGGAGAAGTGAGGGTGTCTCATAAAGGGGACAGATTCTGCTTTTATATACCGGAGCCAGGAAGTGTCTATGTACATGAGAATATGAAAGAGAATGAATTTATTAAAGTACTCATTGAACTGGTTCAGAAGCATGAATGTACGAAAGTGAAATTACTTGATCTGTTTGCTTCTTACTGGGAAAAAACAGAGTGTCAGGAACTGGACAATGGAGAATTTGATTTCTACATCCGCTTTCTGGATAAGCCAGATGATACCTATTATTACTGCTTTAAGGATGAGGGATTCCACTTTATTTATCATAGATTTCTGCCAGAGGATTATGAGGATTTTGGATTTTGAACAAGCGTAAATCTTGACAAACAAGAAAACTTGTGCGTATATTGTAAAAAAGCTGTTGTTTGTTCATTACAAAGGAGGAGATCGAAAATGGATTTGAAAAACTATTCAACAGGTGTCCAGCACATTGGAATTCCAACGAACGATATTGATAAAACTGTAGATTTTTACCATAAACTGGGTTTTGAAACAGCTTTTGAAACAGTTAATGAAGAGGCGGACGAGAAGGTTGTATTTCTGAAGCTTGGAACTCTGGTTGTGGAAGCCTATGAGAATCATGCAGCAGTCTTTCGTGCTGGAGCAATTGATCATGTTGCACTCGATGTTAAGGATATAGAAGAAATTTATCAGTACATTAACCAGGCTGGTTTGAATACCACACAGGACAGTATTCATTTTTTACAATTCTGGAAAAATGGAGTAAAGTTTTTCACTATTGAAGGTCCGAACAAAGAGAAGGTTGAATTCAGTCAGTACTTATAAAGGATATTTATAACAGGAAAGGGGCTGTCACACTGAACCGCTCCCCGTCAAGTAGACAATTGAAAAAATATAAATTTTTCCTGCCAGCAGAAATTTATCTGCTGGCAGTTTTTATGCGGCTTGCAAGTAAATTTCGTGTTTTTCCATTGGTGTTAAAATTCCGAGATTCCTTTGTAAGCGTTTATTGTTATAGTAATCTATATAATCTTCGATCATTTTTACGAGAGTACCTCTATCAGTGAATCGTTTTCCATAGTATCGCTCTCTCTTCAAAATCCTCCAAAAGCCTTCCATTGGTCCATTGTCGATACATTTAGCAACTCGCGACATGCTTTGTATTATTCCAGCATTTACAAGTTTTGTATGAAATGTCCTGTTCGTATATTGGAATCCCCTGTCACTGTGAAACAGTGGCTGCGCACCAGGATTTCTAAGTAAAGCATTGTCTACCGTATCAAACACCAAAGCATTGTTGTTCTTATCACGAATAACATACGAAACAATCCGTCTATCATATAGGTCCAGTATTGCACTTAGATAAACTTTATGCTTTTCAATCCCAATATAATAATGGAATTCTGTCACATCAGTGAGCCATTTTTCATTTGGTGCTTTGGCAGTGAACTCCCGATTAAGTATGTTTTCAGCTATATACTGAGGGTCTGCAGCCTGTCTTGTGCATCCGTTGTTAGAATACTTGATAGTTGATTTTATATTAAGTTTACGGCAAATGCGTAACACACGTTTATCGTTTATATCAATACCATGATATCGTTCCAAATCATCTCTGATCCTTCGATAGCCTTTATCCGGTGAGTCTGTGTGAATCTTTTCTATCTTGTCAGCAATAAACCTATTCTTTTGCTCGCTTTTGGGAATTTCTCTGTGTAGCCATTTATAATAAGCTGCTCTAGAAACATTACCAAGTTTGCAAAGTGCAGCAACTGAATAATTATGATCTTCATGTTCTTCTTTGATTGCCTGATATATATGTTCATGACGGACCAGGCTTAGCCCCGCCTCCTCTCTATTTCTTCGAGTTTTTTTAAAAAAGATGCCTCCATTTCAGCACGTTCTTTCTCTGCTTTTAAAATTTTAACTTCAGCACGCAGCTTTTCTAATTCACTCATCTCATCGGGACGTTTTCGTTTGCCACGGTTATCTCTTAAAGCTTCTACTCCACCAGCTTCATATTTGACTATATAATTGCGAGCCTGTTGATAGGACACCTGGTATTGTTCTGCTGTTTTGGCATAATTACGATTATGTGCGATACAATACTGTACTATTTCAACCCGTTCTTCAAAAGTGGTTTTTCTTCCTTTGGTCATGATAATGCTTCCTCCTGTTCCAGAAGATTTTAATTCTTCATGACCATTATACTTCTTTATCCAGATTTGTAACTTAGCTTTTGAACGGATTCCGTATTTTTTGCAAATATCATCTTGAGAACCATAGCCTGCTAAATAATCTACGACTGCTTGTTGTTTCAATTCTTTGGAATATTTTTTATTCCCTTTCAATGTGAATGCATTTGCTCCCATAGATTCATAGTTTCGAATCCATTGTTGGACAGATGCGAGACTTACATCAAACATATCGGCAATTCGCCGTTGACTTTCTTTTCCATCCAGATATAGATTTACAGCATATATCTTATCCGCAACAGATACTTTTCTTTTAGACATAAAATATGCTCCCTCCTAAGTGACAAGTTTTTATTATTTCACTTGTCTACCTAGAAGGGAGCATATCACACATCAAGTGTGACAGCCCCAGTTTTGTGGGCTATGAATTAAGATGTCATGTACGCATGGATATTTGCTAACTGTTGTAAAGGTAAACGTCCAGGTGCTTATAGCACTGTTAGTTTCATTGTCTGATTATCGGCATAGCTTAGGGGAGATTCCATAATATTTCTTGAATACTTTGCTGAAGTAACCGGAATCTTTATAGCCGACAAGAGAAGAAACTTCTGTAATACTGGTATTTCCCTGTTCCAGTAATCGTCTGGCATGTTCCATTCGGACTGAAAGTATATAATCTGTAATGGTACATTTCATATATTTGTTGAATATTTTCCGAATATAGCTGGCATCCAGAACAACATTTTCCGAAATTTGCTTCACTGATAACTCCTCATCCATATAATGCTGCTGAATATAATCCTGAACCAGATGAATTATTTCCGATGCACGTGAAGGCTTGGAATTGCCAGAAAGCAGAATCGCTTTCTGACATATGTGAAACAACAGATCACAGCTGTCATGTGTTGAGGATTTCAGAAAAATATTTGGATATAAAACAGGGTCATTATCCAGCACATCATTGATATTAATTTCTTTTTCTGAAAGAAAAGAAAGAATGATGGAAAAAAGCGGAGATAATAGAAGCTGAGCAGTATACATGTCAGAATTCTGCAGCAAAACCTGTTGTTCAATTTCCAGCAGTACCTCTTTCGCATCTTCCAATGATGTCTGACGCAATGCCATAAGAAAGCGGTTGTAAATATCCAAACCAGCAAAGCGTGGCGAAAATATATGATTATTATTGCTATAGCGGTAAATGGGATTGTCCTGTGATGTTTTATATTGTAAAGCAAGTAAAGCTTTTTGGTAGCTGTCCGCTATCTGACCAGAATCTTCTGCAATGGTTCCAATTCCGAAAGCAAGATCTATAGAAAACCATTTTTGAATAAATGTTTTGACGGTTTTCATAAAATCAAAGGAAAAATTCTCCGCTCTTTTTTGTGTCTGAAAATTAAAAAGGTAAACAATGTTATTATAAGTATCCTGGAAAGAGTAATAGTTAACTGTTGAATTTATCAATTCATCCAGACAATTTTTTACACTGAATTTCAGAATAGATAAATTTAATTTATTAAGCTCCTGACAGGAGATATAATTAAATTCTACTATGGCAATCTGATAAATATCAGATACTTTCCAGTGGTCAAAAAGATATTTTGCACCATCATCAGATTCAGATGGTTCTTTTGAGAAGGAAAGAAGAGAATACATATAATTATCCAGGGTAAAGTCATGCAATTTCTTTTTGCGAATGTTTTCCTGCTGTTTCTGTTTATATTTTTGATTCAGAGTTTGAAGAAGCTCAGAGAGTTCATCCGGAGATATTGGCTTTAGCATATAGTCTTCAACCTGGAGCTGTATTGCCTTTCTGGTAAATGAGAAATCGGAATATCCAGTTATAAATACAATCATAATATGGGGATATTCGTTCTTGATTTTTTTTGCTAGTATTAATCCATTTATATGGGGCATATTAATGTCCAGAAAAACAATATTAATAGTATTTTTTGAAAGCTCAGAAAGAACTTCTTCTCCGTTCTGAGCAAGGCTGCAGACCTGGAAACCAAGAGAATGCCAGTCTACGGCAGTAAGCATGTAATTACGAAAGTATAGTTCATCGTCAGCTATTAATACACGTATCATAATTCCTCCCAATTCTTTGGTATACAGATGACAACAGCTGTACCGGTATCTTTTTGACTGAAAATCCGAAATTTGCATTTGTTATTGTAGTAAAGGAAAAGTCGGTTGTAAACACTTTTCAATCCGAAATGATCTTCTGCTTCAGAAGAATTCAGATAACCACGAAGCTTTGCCTGTTCCATTCCTACTCCGTTATCACAAACACATAAAGTAATATGGTCAGTCCGTACTCTGGAGATAATCTTGATAATTCCCGGAGATGTTTTTTCCTTTATTCCATGATATAAAGAATTTTCTACAAGAGGCTGTAAGGTCATTTTAGGGATTATGTAGTTTTCTGCCTCTGGTTCGGCTTCAATCTGGAAATCCAAAATAGTAGCATAACGGTATCTCTGAATGAGCAGATAATTTTGCAGCATACGGAATTCTTCACGAATTGGAATTAGTTCTTTTCCATTACTGAGCACGCAACGATAATAATCTGCAAGATATTTTGTTACAGTGGCTGCCTGTTTTTCCTGTTTTTGATAGCAGGAAATATAAATCAAATCCAATACGTTGTAAAAGAAATGGGGATTGATCTGAGCCTGCATTAAGGAAAGTTCATATTTTCGTTTCTGACGCTCATCCTGCTTGATCTGTGCAGTCAGTTTTTCCAGTTCCTGAACCATGTTATTAAAATTATTGGATATATCTCCGATTTCATCGTTTTGCTTAAGATTAGAGCGAACTTTTAAATCTCCAAGTTCGACATACTGCATTCTTTCAGAAAGATATTCCAAAGGGTTTGTAATAAGTCTGGTAAAAGCAGAAATCAGAAAAATAATAGTGATTATGCTTAATATCAGGATAAGAACCAGTAAAAACATATTTATAGTAAAAGTGGATCTGAGGCTTTCCAGTGGAGTTTCATTGACCAGAATATAATCAAGAAAGCCTGCGGGAGTCCAAGTCAGCATGTGCTTTTTTGTGTCTATGTTTATAACCTGGGAACCGGTTTTAGCGCTATATATAAAAGAATAACTGTCAGGATCTGCCTGACACAAAGAAGTGCTTTCTGAATTGGAAATCACAATTCCCTGTTTGGAGTTGATTATATAATAGTTTTGATTTAAATTGTCAAACATAGACGAAATAGTAGCAACTTTTGTGTTTAAAAATAAATAACCAAGTGTTTTTCCGGTATTAATATTGATCACTCTTTTTGAAAATGTTAAAACTGGTGAATCGGTTCCGAGATATGCACGCTTCTGTATATTGAGAAACTGATTCTGCGGAACCCCGGTTGAAGGAATAGAATCAAGCAGTTCTTCCTTGATTTTGCTGAGATCAGGTTCCCTGTCGGTACCGGCGCAGACAATTTTATCATTTACAGTGAGATAAACCACAGAGTCTACAAAAGAAAATAAGTGCAAGTTATAATTAAAAGCAGACTTCAGGTAGGAATTAGCTGGATTGCTAAAATAATAACTTTGAGTTTGGTTGATTGTGCTGATCAATTCATTTGAGCAGAGAATGACATTATGATATTGGGTTTTCATGTCATTGTGGAGTAGATGACACTCATTTTGAATATGCTCTATAGAACTTTTTAGCTCTTTTTGCGAAAACTGGTAATTGGCGAAAATAAGTAAAACAATGTTTTGCAGCAATACAAGAAACATGATGATAAGAATCAGTTTCTTTTTTAATGTAAAGTCAGGTAATGCCAACTGTTTTGCAGACATGATTTCTCCTCCGGTTCCGAAATAAAGTAATCTCACAATATAGGATAAGTACAAAATAATTTTAGGGATTCATGTACTGTAAACCTGTAATGAATTATAACATTATCGTATGGAGAGTTAAAGCTGAACAAAAGAAATGCCTGTTTTTTCTAAAAAGAAGCCTGTTTTTTCCAGATGAAGAAAAGAAGCCTGTTTTTTACAAAAACAAACCTATAAAACACAGGAAATTGTCAATGAAATCAAAGATAATAGAGACATCAAATACAACAGGTAATCAAAAAGGAGGATTAAGAAATGAAAAAAAGAGTAATCAGTTTTATGATGTCGGCAGTCCTTACATTGTCTGGACTTGGCTGCTATGGACTTGCAAATGTGCATGCAGAAACAGATACGAATGTTGAACGGAAATTAAAAATTTTTGCACATTATGCAGAAGCAGAGAAACCGATTCTGGATTATGCAATCAGCAAAGTTCAGGAGAAATACCCGAATGTAACATTCGAAATTGAGGCACATCCTAATGATGATGGTCAGACGTTAAAGACACGTGCCGCAACAGGAGACATGCCTGATATTGCACATGTAAATGCCGGAGATGTGAAATCACTTTCAGCAAGTGGCAGCTTACTTGATGTAGCTGAGTATGTAAAGGACACCGGATATGCAGATAAAATGACCGAATCTGCAAAGGGAACTGAAGTCTATGATGATGGAAAAACATATATTTTCCCGGACTCCGGAGCTTCTGCAATTCTGCTCTATTACAATAAAAAGGTATTCGAAGATAATAACATTAAGATACCGGAAAATTATGATGAACTTCTTGAGGCAACGAAAGAACTGGTAGCAGATGATATCATCCCATGTGCTCTTTTTGCCAAAGAAGGTTTTGTGAGCGGCGCATTTTTCGATATGTTTGCACTGAAATCTAATCCAGCTGGTTTAAAGGCTTTATCAGAGGGAAAGGCTCATGCATCAGATAGTGGATATGCAGAGGGCATTAAAAAAATGGTTGACCTTGTAAATGAGGGATTCTTCCAGGCTGGATGTACATCTACAGACTATGAGACAGCACAGAATCTGTTTACATCAGGCCAGGCAGCAATGTTTATTAACGGTGACTGGGATATTTCTTCTCTAGTAGAAAAAATGGGCGATGATGTAGGATATTTTGAATCCTATCCTATGGCTGATGCAGGAAAAGAGCAGGATAATTATTATGCATTTTCCGGTGGCTTTACATATGAGGGATATGCTGTTTCTTCTGATACAGAGGATCCGGAGCTTGTTGCTGATATCGTTTCAATTCTGGCAGAGGGTACTGTAGAAGGAAACTATATCTATCAGTCCAAAATTCCAACTGTAATTAATATAGATTCTTCTATTGAACCAAATGCTCCGGTTCCGGAACTGGCAAAAAAAGAAGCAGAAGAATTAAAGAACATGGATTTCCAGACTGCATGGACACACACTTTGAAAAACGCTGAGTTTGCCACAAGTTTTGTAGAATTATTACAGGAAATGCTTACAGGAATGGATGTAGATGATGTAATTGTGTCTATTGATGATCTCGTAGACAGTGTTGGGGGAAACTAAGAGTATAGACAGAGGTGAATATATATGAATAAGGTGATGGCAGATAAGAAAGCAATAATGATTTTTACACTGCCTTGTCTGATCTTCTTTGGGCTGATAGCCTTTTATCCGGTCTTTCAAACTGTGATCATGAGTTTCTTTGACTGGGATGGATTGACGACCAAAACATTTACCGAACTTGCAAACTACATAAAACTTTTTCAGGACAGAATATTCTGGACATCTTTCCGCAACAGTTTTCTGGTTGCAGGAGTTCTAATTGTTTTTGAAGTAATTCTTGGAACGTTTCTGACGCTTGTGCTTATGGATAAAAGGATTCAGTGCAGAAAATTTATTCGTAGCAGTTTATTCATACCAGTTGTCTTGTCAGTAACAGTAGTGTGTCAGCTGTGGTCCTCAATATTAAATCCGGAAATTGGACTGATCAATCAGATTTTCTCTGCATTAGGCCTTGATTTCCAGCAGCAATGGCTGTCGGACAAGCATGTGGCAATTTTGGTCGTGGCATTTGTAAATGCATGGCAGTACATGGGATATCAATTTGTAATTATTTATTCAGCGGCAAATTCTATTCCAACAGATTATATTGAAGCCAGTCGTATTGATGGTGCTACCAGATGGCAGACAAACTTTTATATTATTTTGCCTATGCTGAGAGATACGTTGAGAAACTGTCTGATTTTTGCTGTGACAGGTGGATTTAATATTTATTCTCAGATGCAGCTGCTTACTCAAGGTGGTCCTGGAACTGCTACATACAGCCTGACGTATATGACATTCCGTAGTGCATTCAAACTTAGAAAATATGGATATGGCTGTACTTCAGCAGTATCGCTAATGTTTATGTGTCTGGTTTCGATTGCAGTTATTAACATGCTTATGAGTAAGAAGAAGGAAAATGAATGATGGAAAGAATCAAAGTAAGATCTCACAAGGCCTGGGTACAAACAATTATATTATTGATATTTGCCTGCCTTAGCATATACCCATTATTATATCTGACATGTTATTCGCTGAAGACAAACGATGAAATATTCTATTCAAATCCTTTTGGGCTTCCTTTGCATCCGCAGTGGAGCAACTATATAAAGGCAATTACAACCTTTGATATTATGACATATTTTAAGAACAGTCTGCTTACAACTGCCATTGCATTGGTTGGTGTTTTTATTCTGATTTTGCCATTTTCCTATGCAGTAGCAAGAATGAAGTGGAAGTTAAAGGGAGCAGCCTCCATGTTTGTTTCAATCGGCCTTTTTATCCCTTTGCAGGTCAGCTTGATTCCTCTTTCTGTTCTTATCAAAAACATGGGACTTGCGAATACTCATTGGGCGCTGATTTTGCCGTATATTGCTTTTAATCTGGCATTTCCGTTTATGATAATTTCATCCTCTTTTCGGGCTCTGCCTGCTGAACTGGAAGAGGCAGCGGTAATTGATGGAGCAAGTATTTATAAAACTTTTTTTTCAATTATGCTTCCACTGGTAAAACCTGCAATCACTTCAGGTGCTTTATTTGCCACACTGGGAATATGGAATGAGTATATTCTTCCAACGGTTATGATTTCCAGCAATGAGCTGAAAACTTTGCCAGCAGGACTCGCAACGTTTGTGGGACAGCACAGTACCAGCTGGGGAGCTATGGGTGCGGCAATGATGATTGCCAGTATACCTACAATTATTCTGTACCTGTGTTTCAGTGACAAAATTGAAAACTCTCTTACCGTGGGAGGCGCAGTAAAAGGATAATTAATTGATAAAAGGACTTTTTTACCATATGGGACAGGCATTCGATACATGAATGCCTGTAAAGAAAAGGAGAATATATTATTATGCAGAAATTATACTATCAGTTTCCCGAAACCTGGTTCGGTGATTGTATGCCATTCGGACATGGAGATAAATTCTATTTATATCATCAGAGAGATACCAGAAAACCGGGACCATTTGGAGAGCCATTTGGATGGGATTTAGCAACAACCTCTGATTTTGTTCACTACGAAGATTGTGGAGTGGCAATTCCAAGAGGAACTGATGAAGAGCAGGATCAGTTTATTTTCGCAGGAAGTGTTTTTGAAGCAGAAGGACAGTATCATATTTTCTACACCGGTTACAACCGTGATTATCCGGCTCTTGGAAAACCATCTCAGGTACTGATGCATGCATATAGTGATGATCTGGTTACCTGGCACAAAACTCAGGATGCTCTTACCTTTACACCACAGGAAGGCTATGATTCAGATGACTGGAGAGATCCATGGGTGATTCGTGACGAGGAAAATGACCGGTACTTACTGGTTCTTGGAACAAGACTGCAGGGACCAAAAACAAGACAGACCGGTAGAACTGTTAAATTTACTTCCAAGGATCTGAAAAACTGGAAGTTCGAAGGTGATTTCTGGGCGCCGGATCTTTATACCATGCATGAAATGCCAGACCTGTTTAAAATCGGTGACTGGTGGTATCACATTGTGACAGAATACAGTGACAGAAGCAAAATGGTTTACCGTATGAGCAAGAGCCTGAATGGTCCATGGATTGCACCGAAGGATGATGCATTTGACGGCAGAGCTTATTATGCAGGACGTACTTTTGAACTGAATGGACAGAGAATTCTGTTTGGATGGGTTGCAACGAAAGACAAAGATGATGATGACGAAAACTTCATCTGGGCAGGAACCTTCATGGCGCATGAGGTATACCAGAAAGAGGATGGCACTCTTGGTGTAAGAATTCCGGAAACAGTATGGAATGCTTTTGACAAAGAGGAAAAGAAGGACGATTTCGTAATCGATACACCAACTAAGAGCTCAGAAGTAGTTATTGGAAGAAATACCGGTGACATTTTCAAGTTCGAAGCAGATGTGGAATTCTCTGATGGTACAAGGACGTTTGGTGTAAGATTTTATGAGGATGAGGATAAAGCAGAATCTTATCAGTTTGTATTTAATACTACAGAGAACCGTTATGTATTCGAGAAAAAACCGAACTGGCCATGGCCTGCAAATCAGAACATCGGACTGGAAAGACCGCTTGATCTGATTCCGGGAAAGAAATATAACATTCGTATGATCGTGGATGATACAATTGCTACTATTTATGTTAACGGTGTGGCATTGAATGCACGAGCATACAAGAGACCAGGGGAAAGCTTATCTTTATTTGCGTCAGAGGGAAGCCTGAAGGTTACAAATTGTAAGGTTACTATAGGTTTAAAGTGATAGTTTACTAGAGTGTGTTTGAAAAATAATTTTTTAGGTATCATAAGACGGGGCTGATCTTATGATACCTTTTTTGTGTGGCGTTAGAGAATTGTTGTGACTCGAATGAAAATTTATACAAAATATACAATTATGAGCGCTATTTAATACATTTTACACACTAAATTACAACAACATCACAAAAAACAAAAATATATATTGTACTTATTGACATACAAGATAAGATGTCATATAATGTATGCATACAAAACGAGACAACATTAAAACAAATGTTAAAAGGAGGTAATTTATGAAACGAAAAGTAATAAGCACGGTAATTGCAGCATGTATGGTAGTGGGGACAATGGCTAGTTTTGGAACGAGCGTAAATGCAGCTACATCAAAATCGGAAGACAGTGGAGAAAAGGTTACATTAAAACTTTTCCATAACTGGATCAATGTAGATGAGGCACCGTATTTTGAAGACATTGCTGAAGAGTTTGAGTCAACACATCCAAATGTGGACATTGTTGTTGAGAATGTTGGAGATCCGGATTATAAGTCTAAACTTAAGGTTATGCTTGGTGCAGATAATGCTCCTGATATTTTCTTTTCATGGAGCGGTGAATTTGCGTATAAGTTTGCAAGAGCGGGAAGTGCGCTGGATCTGATGGAATACTATGAAGCGGATCCCGAGTGGAAAGATAGCTTTATTCAAGCTGCGCTTGAGCCATTTCAGTATGAGGAAGGAATTTATGGAGTACCGGTACGAGTTGACGCAAAGCTGATGATTTATAACAAAGATTTATTTGAAAAATATAATGTAGAGGTGCCGACTACATATGATGAATTCTTAAATGTATGCCAGACATTTAAAGATGCAGGAATAACGCCATTGGCTATGGGAAACAGTGATCCCTGGACAGCTTGCCATTATATTTCCACATTTAACAGTATGTGTGTACCAAGTGATGTACGTGCAGTAGATAATAATTATAAGACTGGTACATTTACAGATGAGGGATATGTGCAGGCATTGAATATGTTAAAAGACTTGAATGATAAAGGGTATTTTACAGAAAATACGAACTCTATAGACTTTGAGGTGGCAAGAAACGATTTCCTTACAGGAAATGCAGCTATGACGTATATGCAGTCTATTGAATTCAGACGATGTGCAGAAAATAATCTTAATGCAGGTGCATTTAAGATTCCATTCCCAGAGGGAGAAGATGGAGATCCGGAACTGGTAACTGGTTCACCAGATGGATTTATGATTTCAAAATCCTGTAAGAATCCGGAAATTGCCATTGAATTTCTGAAGCTTATGACCAGTAAGCCATGGCAGGAGAGGATGATCACACAGTTATCCAGTCCGGCATCTGTACAGGGAATTCATAATGAAGAAAATTCAGATGCATTGACTTTGCAGGCAGTTGACATTTACAGTAAGGCTTCAGGGTTTGCAAATTGGCTTGATGCAGATATTCACAGTAAGATTGCAGATGTTTATGTACCTGGGCTGCAAGAGGTAATTGCAGGAACTGTGACACCAGAGGACTTGATGTTCGAGGTGCAGGAAATTGCAGAAGAAGTGCAGGGTGATTCAGAAGAATAATAGAACTAACTGTCCATGGGAATAGATAATTCTCATGGACAGTAAAAGGAGATTCGGGAATGAGTATCTATAAAAATAAAAAAATCATAGTACTGTTCCTGGCACCGGTCACTATAGGATTGCTTGTTTTTGTGTATTATCCTCTGATACAGACAATTATAGGTAGTTTGTATAAATGGGTATCCTATTCACCGGATAGGAAGTGGGTAGGAATAGCAAATTATTTGGCCATATTTCAGAAAAAAGGATTCTTAAGAATACTGTTCAATAATACTATATATGCAATCCTTTCTGTCGTGTGTCAGGTGGGTTTGGCGATGGTAATGGCAGCTTGCCTGGAAGAAATATTTATGAGAAAGTTTCAGAAATTTTTCAGGACAGTGTTATTTATTCCGTCATTAATTTCTATGTCAGTTATTGGTCTTTTGTGGAAATGTATTTTTAACCCTAATACAGGACCATTGAACCAATTATTGGTACAGGTTTTCCACGTTCAAAATCCACCCAGCTGGCTGGGTGATGCTGGCCTTGCAATTTTCTGTTGTATCTTTATTTCCCAGTGGCAAAATGTTGGATATTGTATGCTGCTTGATCTGATTGGCATCCAGAAGATTCCGCAGGAAATTCATGATGCCGCACTTATAGATGGTGCCAGTTCAGTAAAAAAATTTTGGTACATAACGTTACCTATGAGTAAAGAGTCGATGTTGGTAACTGCACTTATAACAACAATTGGAAGCTATAAGATTTTTACAGAGATACAGATACTGACAGGTGGTGGCCCGGGAAGAGCAACTGAGGTTCTTGCCACTGCAATGTATAGGGCAGCTTTTAATAACGATGAGATGGGTGTGGCAAGTGCGTATGCGGTAGTAATATTTGTGATTACGTTGGTATTATCTTTGATACAAATGAAGCTATCCAGAACAGGAGAGGAGGCAGAACAATGAAATATAATCGATGGTATTCTTCCATTGGTAAAATACTGGTGTTTCTGTTCTTTTGTCTGTTTGCAGTTGCTATTATATTACCACTTGTATGGATGTTGATTTCTAGTGTGAAAAACAATACGGAGTTTTTGTCTTCACCGTGGTCACTTCCAGATAAAATACATTGGGAAAATTATGCATATGCTGTGAAATATGGTGTTGGTCAGTATTTTTTTAATAGTATCATTGTAACAGTTGGAACTGTAATTATGACTGTGCTCTGTTGTTCGCTGGCCTCCTATGTATTAAGCAGGTTTGAGTTTAAAGGGAAAAATCTCATATTTATTATGATTGTGGCAGGAATGATGATTTCA
The DNA here is from genome assembly GCF_027662325.1 of Blautia faecis. NCBI lineage: Bacteria > Bacillati > Bacillota > Clostridia > Lachnospirales > Lachnospiraceae > Blautia > Blautia faecis. The sequence continues at coordinate 124,892 of NZ_JAQDKY010000001.1, read as the reverse complement.
CCAGAAGTAAATCTGGTTTCCTTGTTTAAACTTATGCAGAAACTAAAATTGTATAATACGTATCTTGGATTAATTATTTCCTATAGTGTATTTCAGTTTCCGTTTACAGTGCTGCTGTTTCGTTCTTATATGCTGTCTCTTCCAAAATCTGTGGAAGAAGCTGCTATGTTGGATGGTTGTTCTGTAATACAAATGTTTACAAAAATTGTGTTACCAATGAGCAAACCAATATTATTTTCAGGAGCGTTGTTTGCCACAATGCATGCATGGAATGAATATATGTTTGCTACGGTATTTGTAGAAAGTGATAAGTTAAAAACAGTCCCTGTCGGTTTGGTTTCTTTGCAGACTGCTTTAAGAACAGATTATCCTGTTTTGATTGCAGGATTGACAATATCGGCTGCTGTAGTAGTTGTTGTTTTTCTGGTATTTCAAAAACAGTTTGTCAGAGGGCTTGCACAGGGAGGCGTGAAAGGATAAAAAAATGAGAATACTAGGTTTGGGTGATTGTTGTGTGGATTATTATATTCACAAAAAGATGGCGTTTCCAGGAGGAAATGCATTTAATGTAGCGGTGTATGCAGCGGAGAATGGCGCTGAAGCAGGATTTTTAGGAACAGTAGGTGATGATGTCATAGGAGAACATATCCTGAAATGTGCCAGAGAAAAGCATGTAGATATTTCACATTGTCCTGTGAAGCATGGAGTATCCGGACGGGCTGCGGTCAACATTGTTGATGGTGACAGAGTATTTGTTAGTGGTTATTTTGAAGAAAAACATGGTGTTGGAAGTTTGTACCCACCTATGTTGAGCAGTGCGGATCTGAACTATGTAGAATCATTTCAGCTTGTACACAGTTCCTGCTATGCACATGTAGAAAATCAGATTGAAAGAGTACGTGCATTAGGACCGATTATCAGCTTTGATTTTTCATCTGAAGATAAATATCGTACAGATGAATATCTGAAACAAGTAAGCGCTATGGTGGATATGGCACTGTTTTCCTGTGAAGATATGTCGGATGAAGAGTGTATTAGCTTTGCCAAAAAAGTACAAGGGTATGGTGGTGCACATGTGTTGATGACCAGGGGAAAAGGTGGACAGCTGTTGGTAACAAAAGATGGTCTATGCCATAAGGGACAGGCAAAATTAATACAAGCCGTAGATACTATGGGTGCAGGAGATTCTTTCTTTGCAGCATTTTTGGTAACGTTGTTGAAAGAAGGATGGACCAAAGACGGTATCATTACAGAATCTATGATAGAAGTTGCTTTTGCAGCTGCAGCAGATTTTTCAGGACGTAACTGTTTAAGAGAAGGATCTTTTGGTATGGGACTTTCTATTGAAATGTAAATAATGAAATGCAAATAAAAGGAGGAAAAAATGCTTAAGTTTAATGAGGATGCAATCAAAAAAGATGTAGAAGAGACACTTGCACTGCGCAAAGATGTGGAAGGTGCTGTGAAAAAAATTTGCGAGAAAGGTTATGACAATATTTTTCTCGTAGGTATTGGCGGTACATATGCAGTTGCAGAAGAATTAATGTCTTACCTTAAAGGACATTCCAAAATTGAAATATATCTTGAAAATGCAGCGGATCTGACAGCTGAAGGAAATACAAAGCTTGGAGAAAAGTCTGTTATGGTGATCACATCGGCTACAGGAAATACTCCGGAAATGACAGATGCTGTGCGCTATGGCAAGGAAAAAGGAGCCACAATTTTGGGATTTGTGGATGAAAAAGACTCTCCTCTGGCAAAAGAAACTGAAATTTTGTTTTCATGCAAAGGTGGAGCTTATCTGAAGCTACTTGTGATTATGCTGGCGTTTATGAAAGAAAAGGGAGAGTTCGAATTGTATGATCTCTTTTATCAGCAGGCTGAATCATTAGGGGATGCATTAATTAATGTGCAGAAAGAAGCGGATAAAAAAACAGAAGAATTTGCAGAAAAACATGGTGAGGACAGTATGCACTATGTTGTTGGTGGAGGAATGTTAAAAGGTGCAGCTTATAGCTACGCTATGTGCTACATGGAAGAGATGCTGTGGATGCGTACAAAATCTATTTCCTGTGCAGACTTTTTCCATGGTACACTTGAAATTATTGAAAAAGATACGAATGTAACTCTGTTTAAAGGGGAAGATCATGGCAGAGCTCAAGCAGAACGTGTAGAACGTTTCTTACCTAGAATCTGCGATAATATTACAGTATTTGATACAAAAGAATATCATACACCTGGAATAGATGACACATTCAGAGAACTTTTGACACCAATGGTAATGGCTGCTATTTATGCGCGTATTAATGTCCATTTGGAAAATGTAAGAAAACATCCAATGGAAATCAGAAGATATTATCACAAACTGGATTATTGATGTGAAAGATAAAACAATAAAACTGAGGAGGTCATATTATGAAAATTGATTATAAAGCAGTCGTAAAAGAAATTCTGGATTCAAGAAAGGAAAATGGAGGTATTCATGCGATTTACTTCGCTGCCTGCGGTGGTTCTAAAGCAGGATTAACAACTGCTGACTTTTTCTTAAAGTGTGAGTCAGCAACAATAGATAGTCATGTGTATACTGCAAAAGAGTTTGTACTTTGTCCACCTAAGGCTTTTGACGAAAATTGTATTGTAGTTACCTTGTCTGCAAGCGGAACTACACCAGAGGCTGTTGCAGCTGCAAAAGCAGCAAAAGAAAAGGGAGCAGTGTCTATTACAATTGTAGGTAAGAAGGATTCTCCACTTGCAGAGCAGGGAGACTATGTATTCTTTAATGGTGATGAGCCGAAGTATCAGTACTCCACATGTTCTATGGCAGTAGCTCTGCGTTTTGCGGTGGAACTTTTGCAGCAGGCGGAAGGATATGAGCACTATGATGACATGCAGCATGGTTTTGATATACTGGACGATGTGATTAAAAAAGCACGCGAATATGCAGAGCCGGGTGCTATCCGATTTGCAGAAGAACATAAAGATGATAAAGTGCTTCATGTTATGGCCACAGGCGCAAATTATAACGTAGCGTATACAACAACTACATGTATTTTAATGGAGTGCCAGTGGATTCACTCAAATCCAATTCACAGTGGAGAGTTCTTCCATGGACCATTTGAAGTTGTAGATAAGGAAGTTCCATTTCTTGTACTTGTGGGGGTAGGAAGAGAAAGAGAAATGGATGAAAGAGCTGTTGATTTCTTGAAAAAATATGGAAAACGCATCACAGTGTTGGATGGTAAAGAGTTTGGTATTGATATACTCGGCCCAACAGTTGCAGAGTATTTAAGCCCGCTGGTATTTACCGGAGTACTGAGCAGATACAGCCACCGTCTTGCAGATGCTCGTAATCATTCCGTATATGTACGCCGATATATGTGGCATGTTCCTTATTGATTGGGAAAATGGTATAGAACTGGCTTGAAATACGATAGCCCAGATGAAGTTGAAATATCTAACGCTGGTAACTTTTAGAGGAATATACTTAGAAAGCTTGCTGGATCGGAAAAAAGATTATATAATATAAAATAAAAGCGTATATGTTTAGAGACATATACAGATGAATGAGGTGCATTATGAACGAATTAGATCCGCAGAGTATTGTTCCGCTATATAAACAGTTGAAGGACTTGCTTCTTCAGGAAATTAAAGAGGGAATTTATAAAGCAAATCAGAAAATTCCGACAGAATTGGAATTAAGTGAAAAATATCAAATTAGTCGAATGACTGTTCGGAAAGCACTTGCTGAACTGGTGGAAGAGGGCGTTCTGGCGAAAAAACAGGGAAAAGGAACATTTGTGCAGGAAGAAAAGATGACAGAGGATCTTTCAAGCCCAAATAGTTTTACCAATCTCTGTAAACGTAATGGCAAAGTTCCAGGAGGCAAGACGTTAAAATGCACACTTCAGGAGGCAAAAGACAGAGATCGGCAGCAGTTAAAATTAGAAAATGGTGAAATGGTTATTTTGGTAGAGCGTGTGCGAACAGCAGATGATGTACCTGTTATGCTGGAAAAGCTTTATTTTCCAGGACATTTGAAAAATATACTTGTAGAAGATTTGAATAATGCATCTTTGTATCAGATCCTTCTTGAAAAGTATGGACTGCAGTCTGGAAACTCAGTGATGGAAATTAGTGTGTGCGAGGCTACGCCAGAAGAAGCAGCGGAGTTGAAAGTAAAAACAGGGACACCTTGTTTATTGATGGAAGAAATTGTGTATGATCAATATGATAAGCCCTTCCATCGAACCAAGTCAGTGCTGCGAGGTGATAAATTTAAATATATCAGTCCGCGAATGAATGTGGTAAAGCATGTGAACAGTAATTAAACAAAAAGCCGGAAGCCTTGAATGTGGTTTCCGGCTCTTTTAGAATACGTGGAGGCTTGTAATGAAATTAGAGAAAAAGGTTAAAAAAAAATTAGAGGATCTGGGGATTTTTTTACTCTCTGGTTTTCTGATTGGTATTGCAACATATAATTTTGCATCGGCATTTTCTTTTCCTATGGTTGGGTTTACTGGGATAGGGTTGATAGGTTATCATTTATTTGGGATTCCTATAGGTATGACTGTGGTTTGCTTAAATATACCGATGGCTCTTATTTCATGGAAAATACTAGGACGGGAATTTTTGGAAAAGTCTATACTGTGTATTGCAAGTGTTGCTTTTTTTACAGATTATATTGCACCATTGTTTCCAAGATATACTGGAGAAACGCTTCTGGCAGTTTTGTGTACAGCGACTTTATCAGGAATTGGTTATGCTCTAATGTATACAAGAAATGCATCAAGCGGTGGGACTGATTTTATGATTATGCTTGTGCGAAAAAAATTTCCACATCTTTCTTTAGGTTCATTAACATTGATTCTTGATTCGTCAGTTATTATTTTGGGAGTATGCCTAGTGTCAAAAAGTGCAGACAGTCTTTTGTTTGGAATTTTAATTACTTTCTTAATATCGGTAGTTATAGATAAAGTAATGAATGGATTTTCAGCAGGAAAAATGACGATGATTATTTCGCATTATCCAGAACAAATTGCTCAGATGATTGCACAAAAAGTAGGAAGAGGGGCAACATTTCTTTGGGCGGAAGGCAGTTATACACATAATCATAAGAAAATAGTGCTTTGTGCTTGTAATAATAAAGAATTGTATATTATTCGAAAAAATGTATTGTTGATAGATCCTGAAGCTTTTGTTGTCATTATGGATTCAAATGAGGTACTGGGGGAGGGGTTTATTGAACCTGGTGTTGTTAATTAAGAATACAGTGTTATTTGGCAATGTTATGTCAGGAAAAGAATAATGTGAAGCTTCCCGAATGAGGAACTCTGAATAAAATGATGGATAATTCAGAAGCGATGTTGGAATATGATTTTAAAAAGAGCTGTCGCACTAATCAAAGTCTCAGGTAGTGTAAAATAGTTTGTATTTTTTATGGCAGTTGCAAAAGAACAAATTCGACAGATCATCTCAGAAAACAACATTAATAGCGTTGCAGATATATACACGCTTCTGAAAGACCGTTTCAAGGATATCCTGCAGGAGCTGATGGAGGCAGAACTGGATGCAACTCTTGGCTACGAGAAAAACCATAAGGGAGATCTACAGACAGACAATAAAAGAAATGGTCATTCTACAAAAAACTTAAAGAGTCAATACGGTGAATTTCAAATCGACGTACCAAGATACCGTAACGGTGAGTTTGAACCAAAACTCATACCTAAATACCAGAGAGATATTTCCAGGATTGAGGAAAAAGTGATATCTTTATATGCCCGTGGTATGAGTACACGTGACATCCACGATCAGCTCCAGGATCTTTATGGAATTGAGCTATCAGCTGAAATGGTCAGCAAGATCACAGACAAAATACTTCCTCAGGTTAAGGAATGGCAGTCCCGTCCTCTGAACCCGGTTTATCCGTTTGTCTTTATGGACTGTATTCATTATAAAGTACGTGAGGATGGCAGGATCCTGAGTCGTGCTGCGTATGTAGTTCTTGGCGTTACAGTGGAGGGATACAAAGATATCCTCAGCATCACAGTAGGCGCAAATGAAACCAGCAAGTTCTGGCTTGGGATGCTTAATGATCTTAAGAACCGCGGAGTAAAAGATGTCCTTTTCTTCTGCGTGGATGGTCTTCCGGGTTTTAAAGAAGCTATTCAGGCAGTTTATCCGCAGGCAGAGATGTGTGATCCATATGCTACGCAATTCTTTCAAATATGTAAATTATAATGATCTGAGAACGATCTGGAAATGTTCGAACAGGTTCATATGGCAGTTGCAATGGGAAATGCGAAAGAAAGTGTAAAGTGTGCAGCAGATGAGATAACATCAGACTGCGATGAAGATGGTGCAGCTGTGTTTTTAGAGAGATATTGCCAGGTAGCCTTGTAATAAAGGCTACCTGGCAATATAAACGTGTAATTGCATCCGGGCGAATCGCCCACAAATTGTGACGCACATCTTGCAGAAAGCCTTTTTCAAACACGCTCTGGCTCTCTGGTTTCACTTTCCAATCATCTGAATTCTCTTACGGTTATAAACCAGATGCAGATACATGGCATCCTGTGCGCGGAGCGGGTCATGTGCGGCAATGGCATCCGCAATCTCACGGTGGGTCTCGATGGTTTCTTCCAGCAGTGTACCTCTGGTGGTCTCTACAAACAGAGGGATTGAGCTGTTAATCACAGGAACCAGTCTTGGAACCACAACGTTTTTGCTGCTCAAAGCAATGGCTGCATGAAAATCTATATCCTTTTGTGTATGGTCTTCATGTTTTTTTAATAAGTCTTCTACTTCATCGCAAAGCGCGGTGATTTTTTTTATGTCTTTTTTATCGGCACGTGTGGCTGCCATTGCAGCAATAGGGGGCTCAAGGAGGAAGCGCACTTCCAGAAGGTCATTGATCAGCTTTTGCTTATTGCCGATAAAGGTAAAGCCCAGTGGGTCATCCACCATTCCGGGGGAAGAGGCAATATAGGTACCAGAGCCCTGGCGGATCGTAACAATATTTCGGGATGCGAGAAGCTTCATGGCTTCCCGTACAGAACTTCTTCCTGCATTCAGACGCTCAGAAAGAATGGTTTCATTCGGTAATTTATCTCCTGGCTGTAAGTTTTCTTCTAAAATAAATGCAATAATATCCTCTGATATTTTTTGGGGAAGGCTTTTTTCTTCTGATAACAAATTCATCATATGATTTGCTCCGTTTCTGATAGTTATAATTCTTACTTTTTATGATAAGGTTTTTTTGATTCAATGTCAAAATGATAAAATATACAAAAACAGATATATAATTTTAGATAAAATTCCAGTATTGCATTTTTAGTGAATTGAATATATGATAAATACATCAGATGAATTCCAAGAAAAAAGACATTAAACAACGTAAAAAACATAAAAACGACTAAATAGGTCAGACGAATTCATAGGAAGAAGGCAAAATATCAGATGAATTAAGGAGGTAAAAAGAAAAATGGAAGAAACAACTTTTGCGGCGGATCCAATGAGACTGATGATCGCGGCGGCGGTGGGAATTGTGGTTCTGCTGGTATTGATCATCAAATTTAAGCTTCATCCGGTTCTGTCAATGATGATTTCCGCTATCATCATCGGAGCGGGAGCAGGAATGCCGCTTACGATGATCTCGGACACAGTAGAAAAAGGTGTTGGAAAGACCTTGCAGGGAATTGCGCTTCTGGTAGGACTTGGTTCCATGTTTGGCGGAATCCTGGAGGTAAGCGGAGGAGCCCAGAGAATCGCAGAGACATTGATCAGTAAATTTGGCCAGAAAAAAGCCGGCTGGGCACTTGGACTTACAGGACTTGTAATTGGTACCACCGTATTTTTTGAAGCTGGTGTTGTGGTATTGATCCCATTGGTGTTCAGCGTTGCGAAACAGACCAGAAAATCCACCCTGTATTATGCGATTCCCCTTCTTTCCGGTCTGGCAAGTGGCTATGCTTTTGTTCCGCCGTCTGCTGGCTCGGTACTTGTGGCAAATGCACTTGGCGTGAATCTGGGAACCATGATCATGGTAGGAGTTCCGACAGCGCTGATCTGTATGATGGTTTCCGGAATTTTCTGGGGAAGCTTTGTTGGCAATAAGATTTACACAGAGCTTCCGGCAAATGTGGAAGAGATTAAAGACGATGGAAAAGACCTTCCGCCCTTTGGACTGGTCTTAGGGGTGATACTGATTCCACTGGTTCTGATTCTTCTCAGCACGTTATCCAAGTATATGCCGCTTCCGGAAGGAGTAAAGGATGTTCTGGGATTCATAGGAAAACCATTCCTTGCATTAACCATTGCAACGCTGGCATCTATGTACTTCCTTGGAATCAAACGAGGATTTACAGGAGCCCAGTTAAAGAAAATCCTGGATCATTCACTCAGACCGGTAGGTATGATTCTTCTGGTCATTGCCAGCGGTGGAGTGATCCGATGGATGCTTCAGGATTCCGGCCTTGGAAATATTATCGGACCGGTGCTGGAGAAGAGTGGACTTCCATTGATCCTGATCGCATTTCTCATTGCCCTTCTGGTCAGAGCTTCTGTAGGAAGTTCGATTGTAGCGATGACAATGGCATCCGGAATCATGGCGACCATGCCGGCTGTAATGGATACCAGCATGATTTACAGAGCTGCTATGTGCTGTGCAATCTGTGGTGGCGCAACTGCACTGAGCCATGTGAATGATGCAGGCTTCTGGCTGGTAACCTCATTCCTTGAGATTGACGAAAAGACAACACTGAAATCCTGGACGATCATGGAGACACTGATCGGTGTTACGGCACTTATTGTAAGCTTTATTGTTTCAATCTTTGCATAGGAGGCAGGACGCAATGATAAAGATACCGGTTTATTTAAGAGATATGTGTGATGCCAAGCATCTGGTGCAGGCTGCATCAGGATGTGAGAAAAATGTAGATCTGATCTGTGGAAGATATATTGTAGATGCGAAATCAATGCTGGGGGTGTTCAGTCTTCCCACATTTGATGATGTAGAACTTGGAGCAGAAGAAGAGGACGAAGAGAAACTCAGGAAAGCACTGGAAAGTTTAAAGCTTATCAGAGAATAAAAAATGGAGGAAAAAATCATGCAGTTAAAAAGTCAGGAAATGAGAAAACTTGCACCGGAGCTTGATCCGCTGCGCATTGGAACAGGCTGGACAAAAGAAGATCTTGGAAAAGTCCAGGTTATGGTTGAAAGCACCTATGGTGACAGCCATCCGGGAAGCGGACATTTGAATATCCTTGTAGAAGAAGTCCGCAAAGGAATCGCAGAAGAAGGCGGTTTCGGAGCACGTTATAACTGTACCGATATCTGCGACGGTGAAAGCCAGGGAACAGATGGAATCAACTACAGTCTGGCCAGCCGTGAGATGATCGCCAATATGATCGAGATCCATGCAAATGCTACTCCTTTTGACGCAGGTGTATACCTTTCAAGCTGTGACAAAGGTGTTCCGGGAAATCTGATGGGACTTGCCAGAGTAAACATTCCTTCCGTATTTGTTCCAGGTGGAACCATGAATGCCGGACCGGAAATGCTGACCCTGGAGCAGCTTGGAATGTACAGCGCAAAATTTGAGCGTGGCGAAATTGATGAAGAGAAGCTTGACTGGGCAAAATGCAATGCGTGCCCAAGCTGTGGCGCATGTTCCTTTATCGGAACTGCATCTACCATGCAGATTATGGCAGAGGCACTAGGACTTGCACTTCCAGGCACAGCCCTGATGCCTGCAACCAGCCCTGACCTTCTTGACTTTGCAAGAGAGGCAGGAAGACAGGCAGTGAGAATTGCTCAGATGGAAAACATGCGTCCTTCTGACATTGTAACTATGAACAGCTTTGAGAATGCAATCCTTGTCCATGCTGCAATTTCAGGAAGCACCAACTGCCTGCTTCATATTCCGGCAATCGCTCATGAATTTGGCATTGAGATCACTGGTGATACATTTGACAAGCTGCACAGAAATGCAAGATATCTTCTGGATGTACGTCCGGCAGGTCGCTGGCCTGCAGAGTGCTTCTATTATGCAGGTGGTGTACCGGCAATCATGGAAGAGATCAAAGAGCATCTTCACCTGGATGTCATGACTGTTACAGGAAAGACATTAGGAGAAAACCTGGAAGAACTGAAGAACAACGGATTCTATGAAAAATGTGATAAATGGCTTCAGGAGTTTAACAAACGTTACAATGTAAATGTTACGAAGGAAGACATCATCCGTCCATATGACAAAGCAATCGGAACAGATGGAAGCATTGCAGTCCTTCGTGGAAACCTTGCTCCGGAAGGTGCCGTGATCAAACACACTGCATGCCCGAAGGAAATGTTTAAATCTGTTCTCCGCGCAAGACCATTTGACAGCGAAGAAGAATGTCTGGATGCAGTTCTGAAACATAAGGTTCAGAAGGGTGACGCAGTCTTCATCCGTTACGAGGGACCGAAGGGAAGCGGAATGCCGGAAATGTTCTACACTTCTGAGGCAATCAGCAGTGATAAGGAACTTGGAAAGAGCATTGCTCTGATCACAGACGGACGTTTCTCAGGAGCATCTACCGGTCCGGTTATCGGACACTGCAGCCCGGAGGCTGTTGATGGAGGCCCGATCGCTCTTGTGGAAGAAGGAGACCTTATCGAAATCGATGTTATGGAAAGAAAACTGAACATCATCGGAATCGCAGGAGAACGCAAGTCTATGGAGGAAATTGACCAGATTCTTGCAGAAAGACGTAAAAATTGGAAACCACGTGAAATGAAATACAAAAAAGGTGTCCTGAGACTTTTCAGCCAGCATGCTGCAAGTCCAATGAAGGGAGCTTATCTGGAGTATTGATTATGAAGCATAAATTTATTACCATCGGCGAGATCATGCTTCGCCTGACTCCGCCGGATTATGAAAAAATCAGAACAGCAACATCTTTTGAGGCAAGATATGGGGGAAGTGAGGCCAATGTGGCCCTCTCCCTTGCAAATCTTGGAGTAGATGCCTCATTCTTTACAGTAGTTCCGGGAAACAGTCTTGGAAAAAGTGCTGTACGTATGCTGCGAAGCAATGACGTAAATTGCGACAGCGTAGTTTATTCAACAGAAGAAGAGACACCGACACATCGGCTTGGAACCTATTATCTGGAGACGGGTTACGGAATCCGCCCGAGTAAAGTCGTTTATGACAGAAAACACAGTGCTTTTTCAGAGTATGATTTCAGCAAAACAGATGTGAAGAAACTTCTGGAAGGATACACCTGGCTTCATCTGAGCGGAATCACTCCGGCACTTGGAAAAAGCTGCAGTGAACTGATCCTGACCTGCCTGAAAACAGCAAAGGAGAATGGCATGACCGTCAGCTTTGACGGAAATTTCAGAAGTACATTGTGGAACTGGGAGGAAGCAAGAGATTTCTGTACCCTCTGCCTTCCATACGTAGATGTTCTCTTTGGAATTGAGCCTTACCATATCTGGAAAAATGAAGAAGATCATACAGCAGGTGATGTAAAGGATGGTGTTCCCTTCCAGCCGGACCGTGAACAGCAGGAAAAAGTCTTCAGGGCCTTTGCAGAGAGATATCCGAATATCAAATGCATTGCAAGACATGTGCGTTTTGCACACAGCTGCAGTGAGAACAGCCTTATGGCTTATCTCTGGTTAAACGGAAAGATTTATGAAAGCAAACGGCTTACCTTCCATATTCTTGACCGTGTTGGAGGTGGAGATGCATTTGTAAGCGGTATTATTTATGCACTGATGAATGAATATACACCGGAGGATATTGTGAACTTTGGTGTTGCAGCCAGTGCAGTGAAGCATACCATTCATGGTGACGGAAATATTACAGATGATGTTTCCCTGATCAGACATGTGATGGAAATGAATTTTGATATAAAAAGATAACGAAAGGAAATTCAAATGATGGATATAGCAGAAAAGTTTCAGAAGCTTGGTGTTGTTCCGGTAGTTGTGCTGGAAGATACAAAAGATGCAGTACCCCTTGCCAAGGCACTTGTTGAAGGTGGACTTCCATGTGCAGAGGTAACTTTCCGTACAGAGGCAGCTGAAGAATCTATCCGTCTGATGACAGAACAGTTTCCGGAGATGCTTGTAGGAGCAGGAACCGTTCTTACCAGAGAGCAGGTAGATGCAGCTGTTGCAGCCGGTGCGAAGTTTATTGTAAGCCCTGGATTTGATCCGGAGATCGTAGATTACTGTCTGGAAAAAGAAATTCCTGTTTTTCCAGGCTGCATCACACCGTCTGAGGTCGCACAGGCAGTAAAAAGAGGCCTTAAGGTTGTAAAATTTTTCCCTGCAGAACCGGCAGGCGGAGTTGCCATGATCAAGGCTATGGCCGCACCTTATGTGGGAATTAAGTTTATGCCCACTGGCGGTATCAATGCAAAAAATCTGGAAGATTATCTTTCTTTCGACAAAATTATATGCTGCGGCGGAAGCTGGATGGTAAAAGGAGAGCTTGTAAAAAACGGAGAATTTGACAAGATCAGAGACCTGACAGCAGAAGCACGAAAACTGGTTGATTCCATCCGAAAATAATCGGAGGTATTACACATATTCATATTCACAAAAAACAGGATCCTGCATGAAAGCAGGGCCCTGTTTTTGTGAATATGTGTAATCTTATGAAATGAGTATCAAAAGGTCTTTTGACACTGGTATCATCTTATATCAGTCAATCTTCAGAATCAGCTCCAGCACCCGTCTTGCACAGTGCTCTAATTCCGGGCGGCCAAGCTGTCCCATTTCCATGGCCTTTTTCACACGCTCGGGGAAACCGGTTCCCATTTTTACGTCATTTCCGGCCTTGATTTCTTTGTAATGTTCAGCTCTTGTCCACCAGTCAGTTGTAACCATGCCCTTGAAGCCCCACTCGCCGCGGAGAACATCTTCCAGAAGCTCGCGATTCTCAGAAGCGCGGTGACCATTGATTGCATTGTAGGAGGACATGATGGTCCATGGCTGTGCCTCTTTTACAATGATCTCGAAACCTTTCAGATAGATCTCACGAAGTGCACGCTCGGAAACACGGGAATCGCTGTGCTTTCTGTTGGTCTCTTTGTTATTTGCTGCGAAATGCTTCACAGAAGCTGCAATGTGCTGGGACTGGATACCTTTTACCATAGCTGCGCCCATCTTTCCGGCAATCAGCGGATCCTCGGAATAGTACTCGAAGTTTCTTCCGCAAAGAGGATTTCTGTGGATATTTACTGCTGGGGTAAGCCATACAGCAAGATTGTTCTCCTTCACTTCTTCGGCACCAGCCTGTCCAACCTGCTGAACAAGAGCCGGGTTCCAGGTGCATGCAAGAAGTGTCGCGCAAGGCCATGCTGTTGTGTTCATGCTGCATTCCCCGCTGATACGAAGTCCGGCTGGACCGTCTGCTGTCATAATGGATGGAACGCCGTAATCCGGAAGATTTCCAAAACCGAAGGTATTGGAAACACCTACGTTTGGCTGTCCTCCAAGAAGATGAATCAGATCGTCATCGCTTAACTGTGCCATAAAATCATCCAGGGAAAGCCTGCCTTCTGCTACATCAATAAACTGCTTTCTGCCAAAGTTGTCGAAAAGTGTGCCACGTGCACAGCAGCGGACTGCAGGGGTAATACCTTCCTCAGTGCCCGGCTCCATTTTCTCAAATACGCATTCGTTCATGTCATTGCATGCAGACTGTGGAAGCTCCTCAAAACTGCCGTCAGAGAGCATACGCTCTTTCAGGCTGGTTGGAACAAGATGAGCTGTCAGCTGCTTTGTGATTACATTTTCAGCCAGTTCCATTGTCAGGATGCTCTCCTTGGTGTCGCGCACAGAAGTTCCAATATAGAACTTATAAGTACCTTTTTCCAGAATATATGCGGATTTCTTGATCTTTCCAAGGTCATCGTAGGAAGCCATGTCAGCCTTTGCAAAGGAAAGGCGGATCTGCTGTGTCTCGCCTGGCTGAAGAAGACGGGTTTTTGCAAAAGCGGCAAGCTGGCGGGCTGGTTTCTTCAGAAGTCCCTGTGGAGCTTCGAAATAAATCTGGACAACTTCTTTTCCAGCCAGGTTACCGGTGTTGGTCACCTGAACTTCAGCAAAAATCTGATTCTCTGTTTCCCACATAGCGATGGTGTCCAGGCCAAAGGTGGTGTAGGAACGTCCATATCCAAATGGATAGATTACTTTTTCCTGTGCCCCTGGAAGAGTTTCAAAATAGCGGTAGCCTACATAAATATCTTCCGTATAGTTTACATAATCAAAAGACTCATGGAAGTTGGCAGTGGATGGATAATCATTTACGTCTGCGGCAAAAGTGTCAGCCAGCTTACCGGAAGGATTTCCTTTGCCGGTGAGAAGCTCCGCCATGGCAAGTCCGCCTTCCATGCCTCCCTGCCATCCAAGAAGAGCGGAGGAAATCCGGTCGTCATTTTTTACCCAGGAAAGATCCATGATTCCGCCGATGTTGAGAACTACCACGATATCATCGAAGCGCTCTTTTACCATGGAAAGCATTTCTTTCTCACGGGCAGTGAGATAGAAGTCGCCATCCGGGAAAATTTCGCCGGAAATTTTCGGCATGGTGGTTTCCGTATCCCATGGATTAAATTCGTTGTTGCATTCAATGCTGGAACGATCCCAGCCTTCGCCGGAGAAACGGCTGATCACAACAACAGCAACGTCAGCAAATGCTTTTGCGCCGTCAGCAAGTTCTGGGGAAAGCTCTGGCTCTACCGTCATTCCTGGTGCGGCACCCTTTTCATACTGGTGCTGGATATCGGTGCGGTAAAATGCGGATAATGGCTCATAGATCTGAACGGCGCCTTCCTGCATTTTCAGCCCGTCGTAAAGGTTGTGTACATAAGAAACCATAACATCACCGCTTCCGCCGCCGCCTTTTACATAGTCGAAGCTGCCCTTGCCGAAAAGGGCGATGCGTGTGCCCTCAACAAGAGGAAGCAGATTTTTCTCATTTTTTAAAAGAACCATACCTTCCTTGGCGGCTTCTTTGGAAAGAAGGATATGTTCTTTGCTTGCGGTAACACGGCTGCTTTCCTTAAGGGGAAGGTTTGGCTGGAATTTAACTCTGGTCCATTTGTTCATTGTGGGATGTCCTCCTGTAGATAAATTTATAATTAGAAAGTTTTTTCGTGTAGTTGCCTTGATATTGCTATTGTACTGGAAAAAGCGGTGGTGTACTAGATGGTTTATTGCTTCTTTTATAGGTCTTTCTTGATATTATAGATGAAATATTATATATTATCATAAAGAATAAATGGTATATTTTGATTTTGAACCTGTAGCATAAATGTTGTATTTTGATTTTAAACCTGCAGCATAAGTGTTGCGTATTATGGAAGTCGGGAAATTTGAGTGAAAAAAGAAGGTGAGGCATACTATGAGAGCAGAATATGAAAACGTGCTGGATGATCATTTGGGGAAAATTCATTTTACATATGTAAATACCTGGGATGAATTGTTACCGGCGCACTGGCATGAGCATTTGGAAATTATTTATGTGCTTGGCGGCGAGATTACAGCATCTATTAATGATGTGAGTTATGAGTTGGAAAAAGGGGATATTTTTCTGGTAAATTCCAATGATATCCATTATACCTACACGCATGAGGATGCCAGGTATTATCTTTTACAGATCCCGCCGGTTCATCTGGAAAGAATTTCTGCAAAGTGGAAGGGACTGAAATTTCAGGAGCTTATAAGGTCGAAATCAGCTGACGCATGTGTTCAGGGAGAACAACTGGAGAATGTGCAGGGAAAGGGACTTGTGGAGATGAGGGAGAATCGAAAGTCTACAAATCGGGCTGATGATCTGTATGATCAGTTGAGAGACGTATTTCGGAAAATTGCAGGCTTTTATGAAGAAAAAAAAGAAGGCTATCATCTTCTGGTGCTTTCTGCTGTTTACCGTTTACTTTATTTTCTTTATACAGAAGGAATCAGGAGTGAGGAAGATACAGAAACCGCTCACGGCACTCTGCGAGACTTGGAGCGGATGAAGTTATGCATGGAATTTGTCCGGGAACATTATGGGGAAAGAATTTCCCTTGCCGATGCTGCAGGGCTTTTGGCCATTACACCAGAGCATTTCTGTCGCCTTTTTCGCAAATATACAGGACAGACCTTCCTGGCTTATGTAAATCAGATCCGCATGGAGCATTTCCACACAGATCTTCTGGAGACAGATAAAAATATAACATTTCTTCTGGATAAAAACGGGATTACCAATTACAAAGGTTTTTTGCGAAAATTTAAGGAAGCTTATGGGGAATCGCCGAAGGAAGTAAGGAGAAAACAGCTGGGAAAAAAGCAGGAATGATTTTTCCGGAGGGTTCTGAAAATAACAAGCAGGACAGCCTGAAGGTCTGTTCTGCTAGAGCGTGTTTGAAAAAGCATTCCTGCAATCTGCACGCCCCACTTTGCGGTATATTTTGCCCGGATTCGGTTGTCGTAGCCCGCTACGACGCCCTCATCCGGACAAAATCTCCCACAAATTGTGACGCACATCTTGCAGAAAGCCTTTTTCAAACACGCTCTAGTTGGAAGCTGACGCATTATAACTGCGCTTTATTTTTTACCAGCATTTCATGAATGATATTCTGTGTATAAGCACCCAGATGTTTTTTGTCCTCTTTTTCCAGCTGGTCTATGTAGATTGGTTTGCCATATTCCAGGATAACGTGGGTTTTCTTAACTCTTGGAAAATGGTTTTCCCAGATATCAGCGGAGCCGCTGATCGCCATCGGGATGATCGGACAGTTTGTCTTTGCGGCAATTTTGAAGCTGCCCTCATGGAATGGAAGCATGTCCAGTTCATCTTCATTTTTGTTTCGTGTACCCTCTGGGAAAATGCAGATGGAAATGCCGGATTTCACTTTCTCAATAGCAGTGAGAATGGTTTTCAGTCCCTGCTTCAGGTCATTACGGTCAAGAAACAGGCAGTGAAGACGTTTCATCCAGGTAGAAAGCAGAGGAACCTTTTCCATCTCTTTTTTTGCGATATAGCCGGTACGGATGGGGCAGCGTGGATAAGTGATCGGTACATCAAAAAAGCTTCTGTGATTTCCGATATAAAGAACCGGCACATCAGTTGGTACATTTTCCTCTCCGATAACAGTCAGCTTCACACCGGATATCCACAGGATAAAACGAAATACTGCCTGAACGATCCGAAGAGAGCTGATTTCCTTTGCCATAGGATTGAATTTGCCGATGATCCATTCTACAAAGAGAATGGGAATGGATAAAATCAGGAATCCAACCACTACGATCACGCATAAAATAAAACGAATCATATGATTTTCCTTTCTTTGATCTGTGCCTCATGCGTAGGAAGCATGTTTTGGCATATTGTTTATGTCTATTATATGTAATTTGAAAAATTCTTGCAATAAATCTTTTTTATTCCTCATACAATAAAATAAATGGAGATTGCTGTTTGCTGTGTTTAAAGGCTGAGCATCAGATGAACAGCAACGAGACATCTGAGGTGGCAGAATGAAAAAAACAAAAGCAGTTCTTCTGGGAGTAATTTTGTGGTCACTGCTTTTGATCAGTGGATGCAATTTTATCCGCATTGAGGAAGAGCCGCGGAAGCCTCTGGAGTATTCCATTGTAAAAAATGAAGAGATACCGGCAGAACTGGCTGCCCTGATACAGGAGAAAAAGAAGAATGAATTTCAACTGACCTATCAATGTGAAAAAGACCTGTTTCTTGTAAAAGGATACGGGGAGCAAATGAGCGGAGGTTACAGTATTTCCGTGGAAGAACTGGGGTGGACTTCCCAGGCTGTTTTTTTCCGGACAATGCTGCTGGGGCCATCAGACGAGAAAATAACGATCAGTCCGCCTTCCTATCCTTACATCGTGGTGAAGACGGAATACCGAAAAGAACCTGTGATTTTTGAACGCTTTACTGAAAAAAGCGAAAATGATGCAATATAGCAGTCTGGTGAAAAAAGGAGTGGAAAATCGTGGAATTAAGAAAAGAAAGTGTGCAGATGCTTCAGATAAAAAGCCGTGCAGCCAGCCAGGTAACGTTTGATACAGATTATAATGTACCAGATGCAAAGCCGGATGTGGGCCGACTGATCCAGAACAAGGGTGACGTTTCCATGGATGAAGTGCGTCTTAGCGAAGGAAAGGCATTTATCAGCGGAAACCTGAACGTGGATATTCTCTATGTGGGGGAAGAAAACCAGAAAGTGAGCAGTCTGGGGGCAAAACTGCCTTTTGATGAGACTTTGAACCTGGAAGGGATTGCAAGTGGGGATAAAATGTGCCTGAAGTGGGAGATTGAGGATCTCAGCGTGCACATGATTCATTCCCGAAAACTAAACATAAAAGCAATTGTCACCTTTTATGCAGTGGTAGATGAAATGGCAGGGATTCAGCTTCCGGTGGAAATCAGTGAGGAGGGAATTTCAGTAAAAAGGAAGAAAGTCCGTTTAATGAGTCTTATGGTACATAAAAAGGACACTATGCGGATTAAGGATGAAGTGACTTTAGTGTCCAATAAACCGAACATTGAACAGCTTTTGTGGTATACCATCGATGTCCGTGGAATGGATCTGCGTCCAGAGGATAATGTGGTGAAGGCAAGAGGGGAGCTGTCAGTTTTTGTCCTGTATTCGGGAGAAGATGAGGAAAATCCGCTTCAGTGGGCAGAGTATGTGCTTCCGTTTAATACGGAAGTGGAGTGTACTGGTTGTATGGGAGAGATGATTCCAAATATTGGCTTTTCCGTTATGCATCAGAGCATTGAAGTAAAACCGGATTCCGATGGGGAAGAACGGGTAATGAGTGTAGACACGGTGCTGGAACTGGACATGAAGCTTTACCGCGAAGAAGAGCATGACCTGATTCTGGATGTGTACTCGCCTTTGAAAGAATGCATTCCTCAGGGAAAAGAGATGTGTCTGGAAAGCCTCCTGGTACGGAATGACTCCAAATGCCGCATATCTGACCGTATTGAACTGAAGGAAAGCCAGGGGAAAATCCTGCAGATCTGTCACAGCCAGGGACGTGTAAAGGTTGAGAAAACGAAAATTGTAGAAAATGGAATCCAGGCCGATGGAATTGTATTTATGAAAATCCTGTATATTACAGGAAATGATGAAATGCCATTCTATTCCGTTGATGGGATGATCCCTTTTTCCCATATAATTGAGGCAAACGGGGTCAATGAGGACAGTATCTTTTTTCTGCAGGCAGATCTGGAACAGCTGTCAACGTCTATGATCGACAGCAATGAGATTGAGGTGAAGGCTGTGATCAGTCTCAATGTGCTGGTGCTTCAGTGTGAAAACCGGATGATCATAAGCAAAGTGGAGGAGCGTCCCCTTGATATGGAGAAAATCCAGGCAATGCCGGGAATCACGGTGTATGTGGTGAAAAATGGGGATTCTATGTGGGATATTGCGAAAAGATTTTATACTACAGTGGAGGAAATCTGTGAGCTGAATGAACTGGAAGAGGACAGAGTTGTGCCTGGAATGCCGCTGCTGTTGGTGAAGAAGGTGGAAGGGTAAGGTTGCTTTCTGTTTACTGCATATATTTGGAGAAAACCTTTTCAAACATGCTCTGGTCACGTTGTGGACAGTAACGATATATATAGAATGAGAAATTTCCTCGCATAAATGTATTGAAAAAAATACAAAAATATTTTACAATAAAAGCATTGATAAAATTGTATACAAAGTACAAAGAAACTGCTGCTCTTAGAGCCTGCCAGAGGTTTTATGTGAGCGGCAGCTACAAGCGGAGGAAATTATGCGTTTACGTGCACTTGCAAAGATAAATCTGGGACTTGACGTGGTTGGAAAACGTGATGACGGATATCACGAAGTCCGTATGATCATGCAGACCATACAGATGTATGACGTGCTTGAAATTGAGAAAAAAAAGGAGCCGGGAATTGTCCTTACCACGAACATTCCTTACGTTCCTACTGACGAGCGGAATCTTGTATATAAAGCGGCGAAAATGTTAATGGATGAGTTTGATATAAAAGAGGGGCTTACCATGAATCTGGAGAAGTTTATCCCGGTAGCAGCCGGCATGGCTGGTGGAAGCTCTGATGCGGCAGCTGCTTTTGTTGGAGTGAACCGCCTGTTTGGACTGGGACTTTCTGAGGAAGAGCTGATGAAGCGTGCTGTGAAGGTTGGAGCGGATGTTCCTTATTGTGTGATGCGCGGAACTGCTCTTGCAGAGGGAATCGGGGAGAAGCTGACCAGACTTCCCAGAGTACCTTACTGCTATGTTCTGGTGGGAAAACCAGGAGTAAATGTTTCAACCAAGACTGCTTATGAGAACCTGAAACTGGACGATCCTGTTGTGGTTCATCCGGATATCGATGGTATGGTGACAGCTGTCAGAAATGGTGATCTTGATGGAATGATTTCCAGAATGGGAAATGTATTTGAACCGGGAATTATCAGCAAATATCCTGTGATCCAGGAAATCAAAGATCTGATGGAGAGCAACGGAGCACGTAAGGCCATGATGAGCGGAAGTGGTCCTACTGTATTTGGCATTTTTGATGATAAGGAGAAAATGGATCGGGCAGCAGCTGTTCTCAGGGAGAGCAGACTTGCGAAGACTGTTTTTGCCACAGATGTTTTTTAGCGGAGGAAAATACAAATGACAAGTGATTTTACAGTGCATATGGATGAGTATCTTCCACTTAGGGAGGTCGTTTTTAACACATTGCGTCAGGCAATCCTGAAGGGAGAACTGAAGCCGGGCGAAAGACTTATGGAGATTGCCCTTGCGGAGAAGCTTGGGGTGAGCAGAACTCCTATCCGGGAGGCCATGCGTAAGCTGGAACTGGAAGGGCTGGTTGTGATGATCCCGAGACGTGGAGCCCAGGTTGCCAATATTACAGAGAAGGATCTGAATGACGTTCTGGAGGTCAGGATCACTCTGGAAAATATGGCCATTGAGAAGGCCTGTGCTAATATGACAGATGCGGATATCCGGAAGCTGGAGCAGGCGGCTGAGGTTTTCCAGACCAGTACGGCGGAAGGCGACCTGGTAAAGATGGCTGAGGCGGATGTGAATTTCCATGAGGTAATTTATGAAGCTGCTGATAATAAAAGACTGATGCAGGTTCTGAATAATCTTCGCGAGCAGATCTACAGATATCGTGTAGAATATTTGAAAGAGGATGAGTCCAGAAACCGTCTGGTGAAAGAGCATGAGAAAATTACCAGGGCGATTAAGGAACGGGACGTGAAAGCGGCACAGGAGCTGTCTTTTGAACATCTGGAAAATCAGCGGATGGGAATTATTCAGGCGATTCGGGCAGAAGAGTAAACTGAGTGGTTTTCTGGGAGCGGAGCGGGCACATCCTGCCCGCGTTCCTCTTTTTGGGAAGTTGAGAGAAAATGAATATAATTGTTTTTATGGGAGATACTGGGAGAGATAACCAGTGTCTTTTTTTTGTTGCCTGAAAATGGAAAAGAGGAGCAGCGTTGGATAAAAATGATAATATTGTTATGATTTCAAAGGATATTCGAGCAAATGAACGGTATATAAGAGAACGTCTGGCAGATTGTGGAGATATTCAGATCCGGAAGATGCGGCTGGGGGATGAGCGGAAGGTTGACTGTCTGATGGTCTATATTGAGGTAGCGACTTCCAATATGATGCTGGAGGACTCTGCCATTGGAAAAATGGTTGGGCATTTCTGGGAGATTTCGCCTGGGGAGATGCAGGAATTTGTGGAGTATAACAGTCTGGGAATTGCGGATGTAAAGAAGCTGACTGACATGGAGCAGGTGTTTGCAGGGCTGCTTGCCGGAAACGCGGTTTTCTTTATGGACGGATTTGACCAGGCTATGAAAATTTCCAGTGCCGGTTATCCAAGCATGGGGGTAACAGAAGTGGAGATGGAGAAGGTTCTGCGAGGTTCCAGGGAAGGCTTCTCTGATTCTGTGAAAATAAATTCGGCACTGATCCGGAAGCGGCTACGGGATACCAGATTAAAGGTAGTGGAATTTTATATTGGGGAGAGATCACATACACTGGTACAGATGGTGTACATGAAAGATCTGGTGCAGGAGGAATTTCTGGAGCAGGTGAAAGAGCGGCTTGGAGAGTTTCGAATTGATGGAATTCTGGACAGCGGAATGCTGGAACAGCTGACGGAGGATTCCTGGTTTTCCCCATTTCCACAGTATCAGACTACGGAAAGACCGGATCGGGCGGCGCAGGAAATTTTAAATGGAAAAGCAGTGCTTCTTTGTGATAATTCTCCGTCAGCGCTTATTTTACCAGGTGTTTTTCACAGTTTTATGGAAAGTAGTGAGGACTGGTATAACCGATTTGAAATGGCATCGTTTCTTCGAATACTGCGCTATGTGGCAATGGCAGCAGCTACGTTGCTGCCGGGGCTTTATCTTGCGGTGATCCGGTTTCATACGCAGATTCTTCCCACGAACATGCTTCTGTCCTTTGCCCAGGCAAGAGAAGGTGTACCATTTTCCAGCATTGCGGAGCTTGTTCTGCTGGAGTTATCCTTTGAACTGATTCGGGAGGCTGGTGTACGGATTCCGGGAGCGCTGGGAAATGCTATGGGAATTGTGGGAGGACTGATCGTGGGATCTGCTGCTGTGGAAGCGAATCTTGTAAGCCCGATCGTGGTCATGGTTGTGGCAATCACGGCACTTGGTTCTCTTGCAATCCCAAATGAAGAATTTGCCTCGGCATTTCGGATGCTTAAATATTTCTTTTTGTTTTTGGGAGGATATCTGGGGATTTTTGGAATTGTGACAGGAGTATATCTGACAGTATCACATCTGGCAGGACTTCTCAGCTTTGGAGTTCCATACCTGTCGCCCTTTGTCAAACAAAGTACGGATAATGGGACTGGAAGCAAAATTGTGAGAGTGCCATTTAATAAGAGATGGAGGCGCCCTTCATATGCCAGACAAAATGAGCGAGTGAGACTGCAAAAAATCCGCGATAAAAACAGGAAGGATAGGTAGCAGGAATAAATGAAATTTGCAGAAAATAATCAAATCTCCCAGCGGCAGCTCTACAGGCAGATTGTGATTGTGTTTATTGCACCATTAATATTATGCCTTTTCGAAAACAGAAAAACTCTGGGGCTTGGCGGGCTGGCAGGGACTGCAGCGGCCCTTGCAGCTGTGCTGTTTTATGTGATTTTTCTCATCCGTCTTCGTTATGCTTTTGCCAGACCCTGCAAAACAGCCGGTGTGGTGTTGGGACGGCTGGCAGCGTCGTTTTTTCTTATATACTGTATTCTTGGAGCTGCGTTTCTTTTGAATCTTCTGGTAGAAATTGTTGCAGTCAGTCTGGGAACAGGTATAGGAAAAAAATGGCTTTGTCTGATCACATTGCTGGTTTGCAGTCTGGGCACGCAAAAGGGGATTCAGAGACGAGGCAGAATGGGAGAAGTGTCAGGAGGCGTGGTACTTGCAGCGGTTATGCTTATGTTAGTCCTGGCTGTGGGACAGGGAAAATGGGAGTATTTTCAGGAAATGGTATGGAATTCCTCTTTCTCAGGAAGAAAAATTATGGAAAGTGGATATGATGTGATATGTGCATTTTCCGGATTGGGGCTGCTTCCCTTTGCATTGGACAGTGTAGGAAACAGTAAAGATACAGGGAAAACTGTAAGTTTTGCCGTTTTTACCCTGGGAATTTTGCTTATTCTGACGGAGTTACTGCTTCCTTCCGTATTTGGATGGGGGCGGCTGAAATATGAAAGCTGTCCGATTTTGCCGCTTCTGGCAGGTGCCGAGCTTCCAGGGAATGTATTGGCAAGATTTGATGTCCTCTGGATGGGATTTCTTTTATACAGCCTTTTATTTTCTATTGGAAGTTTTCTGCATTATGGTCATTTAATTGTGGAAAAAGCAGATATGGGAACTGGAAAGCTGTGGATATCTATTCTGGTTTTTGCCGGAGCCGTGTGGGATATTGAAAGATGGGGAATCCGGAATAGTTTTCCATTATATTTGAAATATATTTTTGTGCCCGGAATGCTGGTGCTTCAGATTATTTTTTTTATGACAGGCAAAAAGAAGTGGAAAAAGAAGCTTGCCGTAGCGTGTGTCAGTGCATTGTTTCTGTTAGCCGGCTGTGGTGGTGTGGAACCGGAGAAACGCATGTATCCGCTTGCACTTGGAGCCGATATTACAGAGGGGAAATATCTGCTGACTTACGGAATTCCGGATCTTCCAAAATCTACAGGACAGGAAAAAGACGGGGAAGACCAGGGGAATGCTGCTCCGTCGATTCAGGGAGAAACTTTCCGTGAGATTGAAAATATATACAGCCGGACACAGGAAAAATATCTGGATATGGGACATCTGGAAATTCTGGTTTTGGGCGAGAGTTTGTTAGATGGAGGGCGTTGGGAGCAGGTTCTTGAGTATCTGAAGCAGGAGCCGACTATAGGTGAAAATGTTTATGTGTTTCGCTGTGCTGTGGCATCTGAAGCAGTAGCCTGGGTAAGCCCTCAGGACGTTTCTCTGGGAGAGTATCTTCTTGGGCTGCTGGAAAATAATCCAAATGGAAGCCCGGGACAGGCAGTAACGCTTCGTGAGGTTTATCATGAGTTTTATGAACGTGGTGCTTTGTCTGAATTGCCAGAACTGGAAATTTATGGAAAGGAACTGGAAGTGAAATTTTAGCCGAATCTCCCACAAATTGTGACGCACATCTTGCAGAAAGCCTTTTTCAGACACGCTCCAGGGAAGCTGCGAAAAGCAATAAGCAGTGGGAATAAATGTGATTATTCCGGGCCGGGACAGGGAATACTTTTGTTAAGAAAAATATGGGAGGTACTTTTATGCTTTGTCTGAGAAAAAAAAAATATCATATAGCGGCAGCACTTCTGACAGCTGTATTACTTTGCCCATGCAGTGAAAATTTTAATAAAACTTCCAACCTTCTTGCGTGGTGGGGAACCATTTATCCTCAGTTCTGTTTTATGGAAGCACCGAGGACGGAGAACGGTCAGAAAGCAGAGCCAAGATTTCATTTCTGGATTGTGGAGACACTTAACGCTTTGATGTAGTACAAGCACTTGCACCGCCGCTCCTTTGGTGTTAAAATGAAATACAGATTGCAAATATCGCTTGACTATGAATTTGGAGATAGATAAATGAAAATAGACAGAGATGCGCCTGTTGGTGTGTTTGATTCCGGTATTGGCGGACTTACTGTGGCAAGGGAGATCATGCGGAATCTTCCAGCAGAGAAAATCGTGTATTTCGGCGATACTGCCAGAGTTCCATATGGCAGCAAATCCAGAGAGACTATTATAGGATATTCCCGTCAGATAATCCGTTTCCTGAAAGAGCAGAAGGTGAAGGCGATTGTGGTGGCCTGTAATACAGCCAGTGCGTTTGCCCTGGAGGCAGTTCAGGAAGAATTTGACATTCCCATTCTTGGAGTGATTGAAGCCGGTGCCAAGGTAGCTGCGCAGGTTACCAGAAATAAACGGGTGGGAATCATCGGTACAGAAGGTACTGTTGGAAGTGGAATCCACGCGGAGGTTCTGAAAAAGATCGATCCGGAGATTACAGTGATTGGAAAGCCATGTCCCTTATTTGTACCGTTGGTAGAGGAAGGCTGGACTCATGATCCGGTGACAGTGGAAGTTGCAAGCAGATATCTGAGGGAACTACAGGAAAAAGATATTGATACACTGATCCTTGGCTGTACCCATTATCCACTGCTCCGTTCTACCATCGGACAGATCATGGGAGAGGGGGTTACTTTGGTGAACCCGGCGTACGAGACGGCACTGGAGCTTGGCAGACTTCTGAAAGAGCAGGATATGCAGAGCACCGGACAGGGACAGTCTGATTTCCCATATCGTTTCTATGTGAGCGATCTGGCAGAGAAATTCAAGGGCTTTGCCAATTCGATTCTGCCATTTGATGTGGAGAAAACGCAGAAGATTGATATTGAGAAATATTGAAAAAGAGAAAGAAATGGAAAAACAATGGAAAAAGAAGTTTTAATTCACGTAAAAGGTTTACATATGATGGACACACCAGAAGGTGATGAGCCAATCGAGATTGTGGTTCCGGGAGAGTATTATTTCCGCAACGGTAGTCATTATCTTCGCTATGAAGAAATGCTGGATGAGCAGGGAGATCCTACTGTAAATTATATCAAGATATCCTCCAGGGGAATGGAAGTCCGAAAAAAAGGACAGGTAAATACACATATGGTTTTCGAGCAGGGAAAGCGTAATATGGCATTTTATACCACCCCATTCGGAACTCTTGAAATGGGAATTTCAGCGACGAATCTGGAATTGGAAGAAAGTGACGGGCAAATTGCCATGAAAGTGAATTATTCTCTAGACCTGAATCAGGAGCATGTGGCAGATTGCTGTCTGGATATTCAGGCGCAGGGGAAGAATACAACTGGGTTTGTGTTGTAGGAACTGTTGGGTAGAAGCATTACAGAAATTAATTTTAACAAGAAGACAGCAGGCGTTCGTTTGTTAGAATGAACTCCTGCTGTTTTTTTTATTGTTATTTGAATCGGTAGCAGTGGACGAATCTGGTATTGGAATCAATATTTTCAGATGAAACCAGTGGTCACTGGCGCTGACATGCACGGCATTCATGAATTTGAAAAGGGTTCCATCGATGACGCTGGTTATGGTAATCCCATGTTTCTGGCAATATATGGTTTTCATTTTTTATGTAATGATGTAAACAAAAAAGGTGCGACTTAAAAGTTTGTTTTTAAGCTGCGCCTTCTTTGTTTGTATAAAAATCAGAACGTTCTGCGCGTGGTAGATTAATTTAACCTGAAATAGCACGTGCTTTTTCCGCGCCCTTCTTTTTTTAATTCACCAGCCGTAACCAGCTTGCGTAAGGCACTTTCGATGGAACTGTCACTGAGTGTAGGACAGAATTCGCGAATATCCTGTTTGGTAAAACGTCCGATTTTATTTTTGCTGGCACGCCGTACCATTTCAAGGGAAGAAAGTTTGGTTTCCACAAGCGCTACACGGTCTTCAAAGTCTTTATATGCTGCCAGGATTGTTCCAAGAATATATTTGATAAAAGGCAAGACATTTTCCGTCCCTTCATGCCATCCGGTTTGTGATTCTGCAAGGGCATGATAGTAGAGATCTTTATTTTGGGCAATCTTAGATTCAAGAGAAATATATTTGCCAACATAGAATCCATTTCGATACAAGAGTAACGTGGTCAGCAATCTGCTCATTCTTCCATTTCCATCGTTGAAGGGATGGATACAAAGGAAGTCATGGATAAAGACTGGAATTGCGATTAGTGGTTCTACTTCCATATTTCCGATTATCCGGTTATACTCTTCACAGATTTTATCCAGAGCTTCTGGTGTCTCATATGGGGAAAGTGGTGTAAACAATGTTTCAACATGACCGTCTGGGTATGTGGCACTAATGTAGTTTTGTATAGTTTTTGTGTGACCGGCAATTGGATTGTTCATGTGACTATAAAGTATTTTGTGAAGCTGCAGGATATAATTCTGGGTGATCGGAATAGCATCAAAACTTTCATGTATAATATTTAACACGTCACGATATCCAGCTATTTCCTGCTCATCACGATTTTTGGGGGTTGTCTTTTCTTCGACGAGTTGGCGGATTCGTGTATTTGTAGTGACTATGCCTTCAATGGCATTTGATGCTTCTGTGCTTTGAACTTTAGCGATTTCTACAAGCTTTTCAAGTTCTTCGGGGCGCTGTTTCAGGTATAATTCCTGTTTACCAGCTTCTTTATATATTGCAGCAACGAGCCCGAGGATGTCTGAATCCCATTTTTGCTCTTTGAGTGAGGAGTAATTAAAGATTCTCATTTCGCACCTCCTATCTTTTTCCCTTAAATAATACCATAAAATAAGGGAAAGAACAATAAAATAAGGAAAAATTCCCTTAATATTATATCACAAATAAGGGAATAATATTCAGACAAGCTTTTTGAGTGATACGAAAGCGTAATCTGTAGCTTTTTAAACGTGGGATGTTGTGGACTATTGGGAAAATTCATTTTATACTATAGTTAAATTATGAGTAGATTTACAAGAAATGAGAATTGGTTATTGTTCAAAGATTGTGAACAGCAATAATTTACGGGAGGAAAACGGAAATGGAAAATACATTTTGGATCTGGTATCCGGGAGATTTTGAATTATATCATGCCATGAAGCAGAATTTCAGCCGTGTGGAGAGAGGTTTTGGATGGCCGGCATTTTGGAAGAGTGAGGGCTTCCGCAACCGTGTGGCTTTCCGCCGGACTTATGAATTGGAGCAGGAGACCAGTTTTACTGTATTTTCCAATGCGATTGGTCATGTGCTTGTAACCAGGGAGAATGGGGAGAAGAAATATCCATTTGGAAAGAAGATTACAGTAGCACCTGGAAAGGTGCGGATCTCTATTCATGCAGGCTGTGTGGAGGCATTTCCTTGCGCTTATGTGCAGGGTGAGGTGATCCATTCTGATAAAACATGGAAGGCAGAGGATTATTCCCAGCCATTAGTGCCGGTTGGAATGTGTAAGTATTTTACCAAGCCGGGACAGAATCCTACTGTGTGGGAATATACAGAAAAAGAGTGCAAGCCGGTGAAAATCAGCGAGATAAACGGTGGCGTGCTGGCAGAGTTTGAGACGGAACTGACGGCGGCGGTTTATGTGAAAAGTAAACGCAGTAATTGTGTTGACAGTACAAGCGAAGATGAGGATTTAGAGGTTTTTTGCGGTGAATCTGAGGACGAAGCTCTTGACCTTGAGCACTGCTACTACAGCTGGCAGCCGAATCCGGTTACAAATCGATGCCCATGCTGTGCAGTCCGTTTTGCATTCATTCCGAATTGCAAAGCCGAAGATGTGGAAATCACAGCATTCTATCAGTATGTAGATTTCCCGAAACGCGCTTCCTTTAAGTGTAATGATGAGAAACTAAATAAAATCTGGGAGGTGGCGGAGCATACCTTCCGTCTTTGCAGCGGTATCTTTTTCCTGGATGGGGTGAAACGTGACAAATGGATCTGGTCTGGAGACGCCTACCAGAGCTTTTTTGTAAATCAGTATCTGCTGGCAGATCCTGATATTGACCAGAGAACTCTTTTAGCACTACGTGGAAATGATCCTATGACAAGACATATCAATACCATCATGGACTATTCCCTGTTCTGGATCCTGGGCGTGCTTTATCATTATGAGGCATATGGTGACCTGGAATTTGTCCGCCAGGTTTATCCGAAAATGTGCTCCCTTATGGAGTTCTGTGAGGGTCAGCTGGATGAAAACGGATTTCTTGTAGGTCGTGAAAATGACTGGATCTACATTGACTGGGCTGACATGGATAAGACTGGTGCCCTTTGTGCAGAGCAGATGCTGTTCGCAGCATGCTGGCAGACCATGGCGAAAGTGAGTGCGGCTCTTGGAGAAGAAAATCCGGAATACATGGAGAAATATGAGAAACTGATCGGGCAGATCCGTAAATTATACTGGGATCAGGAGAAAGGCGCATTTATTGATTCCTTTGAATCCGGTAAGAGAAATGTGACCCGTCATGCCAATATTTTTGCAATTCTTTTTCACATTGCAACACAAGAAGAGCAGGAGAAAATTCTGGCAAATGTAATTAAGAATGATGCAATTCCGGCAATTACAACTCCGTATTTCAACTTCTTTGAACTGGATATGCTCTGCCAGACCGGAAATCTGGAATTTGTACTAAATAAGATTCGCAATTACTGGGGCGGTATGCTGGACCGCGGTGCAGTTACCTTCTGGGAAGAGTTTGACCCGGAGGCACCAGTAGAAACTCAGTACGATATGTACGGCGACCGCTTTGGAAAAAGTCTCTGCCATGCCTGGGCTGCAAGCCCGATCTATTTCCTGGCGAAGTATTTCATGGGGCTGAAATTTACTGGAGTCGGCGGAAAAGAATTTGTGGTAGAACCGCATACTGAGTTTTTCGACAGCTTTGATTGTACATTGCCTGTTGCTGAGGGACAGGTACATATTGTGTGGGATGGGAACGAGCTGAAGGTAGAGAAGACAGCTCACAGACTTGATTTATAAAGTTCTGTGGGCTGTTATTAGCGCTAAAAAAAGGACTGTTCACGCTAATTCTTCCACAGAGATAGGAAAAAGCAGTAAACTGTCAACAGAACGAGAATGCCGAAAAGGTAGTTGGTTTAAGGACAGAGATTTCAGAAAGGAGCAGTTTACTGTATGCAGAAAATTGATTTTAACAAGGATTGGATATGCAGGTGTCTTACCAGGGATGAGGAAGCTTATCCGGTGACTTTGCCACATGACGCAATGCTGAGTGAGCCGCGTACTCAGGAGAGTACCGGCGAGGGAAATATTGGATGGTATATTGGTGGAGATTACGAATATACCAAGAATTTCTTTGTGCCAGAGGAGTATAAAGGTAAGAAAGTCCTCATTGAATTTGAGGGTATTTACCACAATGGTGAAGTTTACATAAATGGGAAAAAGGCGGCTTACCGTCCTTATGGTTATACCAATTTTTATGTGGATACAGAGGGCTTTTTCCAGTATGGAAAAGAGAATGAGATCAAAGTCATTGCGCGCAATGCTGACCAGCCAAACAGCCGCTGGTATTCAGGAACCGGTATTTACCGTCCGGCTTATCTGTATGTTGGGGAAGAAAAACATATTCCGGTAAACGGCGTGAAAATCCGTACTTTAAGCTATGATCCGGCGAGAATTGAGGTCGTTGTGAAAACTTCTTCGCCTGGAGAGGTTTCCCTGAAGATTGAGTTTGAGGGCTCTAAAGTACTTAGAGTAATTGGTGAAAGTACAAAAATAGGAAATGTAAACAATGACAAAATAATATCATCAGATAATAAAAACATGCAGCCAAATGAATCAGTACAGACTGGAAAAAATGGTCAGAAGAGTGAATTGGCGCAGGTGGAAGCGGAAAAAAATAATCAGGAAGCAGCATACCAGGCCATCTTCCAGCTGGATGTTCCAAACGCAAAGCTCTGGGATACAGAGCACCCGAATCTCTATACCTGTAAAGCAATTTTCGGTGAAGACGAAGTAACTGAAACTTTCGGAATCCGTGAATTGATCTGGAATCCTCAGGTAGGAATGACCATTAACGGAGAGCGTGTGATTCTTCGCGGTGCATGCTTTCATCACGATAATGGCGTGCTTGGTGCATGTACGTATCCGGAAGCAGAAGAACGTAAAATGCGTATTCTCAAAGAAAATGGATACAATGCAGTCCGCTCTGCACATTATCCTTGCTCTAAGGCACTTCTGGATGCCTGTGACCGTGTGGGAATGCTGATGATGGATGAATATGTAGATGTGTGGTACATTCATAAGACTAAATATGATTATGCCGGACAGCTTGCTGACTGGTGGAAACAGGACTTAAAAGACATGGTTGACAAGGATTATAATCATCCAAGTGTGATCATGTACTCCACAGGAAATGAGGTTGCAGAGACCGCCCAGAAGAAGGGAATTGCCCTCACCGGCGATATGACAAACTATCTTCACAGTCTGGACTCCACCCGTCCTGTTACCTGCGGAATCAACATTTTCTTCAATTTCTTAAGCTCCATAGGACTTGGCGTTTACAGTGATGACAAGGCAGAAAAGACAGCTGCTTCCAAGCCGGAAAAGAAGAAAAAGCCGGTAGGAAGCGAGTTCTATAATACTCTTGCCTGTCTGGTTGGAGACTACTTTATGAAGTGCGGTGCCACCCTTTATCCATGCGATTTAAGGACGAAGGATGCCTACGCAAACATGGATATCGCAGGTTATAATTACGGTATTTTCCGCTACAAACATGATCTGAAAAAGTACCCGAACCGTCTGATTCTGGGAAGTGAAACCTTCTGTAAGGATGCGTATAGTTTTTGGGAAATTGCCAAAAAAAACAAACGGATTATCGGTGATTTTGTGTGGGCAGGATGGGATTATATCGGAGAAGTCGGGGATGGTGCAGCAGAGTATTCTGACTATAAATTTGAAGATCCCGCCACGAGAATGACAGGCGGAAACGGTCGAATTGACCTGAACGGAAAGCCGCGTGCAGAGGCTGCATATACCAGAGTCGCTTTTGAAAGAGAGACAGGTCCGTTTATTGCAGTTGATCCTGTTTATCAGAAAGAAAAGCTTCGTCTTACTGGCTGGCAGCTGACAAAAGCTCTGGAAAGCTGGGCATGGGATGGCTGTAACGGAGAACCGGCGAAGGTAGAAGTTTATGCAAGGGCTGCACAGGTTGAGCTGTTTATCAATGGCAAAAGTGCTGGTAAAAAGAAAGTGAAAAAATGCCGTGCAAACTTTAATATCACCTATCAGAATGGGGAGATAACGGCGGTTTCTTACGATGAAAATGGAAGAGAAATCAACCGTTATTCATTGTGTACAGCAGGAAAAGAAACGGTTCTTCAGGTGCGTCCAGAGGAGAAAACCGTGAAGCCGGAGGGCCTTGCATTTATTCAACTGCAATACACAGATAACAAGGGAATCTGGAAACCAATGGAGAAACATAATATAAAAGTAACAGTAGAAAATGGGGTTCTGAAGGGGCTTGGAAGTCCGGCTCCTTATGTAAAAGGGAATTACACTGACCATACTGTGGCGACTTATTATGGTGAGGCAATGGCAGTTGTACAGGCAGATGGAAACGGACCGGTGAAGGTTACCGTGGCAGATGAAGAACGGTTTTATGTGGTGGAAATTCCATGTGAATGAAGTGAAAGACCTATGATTTAAGGTGGAAAAGAGGTTGAAAAAATGAAGAAAAAAGGTTTTATCATAGGTGGAATCTGTCTTGCTGCTATAGTTGGTATTCTCGGTTACAATCATGAAGCTGTTCGTGTGGTTTTTCATAATGTATACTCTCCATCAGTGAAATTGGATGATTCTTCCAAATGGAATGGTGGAAAAGCTTATGAGAAGCTGCCATATTCTGAGGCTTCCGAAAATGATTATCTGGATCTGTATGTGCCGGACAGTGAAGAACCTATGCCGTTGATCATATTGGTACATGGGGGCGGCTTCGTATACAATGATAGCCAGTCCCGTCAGGCGCAGCTGATGTACCACTATTTCCGCGATCATGGATATGCATGTGCATCCGTTAACTATCGTCTTGCCCAGGAAGCAGCCTTTCCGGCAGGAGTGGAAGATGTGAAATCAGCGATCCGTTTTCTTCGTGCAAATGCAGAGAAATATGGATACGATCCGGAGCGTTTCGCAATCTGGGGAGAGTCAGCTGGGGGGTATTTATCAGTGATCTGTGGCGCTTCCAATGATGAGGAATTTAATAGTGTTCCATTTATCGGAGAAGATGAGAACCATCCTGTTTCCAGTGAAGTTCAGGTGATTCTGGACTATTACGGCTGTATGGAATTCGGAACTATGGAAGATGATTACAGGGAGCTGAGGATTCCCAAAATTGTCCGCTGGGCGGCCAGCCTGTGGCTTCAGGGGGCAATTAAAGATACCGGCTACGAGGATGTGGAATCTTATTGGATGCGCAAGGATGTAAAAGCTCTTACTGAGGATGAGAAAAACAACTATAGTCCATTGTATTATATTGAGAAAAATCTTACGAAGGAAAACAGCCCGGATATATTAATCTGGCATGGTGATGCGGATTTAGATGTTCCGTATCTGCAGTCTGAGAGACTGAATGCACTGCTTACAAGAATTGTTGGGACAGATAAGGTGGAATTTAAGCTTTTTCATAATTATAAGCATGCGGCAGATCAGCTGTACAGTGATGAAAATCTGGGAATCCTGAAAGAATATCTGGATGAGAAATTTGCATAAGGGAAGTCGCATACATTAATATGAGCGTGATTACCGGAGAATCGGCAGACACATAAGCTGACAGAAACGAAGAAAATATCTGGCACAGGGCAGAATTGCCCCGTCAGATATTTTTTTGCCCTCAAATAAAAAGGTTTTAACAAAATCTGTCAAAACCTTGAAAAAGCTAAATGGGTTTGATATGCTGTCTATGTATATCTTTTGATGAGTTGTAAGTCATTGTTTACAGGTAAT
Source organism: Blautia faecis (assembly GCF_027662325.1). Taxonomy (NCBI): domain Bacteria; kingdom Bacillati; phylum Bacillota; class Clostridia; order Lachnospirales; family Lachnospiraceae; genus Blautia; species Blautia faecis. The sequence continues at coordinate 90,821 of NZ_JAQDKY010000001.1, read as the reverse complement.
ATTCTGTGCGGGTAAATTTTGCACAGAATTGCAGCACAAGGTGATCATTGTGCACTTAGTGAGCAGTGCTATTTTATGTAGTAGGGAGAAACTATGAAAATAGAAAAAAAACTATGGATCACCCTGTTCGTATTTGGATTGTTTGCAATTGGTTTTTCAGGTTGGATATTCAGTCAGAGTACAGCCAGGGAAAAATTGCTCTGGGATAATACGATTAGGTTTGAAACAAAAAAACTGACAGATGGAGAAATCAAATCAGAGAATATTGCTCTGCCCGAAGACTTCGATGATCCCAGATCAATCTTATTTAAAACCACACACACCATTGCAGAAGTGTGGCTGGACGGAGAAAAAATATACGAATACGGAAATGAAGAAGATGCTCCCAGCTTTATGAAGTCACCGGGAAGCTGCTGGCACATTGTGAATATTCCGGAAGACAGCGCTGGTAAAAGTCTTGAGGTCAGAATTATTCCAGTATATGACAACTATTATGGAAATGAAGTCAGCATTGTATACGGAACACGAGGCAATTGCGTTCTGAAAATTTTAATGGACAGCTTTAAAACCCTGTTGCTCAGCTGCGGGATTCTGTTTGCAAGTATCATCTGCCTGCTGCTTTATTTGGGAGCAGTGCGAAGAAAAAGAAGAGACAAGACAGAAACGAAGATAGAGGTCTTTTTAAACCTTGGATTTTTCTCATTGCTGATTGCAGTATGGACACTGGCACAATGTGGATTCCTGCAGTTTTTGATTCCGGATGGAAGAACTTTGTATTTTGTAGATTATTTTTCATTCTTCCTTTTCCCGGTACCCTTTAATTTTCTGCTATATGATATCTGCAAAAGCAGATACCACAAAGGTGCATTGATTTTTCCCATTCTTTATCTTGCGAATATGGCAGCTGACGTTCTGCTTCAGTGTACGGGAATTATTGATATATTCCGGCTGCTTCCCGCAACCCATGTTATTATGGTTGCCAATGCAGTTTACACAGTTGCCCTCATTCTTTACGAGGCCAGAAAAGAAGGCAACGACGAAGCCAAGAAATTCCAGTATCCTATGTGTGTGCTCATAGTATTCGGAATGGCAGAAATGTTCCTTTATTATTTGAGGAAATTTCAACAGACATCCATTTTGCTTCCCATAGGAACCCTGCTGTTTATCATTATGCTGATCTGGATCCAGGTTTCCCAATATTACGATCAATACATCCAGAAACAAAAGGTGATCTATCTGCAGAAAATAGCCAACATGGATATGCTCACAGAGGCCATGAACCGAAACGCTTACGAGGACATGGTGAAATATCTGGAGGAAAGTGATATTAAACTTCGTACAACAGGTGTAGTTCTGTTTGATCTGGATAATCTGAAAGTGATCAATGACAATTTTGGGCATGAAAAGGGAGACGAAGCGCTGAAGCTATGCTATCAGTGTATCAGTCAGGCATTTCAGAATGTAAAGAACTGTTTTCGGATTGGCGGCGATGAGTTTGCATATGTATATCATAGCGATGAGAAGGATATGATTCCGGAACGGCTGAAGGCGCTGGAGCTGATTTTGAAAAAAACAGCGGAAACGAACAAGCTGGAGTATCCACTCAGCATGTCAGCCGGATATGCTTATTATCAGCCTGATATAGATTTTGACTTTAAGGATATTGTAAGACGAAGTGATACCATGCTGTACCGTCAGAAGCGCAGAAAGAAGGTGGCACGGTCAGCAGGTCTGGACAATCTGCTCTCCCGTATGAGTAAGCAGTCGACAGAGGAGATCACAGATGAGGTGATCCTGCAGGAGAAAAAGTTTCAGAGCATGTCTGTGGATGAGCTTTGCAGTGTGATCGATCTTCTTAGTCCGACTACAGATAATTACCCATATGTGGTTGACTTTCGGTCGGATTTTTATTACATAGCAAATCAGGCTCTTGAACGCTTCTGTATTCCCAAAAATGGTTTTCATAATGTAATTTCGAAGCATAAGGAATTTGTATATGCACCGGATTATGAAAAACTGAAAGCGGAATTTGATGATCTTCTGGAAACAGACCGCTGCACCCATAGCATGGAATATCGTTGGCTGGATCTGAAAAAAAAGCCGATCTGGATTCATTGCAAAGGGTATCTGGTCCGTGACGATAACATGAAACCTCTTTACATGATTGGTTGTGTGAACGAAATTGGAAAGAGACAGAAGGCAGATAATGTAAGCGGACTATTGGGAGAGTCTGGTTTCCGGGAGTATATGAACCAGCTGGATACTCCTTTGGAGACAGGATATCTGCTTCGTATAGGAATCGATCATTTTAAGGAAATCAATGATAACTTCGGACAGGAGTACGGTGACTTTGTACTTAAGAAAACGGCGGAGTGTATTTCAGGCTGTACATCAGAAGGACAGAAGGTGTACAAGCTTGTGGCAGATGAATTTCTGATCCTGGATGCTTCTTCTGACGAGGCGCAGGATGCGGATAAGCTTTATGATAAAGTGAGAGAAACAATAGACAGATTTATTGAAACCAATGAATTTAAAGTCATTTATACGGTTTCAGGAGGAATTGTGCCATTTGCAGCATTAAAAGGAAATCAGTATGCAGAAGCATTGAAGCTGACGGATTTTGCCCTGAATGAGGCGAAGAAGCTGGGAAGAAACCGTTGTTATATATTTAATGGGGAAACCTACAGAAAATTTCTTCGGAAAAGGGAGATCACCCAGGAACTGCGGGAAGCTGTGATCAATGGATTTCAGGGCTTTACAGCTTTTTACCAGCCTGTATTTGCTGAAGACAAAAAAGTGCCTTATGGAGCAGAAGCTTTAATGCGTTTTACCTCTGAAAAATTCGGAATGATTTCACCGGCGGAGTTCATTCCCATTCTGGAAGAAACAGGTCTGATTATTCCTGCTGGCCGCTGGATGATGAAAGAGGCTATGGGAAAATGCAGTGAGATCAGGAAGATACTTTCAGGGTTCCGGATGAGTATTAATATTTCCCAGGTACAGGCCTTTAAGTCTGATGTGATTCAGGATATCAGTGCAGAAATGAAAAGGACAGGGCTGCCGCTGGAAGCGGTGATCGTGGAATTGACAGAGAGCGATCTTCTGGAACAAAATATAAATGAGAAGCATTTTCTCACAGAACTGAAGCGAATGGGAATCAGTCTGGCGCTGGATGACTTTGGAACCGGCTACTCGAACTTCCATTATCTCAGCGAGCTGAAACCAGAGATCATTAAGATCGACCGTTCTTTCACTGCGAAAGCAGTTGCAGATGAGCAGGAATATTATCTTCTGAATCAGTTTTGCACCATGATTCATAATCTGGATATGAAGATTTGTATCGAAGGTATAGAAAGTGCCCAGGAATGGCTCAAAATCCGAAAGCTGTGCCCGGAATTCACACAGGGATATTTCTGGGGGAAGCCTTGTGGGTATGAAGAGTTTGTGAGAAAATTTGTACAAGAAAAATAAGAGAAATCCGGTACAAAGTGTATAAAAATGCTTTGTGCCGGATTCTTTTTTTATGTGTGCATAAAATAATCTGCTACAGCACATAAAATTAAAAAAATGTAAAATACAAACGTTTTTTAAATACATTTTAAAAACTTGAAAAAATATCAGTGATAGCAGTCAGGAAATGAGTGAGAAAATGGAAAAAAATGATAAGGGTAATTTGATACTGGATATTGATGGAAATAAATTAGATAGATTTTGCAAATTGACGTTGCGTGGGATTTAACCTATAATGAAATTAGTTTTATGAGTGAAATGGGGGAAACTATGCGCGTTGATGAGGTCATGACAGAAATTATACAACGGTGCAGATTGTATGGGGCACAGAAGATAATTCTGTATGGATCCCGGGCAAAGGGAACTGCGACAGAGCGGAGCGATATTGACATTGCAGTGTCTGGAGTCGCTTCACACGAAATTCTTGATTTGCAGGAGAATTTAGAAGAGATTCCAACATTGTACACAATTGATCTGGTTGATCTTGATACTTGTCAGAATCAGCTGTTGTTGGAGGATATAAAACAATATGGACGAGAAATTTATAAGAAGATTTGAGTCGTTTAGAAATTCACTGGACTCTCTGGCGGAGGCGAAACAGCGTGATTTGTCAGATTCTTTTGTACTTAGTGGAATCAGTGCTAAATTCAGTATTACATTTGACTTGGCGTGGAAGGTTATGAAAGATATTCTGGTACAGTATTATGCAATAACTGGATTTGTCACTGGCTCACCAAGAGAAGTTCTCAGAGAATCATTTCAGGCGAATCTGATTACTGGTGATGAGTGGATGGATATGCTGAAAGTAAGAAATCAGCTTGCACACGACTATGATGGAGTGATTGTGAAAGAACATTGCGGGACAATTGTTCATGTGTATATTGATAAATTATACGATTTCAAAAAGGCTGTTGAAAAATTGCTGAAAGAATAATACATCGACCGGGGCATGCCCGGTCGGTTGTTTTTAGGGAGTTTGGGTTATGGCTAAGGTGTATTTTGTGAGGGAAGAGATTAGTATAGAGGTTCCGGTTGGAACCAGCGTTCTGGAGGCGGAGATTCAGGCGGGGCTTGCGCCGGATGTGCCTTGCGGAGGGCAGGGAACCTGTGGGAAATGTCTGGTGAAGGTAGATGGAAAGCCTGTGCTGGCATGTCAGACGAAGGTGGAAAAGGACTGTCAGGTGGAGATTCCCGGGAAGAAAAATAGAGGTAAAATTTTGAGAGAAGGATTTTCCAGAAAGGTGAATTTCCAGCCAGAATTGCAGGTGAAAACAGTGTGGCTGGAGAAGCCGGAGACTGGGGAAAAAAAGTCAGAGTGGGAGCGGCTGGTGGAAGACGTATATGGAATCTCAGACAATAAAAGAACGTCAGATGTAGATTATGGGTGTATAAAAACAGATGTAAAACTTGCCGGAAGTCTCTATGAAAAACGAAGCTTCAATCCAGAGTGGCAAGTAGCCTATACAGATGAAGAAATCCTTGATTTAAGACCAATTGTTGGCGTCCATGAAGATTCTGTCCATGGAGTGAATAGTAGTGGTGAAAAAGGTGATGGGATTTTTACTGCGGCAATCGACCTTGGAACGACTACAATTGTGGGGTATCTTCTGGATGGTAGAACTGGGGAAAACTTGGCAGTAGAAAGTAGAATGAATCCTCAGATGCAGTATGGCGGAGACGTAATTCAAAGAGCCAATTATGCGCTGGAACATGGCACAGAAACGCTGAGCAAGTGCGTGCAGAAGACAATAAATAAAATACTGGAAAGTCTTATTGTAAAAACTCAAAAAGCTCCCAAAATAGCAAGTGGAAGGAAAAAAGTGAATGATCAAACTGTCAATGGCAAGACGAAAAGCGCTGAATGGATGCCTGGAGTGGAAGATATCTATCAGGTAAGTCTTGTTGGAAACACCTGTATGCACCACCTGTTTCTTGGAATTTCCCCGGCTTCTTTGGTACATGCGCCATATACGCCTGCAATCAGTCAGTCCCTTACTTTGCGCGCAGCCGATTATGGTATTCACATCCACCAAAAAGGCCAGTTGCTCCTTCTTCCGAATATCGCCGGATACATAGGCGCAGACACCAGTGGCTGTCTTCTGGCTCTTCGACAGGATCTGAAGGATGAAATAACTTTAATGCTGGATATCGGAACTAACACAGAGATGATTCTTGGAAATAAATATGGCCTGGCAGCCTGCTCCGCGGCATCTGGCCCAGCCTTTGAAGGGGCGAAGATCCAGTGCGGAATGCGGGGGCTTCCGGGAGCTATCGATCATGTAAAATATGAAGATGGAAAATGGCAGTATACCACAATTGGCGGTGAGAAGCCTGTAGGCCTATGCGGTTCCGGGCTGATTGATCTGGTGGCAGAGCTTCTGCGTGCAGGTCTGTTAGAGGAAAATGGAATTCTTCACAGTGGGCAGGAAAGATCAGACACGTTTATGCTTGTGCCACCACAAGAAACTGTTTTTGCCCAATGTGAGCAGAATATGTCAGAGGATGCGCAAAGTGAGAAAACGGAGTGCCTACAGAGAAACGAAAAAAATGGGAGTGGGCAGTCGCGTTTTGAGAATGATTGCGGAGTCTATCTTACCCAGAAAGACATTGGCGAGGTTCAACTTGCCAAAGCAGCCATTGCCGCTGGAATCCAGCTTTTATTAAAGAAAAGAAGCATAGAAGAATCCCAGATCCAGACCGTGTATCTGGCAGGTGGATTCGGCAATTATATGAGTGCAGAAAACGCAGCCCGGATTGGGCTGATCCCGGAAAGTTTTGTGAAGAAAGTACAATGTGTGGGAAATATCGCCGGGGAAGGTGCTAAGATTGCATTGCTAAATAAGAATGAGCGTCACGAGATTGAAAATGCAGTGCGAAACATGGAATTTCTGGAACTGGCGGCCTGCCCGGAATTTCAGGATTGTTTCGTAGATGAGCTGGGATTTGAAAGGTAAAGAGATTTCCGTGTTTATTACAGGAAATTTTAGTGCTGATTTTATAAAAATAGAAGCAAGATAAAAAATAGAAACAAGATATAAAAATAGAAGACAGAGAATTATAAAATGTTTTTGCATATTGTTATCTGTGGATAATAATGATTAAAAAAGGATTAGAGACATGAATTTCAAAGACTTAAAACAACTATGCCTGTCCCACGGTTTCACCAACGTGGTACCCCTGGCCTGCGATACCATTGAACTAAAGCCAGAAGTACGCCAGATGTGCGCCTCCGATTCCTGTCACAAATACAACAAATGCTGGAGTTGTCCGCCCGGCTGCGGAACCCTGGAGGAATGCAAACAAAGAGTAAGAAAGTATAAACTTGGAATCCTGGTACAGACAGTGGGACAGCTGGAGGATTCCATGGATGGGGAAGGCATGATGCGCACAGAAGCTATGCACAAAGCCTCCTTTTACAGCCTGGAAAAAGATCTGCGGAAATTTTACCCGAATATGCTTCCAATGGGCGCAGGCTGCTGCACAAAATGCAAAACCTGTACCTGTCCGGACGCTCCCTGCCGCTTTCCGGACCAGGCCTTTTCCTCTATGGAAGCCTATGGAATGCTGGTCATGCAGGTTTGTCAGGCAAACCACCTTGACTATTATTATGGTCCTGGAAAGATTGCGTATACCAGCTGTTATTTATTAAAGTGAAACTGGGAAGATGAAATGCAGGTGGTTAGATATTTCGCAAAGAAAAGTTGTATATGTGAGTATTTTACGATGCTTTGCTCTGAAATCCTGCATATGCATTAAGCTGTGAAATTATTCACAGTAAGATAGTATAATCGAATGAGAAAATAACAGAAGAGGAATTTCCCCCAATTGATATAAAATGAATTTGTAAAAAGCAAGTCCTTTTAGCGGAGGACTTGCAGCGGAGAGAACGAAACTGTTACAGCTTGCGGAGAAGATTGTGACAGAAAATTACAAGTTACTGGTCACGGAGTGAACAGTAGCAATTACAATTTCATATTGGAGGGAAAATGCCATGATTATTATTGGTGAGAAGCTGAACGGATCCATTCCGTCAGTTGCAAAAGCCATTGCTGAGAAGGATGCGGACCTGATCAGAGAAAGAGCCAGAATGCAGGCAGAAGCGGGAGCCACATTTCTGGACGTATGTGCCTCAGTAGAAGAGGCTGTAGAAGTAGAAACCTTGAAATGGATGATCGACCTTGTACAGGAAGTGACAGATACACCAATCTGTGTGGACAGTCCAAGTGCAAGATCCTGTGTGGCAGCCATTCCATTTTGTAAAAGACCGGGACTTATTAACTCTGTTTCCCTTGAAGGAGACAAAATTGACACGATTTTTCCAGTGATCGCAGACACAGACTGGGAGTGCGTAGCCCTTCTCTGCGATAACGATGGAATTCCGGATTCCGTAGAGCGTCGTATGAAAATTTTCTTCGGAATTATGGAAAAAGCGAAACAGTACGGCATTGCACCAAGCCGTTTACATATTGACCCACTGGTTGTAACCCTGGGAACAGACCAGACTGCGCTGACTGTATTTGCAGACTGCTGCAGAAGAATCAAATACGAATATCCGGAGATCCACATTACAAGCGGACTTTCTAATATTTCCTTCGGACTTCCGGTGAGAAAAAATATTAACCAGGCATTTATGGTTCTTGCTATGAATGCTGGTATGGACAGTGCCATCGTAGATCCGACCAACAAAAACATGATTGGTATGATCTATGCAACAAACGCACTTCTGGAGCGTGATGAATACTGCCTGCAGTATATTGATAAATTCGGAAACAAAGCATCCGAGGAAGCCGCTCAGCCGGCTCCTGCATCTCCGCTTGATGAGAAAATGCAGAAGGTTTTCAAATTAACCCAGGATGGAAAAAATAAAGAAATCGGACAGGCTGTCCAGGAGGCACTTGATGCAGGATGTGATCCAACTGCAATCCTCAACGACGCCATGATCGGCGCCATGGCAGTTGTTGGCGATAACTTTAAGAAAGAGATTATTTTTGTACCACAGATGCTGGCTGCAGCCAGAGCCATGAAGGCTGGTGTGGAAGTACTGAAGCCATATCTTGCAACCGGAGAGGCCGGAAGCGCAGGAACCATCATTCTTGGAACGGTTGCCGGAGATCTTCATGACATTGGTAAAAACCTGGTTGGAATGATGTTCGAAAGTGCAGGCTTCGAAGTAATTGACCTTGGTGTTGATGTGCCGATCCAGACTTTTATTGATGAGGTAAATAAGCACAAAGAAGCAAGCATTGTAGCACTTTCCGCTCTTCTTACCACTACAATGCCGTCACTTCGTGACACAGTAGCAGCACTTCTTTCACAGCCATTCAGAAGCCGTATTAAGATTATGGTTGGCGGTGCGCCTATCAGCCAGGAGTTTGCAGATGAGATCGGAGCAGACGCATACACAGAGGATGCAGCTTCTGCAGCAGAGTGTGCAAAAAAATATGCGGAATCCGGATTCTGTGCAAAGGCAGCAGCCGGGGAATTTGACCAGGTTTCAGTAAAGGGCGAGGAAAGCGTAACTGCAGGTGCGGAAGACAAAGAGAAAAATATTGCGATGACTGATGCGCAGACAAAGTCAGAGCCGGATGCAGAAGAAACTCCGGAAGATGATTCCTACGAAACATCCGAAACCAATGGTACCTGGGTACGCAGACCGCTTCATGAGGCACCTCATTTTGTAAAGGATAAAGTGGATCTGAGCAAAATTCAGCTTCCGAAACCTGGTGAAGGCTACAAAGTAAATATGGAAGCTGCCAAAGAGAAATTCCGCAACTACTGGGCGCATAAGAACACGGGAAGACCGCTTATGTGCGTAATCGCAAGAAGACCTGAGGTGGAGCAGTACTCCGACGGAACACCTGTAGAGGGCGGCTATCTGGATCAGATCTGTCAGGGAAAATACTATAATATGCCGGAAGAACTGAAGTGGAAAGATATGGAGGACAAATACCAGAACCCTCAGAGAATTGTTGACCGCTATCGTTACTTCTGCCAGACACATGCATTCCTTGGAGAGAGCTTTCCGAATCTGAATATTGATTTTGGACCAGGCTCACTTGCTTCTTATCTTGGTTCTGAAATTGGGTTTAAAGAAGATACAGTATGGTTTAACAAATGTCTGGACGGCTGGGACGGTGTGCCGAAGCTGACCTTTGATCCGGAGAATAAATGGTTTAAGAAACATCTTCAGCTTGCAAAGGATTGTCAGGCACTTGCCGGAGATGACTTCTATGTGGATATGCCGGATCTTATGGAAAACATTGATGTTCTTGCCTCTCTTCGCGGAGCGCAGGATATTCTGTTTGATCTTCTGGATGAGCCGGAAATGATCGGGGAAAGAATCCAGGAGGTAACGGACATTTATTATGAATATTATGACCGTTTTTATGATGTTATCAAAGATGAAGAAGGCGGAAATGCATACACCGTATTCCAGATCTGGGGACCAGGCAGAACGGTGAAGCTTCAGTGCGATTTCTCAGCAATGATGTCACCGGAAGATTTCCGTAAATATATCCAGCCGTCCTTACGCAGTCAGTCTGAAAATGTGGATCATGTACTTTATCATCTGGATGGTCCGGCTGCAATTAAGCACATGGATGCGCTTATGGAAATTGAGGGAATTGATGCTCTTCAGTGGACCAGCGGTGATGCCGGTCCGGACGGAACCCTTCCGGATTGGGATGTGATCTATGATAAAGCAATTGCAGCAGGCAAATCCATCTGGGTAAAGGTATATTCCGGTGAGTTTGAAGACTGGATCCGCAACGTAGACCGAATTGTAAATAAATACGGTTCCCACAGCCTTTTCCTTCTTTTCCCGGAAATGTCCATGGAGCAGGCTGCTTATCTTCTGGATTATGCGGACCGCAACTGGAGCGATGTGAAGGGAACTTTTGTAGAGTCTCTGGGACGCTGAAACATATGCAATCCTATTGACGGAAGCAAACTCATATTCAAATTAAGTTTATTTTGTTAACTCCATAATAAAAACCACAAAGCGCCGGCAGGTAAATCTGTCGGCGCTTTGCGTTGTCTGTATGAGATATACAACGTGCAATAATTCATATAAAACTAATAGGAATAATTATAATATTTGTGCAATTAGTACAAAAAAACAATAAGAAAGTATAAAGTAACAGGAAGAAAATAGAAGAAAAAGTTTTTTTAAAAGATATAATTGAAATTAATACGCGGGGGAAACACAAAAATTGAATGGGGAAAAGAGGTATTTCAAACTATGAAACAGAAAGCTATGGATGTAAAACTTGTTGTAAGACCATTGATCGGTTGTCTGACACATACTCATTTCTGGGAGGGACCGTGCCGTGCCGGACGAAAAGAAGACATGACTGTAGAGGCAGAGACAAAGGTTGCTGATGAAACCTTCAAAAGCTCTGTAGAGGCCCTGAAGGACGTGATTAGCGAGGTTGAATTTAAAGAGGCATTGGATGTAAGATATAATGAATCCTTTGTTGTAGAAAAAGAAATGTTCGACAAGATCGGTGAAGATGTAGATGAAATTGACTGCTTCCTTTGCATGGGATGGAGAATTCCGAAGCTGGAACGCTACAGAAAACCGGTCATTATCTGGCAGAATGGAAATGAGGGCATTGATTTTGCAGCATATTGCCGCTCAATTGGCGTGGAAGCATATGTGGCAATGGATCTTCAGGATGTAAATGAGATCGCACATATTCTCTGGGTAAGAAAAGCAGTTCGCAATACAAGAGCACTTGTGCTGACTGCTGGATCACAGCCTACATTTGGAATCCAGAGTCTTATCCGTGATCCTGAGATCCTTCGTCAGCGCTATGGATTCGAGGTAATCAAGCTTCCATTTACTTCTATTTTCAAATATATGGATCAGATTACCGATGAAGAGGCTAAGCCGATTGCCGAGAAGCTGATTGCAGGCTCTACAGATACCCAGGTAAATACAGACTGGTTTATCAACGATATCAAATACTATCTTGCAGCAAAGAAAATGATGGATATTTATGACTGCAATGCATTTTCCACAGCCTGTCATGAGCTTTGTACGACGGAAATTCCACAGAACCGTAAATTTACACCATGCATGTGTCATTCAATTATGAAGGATGAGGGAATTCCAAGCGGATGCGAGGAAGACTTGAATGCACTTATGGCAATGCTGATCATGCAATACGCTGCAAACCGTCCGGCCTTTATGGGAAATCCAAATCATGAGACAGATGAGCTGCTCAGGATCCATCATGCAGTTCCGGCCCTTTGTATGAACGGATACGGAACAAAACCGCTGGAATACAAGCTGTGGGCATTTACCGGACAGGGCTTCGGCGGTAAGCTTCAGGTTGATTTTACACAGAACGAAGACGATTATATTACACTTGGTCGTTTCAATCCGGCAGGTGATACCATGTGCATTAAGAAAGGAAAAGTAATCCGTTCGGAATATGCCGAGACCTATTGCAGCCCGTATTACTATATCCAGATGGATGATGCAAGGGAGTTTATGCACAATCTGGCTGGCTTTGGACATCATCAGGTTCTGATTTTTGGTGATTATACCAGGTTGATCAAAAAAATTGCAAAGGTTATGGATTTCAATATCCTGGAAGGATGAGTTAGATGATCTATCTGAACAATGCGGCCACTTCCTGGCCCAAGCCTTCCTCTGTATGTGAAGCTGTACAGGCGTGTCTTATGGACACGCCTGCTTCGCAATTCCGGGGAGGAAGCGCAATTTTGAAAAAAGATACAAAAGAAAGGTGCAGGGAAAAGCTTGGAAAGCTGCTGGGCATCCATGCTCATGACCGGATCTTTTTTACCTCAGGTGCTACGGAAAGCCTGAACACAGTGCTGTGTGGACTGGATTACGGAGAAGAGGGGTGTGGAATCCTGGCAACCCAGACAGAACACAATAGTGTATTGCGCCCGCTTATGAATCAGCCGGTATTAAAGAAGCATCCTGTAACAATCATTTCCTGCCTGGAAAATGGAGCAGTTACTCGGAATGCGCTGGAAAAAGGTTTGGAAGAAGCTCTGGAAAACACAGGAAAAAATCCGTCAGCCCTTATTGTAAATCACTGTTCCAATGTGACCGGATATGTGCAGGATATGAAGCTGATTGGAAATTTTGCAAGAGAAAATAATCTGCTTCTGCTTGTTGATGTATCGCAAAGTGCAGGCTGTATTCCGGTGGATGCAGACAGCTGGAAGGCAGATGGGGTTATTTTTACAGGGCATAAAAGTCTTTTGGGAATACAAGGCACCGGGGGCTTTTTCATAAGAAAGGGGCTGGAGCTGAAGCCACTGAAGTATGGCGGCACAGGGCGGAACAGTCAACAGCTTACTTATGAAGACGGTGATTATGAGTATGAGGTCGGCACTCAGAATCTGCCTGGAATCAGGGCACTTCTTGCCGGTGTGGAATTCGTGCTGGAAACCGGCGTAGACAGGATACAGGAAAAAGAAGAAAGGATGATGAAGCTTTTGTATGAAGGGCTTGGAAAAATTCCGGGGGTACAGGTATATGGCAGCTTTGCGGAATGTAAGGGACCTGTTATGAGCCTGAATTTTCAGGGGCTGAAGGCTTCGGATGCGGCATATATCCTGGAAAATGGTTATGAAATTACAGTGCGCGCCGGACTTCATTGTTCCCCCCTGATTCATGAGGCAATGGGAACAAAAAATAGTGGAACTGTGAGAGTGAGCGTTTCCTGGTTTACGAAAGAAGAGGAAATCCTTGCATTTCTGGAGGCAGCAGGCCAGATTGCAGTATCATTGAGAGGAGCCGATTAAATGAAAATTCTTGGAAAACAGCCGTCAAGAGAAAAGTGTGCAGAATCAGGCTGGTTCGCAACGGATTACCTTCTGGATGCGCCTATAGACAGAGCTTTTATATTAAGTCTGAGACCTCTGGGAAGTTTTGTGTATCTGGATATGCTGAAAGAGCCTTTTTTCAAAATAGAAAATGATTATTATATGATAAAGGGAGTGCAGGGAAAAGATTATTTCAGAATTGCAGTTCATGGGAAGCATGAGGATGAGCTGCAAAAGTTAGAAGAATTTTTGGATTCCGGTCCCCAAAAAGAATAAGTTACTGCTCGCTCCGTGTTACTGGTCACGGAGTGAACAATAACATAATCTTTAAGGCTGATTGCATGCAGAACCCAAGTCTGCTATACTGTGCTCATGAGATTATTACAGGGGGCAGAGTATGAGACTGGAACGAGACAGCATTCCTCTTGATAAAGAATTTCCTTTTCAGATATCAGAAGTGGAGCTTAACCCTTCCAACAGTCATCCGGGAACCTGGCACTGGCACAGCTATTTTGAGATCACCTGGGTTCTGGAAGGAAAGGGAAACTATTTCGTCAATGGACAGGAATATACCATGGAAGAGAATGATATTATCATTTTCAATAATGTAGAGCCGCATGGCTGGAAGCTTCTGGGAGGCAGAATGAAGCTTTTGGTTATGATCTTTTCGCCGGAGTTTGTAGCAGAGAAGATCAGTACTTTTGATACGGAATATCTGCGGCCCTTTGTTGAGCGTGGAACTAATTTTAAGAATAGAGTGGGCCATGAAGAACCGGTGAATACGGAGATCCGTACCAGCATACAGGAGATTTACCAGGAATGGCAGGAGCGCAAGGAGGGCTATCCGCTTATGATTAAGGCGAATGTTCTGCGGATTCTGACCATGCTGATCCGGGCTTATCAGGATGAGACCAAGTCCGGTGAAATGCTTCGGGAAAAGAAAAATGCCATGAAACGTCTGGAGCAGGCTTTTACTTACATAAACGCTCATTATTGTGAGAAGATTACGCTGGAGGAGGTTGCAGCGTCTGTTTATATGAGCTCCAACTATTTCTCCTCCTATTTCCGTAAGTTCACCAACATCAGCTTCAGTGATTATGTGACACGTCTGCGCGTGAACCGGGCCCGGGAGCTGCTTCGGGAGGATGGGGCAAATGTGACTGAGATTGCCCTGGCATGTGGGTTCAATAATATTTCCAATTTTTACAGATTATATAAGAAGCATATGGGAAAAACTCCCGGATATGAGAAGAGTAAAAATAATTAAAATTCAGGAGCAGATAAGACATAGACCTTTTTCAGGCTGGCATGTTAGGATAAAAGTAGGAAGCTTTGTCCTGATGTGCCAGCTTTTTATGTAATGGAAAATTTCGTTGGAATTTATTATCACGCAAGAGGCTCTTTCAGACAGACAACGTAAAAAAAGGGGATTGAAAAACGGAGGGAATGGAAAATGATAAAAACAGACAGGTATGTACAGACGGAAGCGGTAGGAATGTTATACCGGCTGATTCCGGTTACAGAGGAAATTATCCGCTGTGTAATTGGAAAAGAGGAGATTAAGGGAAACGACTCTCTTATTATTGAAAAAAAGGAATATCCGGCAGTTGAGTTTGCAGCAGAGGAAAACGAAGAAAAGCTGGAACTAAAGACTGGAAAAGTTCTGGTCTCTCTGGAACTTTCATCTGGAAGAATAGAGTGGAAGCACGCGGACGGAACCAGGTGGTGCATACAGGATAAGGCAGATTTAACAAAAATTGATGTAGTGCGGTATACAACTGGAGGTGAGAAGCCGGTTATCAACCGTGTAAAAACAGTTGACGGTGAGCGTAACTTTATTCAGAATCTGAAGCCGGAGAAGGTGCGCGACGGTTATCGTGCAAGGGTATTTTTCGACTGGAAAGAGGAGGAAGAGATTCACGGTCTTGGCCAGGCGGAGGAAGGAATTTACAATTATCGCGGACACAATCAGTATCTTTACCAGCACAATATGAGGATTCCAATGCCTCTGTTTGTTTCTACAGAAGGATATGGAGTGCTGTTTGACTGCTGTTCTTTGATGACTTTTAATGATGAGGGAAGGGAGTCTTACCTGTTTTTGGATACAGTGGATCAGATCGATTATTATTTCATGGGCGGCAATACCATGGATGGAATTATCCATGATTATCGCTATTTGACAGGCAAGGCGCAGATGCTGCCGAAGTGGGCTTATGGTTATATTCAGTCCAAGGAGCAGTATTATACTTCCAAAGAATTAGAGGAAATTGTACGCCATTACAGAGAAATCGGGGTTCCGCTGGATTGTGTGGTTCAGGACTGGAATACCTGGGATCCGGGCAACTGGGGGGAGAAGATTCTGGATCAGTCCCGTTATGGGGATAACAAGGAGTGCATGGAGCGGATTCATGAGATGCATGCCCACAGCATGGTCTCTGTATGGCCGAATATGAATGCCGGAGGAAAAAATCATCAGGAATTTTTTGATGCCGGATATCTTCTGTATGATTATGCAACCTATGATGCTTTTAATGAAAAAGCAAGAGAAATGTACTGGAAACAGGCGAAGGAGGGGCTGTTTGACCAGGGCTTTGATTCCTGGTGGTGTGACTCCACAGAGCCGTTTTCCGGTCCGGACTGGGGCGGTGCGGTGAAAAGAGAGCCCTGGGAGCGTTTCCAGCTGGTTGGAGGCGAGCACAAGAAATACCTGGATCCTGCTGTGGCCAACGCTTTTGCCCTGGAGCATGCAAAGGGAATTTATGAGAACCAGAGAAAGGATCGGGAGGATATGCGTGTACTGAATTTGACACGTTCCGGTTATGCATCTGGTCAGAAGTATGCAGCTATGCTGTGGTCTGGAGATACCTGCGCGGACTGGAAGAATCTGAAGATCCAGATCGTAGAAGGTTTGAATATGGGACTGAGCGGTTATCCCTATTGGACCTTGGATATCGGAGCCTTTTTCACAGTTGCAGATAAGTGGCAGAACCGTGGATGCGGATGCAACACGGATCCGGAGCCCAAGTGGTTCTGGCAGGGAAAATATAATGAGGGTGTGAAAGATAAGGGATATTGTGAGCTTTATACACGCTGGCTTCAGATGGGAACATTTCTTCCTATGTTCCGGTCTCATGGTACAGATACGCCGAGAGAAATCTGGAATTTCGGGGAAAAGGGCACTATGTTCTATGATGCTATCGAGAAATTTATCAAGCTGAGATATCATTTTATGCCTTATATTTATTCGCTGGCAGGGGCGGTACATTTTGAGGATTATACCATTATGCGAAGCCTGTTGTTTGATTTCCCGGAGGACAGGGAGGTGCGAAAGGTGGAGAATGAGTTTATGTTTGGACCATCCCTGCTGATCTGTGCAGTTACGGAGCCTATGTATTATGGTCCGGAAAGTACCGTGCTTAACAGGGAAAAGACATGGGAGTGTTATCTGCCGGCTGGTACGATCTGGTACGATTACTGGACAAATGAGAAATATGAGGGCGGCCAGTATGTGAAGGTGGAGACACTTATTGACCGGATCCCGATTTTCGTGAAGGCGGGTGCGATCATTCCGGTGGCTGATGGGCTGGTTTATGCAGAGCAGGAGCCAGAGAAGCCGGTACAGATTATCGTTTATCCTGGGGCAGACGGAGAGTTTGTGCTGTATGAGGATGAAGGAAATAACTATAACTTTGAGAATGGGGCGTATGCGACGACCAGATTCCAGTGGAAGGATGCGGCAGGACAGCTGGTGAATGGGCGTAGAGAGGGCAGCTTCCCGGGAATGAGGGAAGCGGTTTATGAGACGGTGATTATAAAGTAGGATACTGCGGTGCGGGAAGCGAAAGTGGAGAGAAGGAAAGATATATGGTTGTAGAGAGAAATAGGGCTGTATTTACTGAGGCTCCGACGGCTGTGCCAGATGGAAATGTGGATGTTTCAGGGGGCGGACGATGGAAAATCTGGCAGAATGCGGGGACGAAGATTGACGCGCCGATTTTGGGAAATGGAGATTTGCTGGCGGCAGTGGCCGGGGATGGGAGGTATCCACAGTTCTGGTTTACGACCAATGACTTCTGGCAAATGGAAAGTGCGGCGAACTGGGAATTCTTTCATGATAACAGTTCTGCCAAATGTGATCCGGCGGTAAGCGGCGGAAGCCCCAGACCGGTAGGGCGTATGGTGTTTGATATTCCTGCTATGGAGGGTGCCAGGTGGTATACGGAGCAGAAGTTTGCCACGGGAGAAACTATAACAATATTGACAAATTCCGCCGGAGAGAAATGTTCTCTGAAAAGCTGGGTGGCTGCAGATGAGAACATTCTTGTGGTAGAGTTTGAGAGTGAGACAGATCTGGATGTGGAATTTGATTTTTATTTTCCGGACGAAATAGGAAAAGGCTGCGAAAAAGCTGTGGATGTCTGGGGAAGCGGTGAGTCGGAGAATATCCAGAACGGAATGTTCGCTGGACTGGTGACGGGACGTCCGCTGCAGGTAAAGAAAACCGGCGGTGGGATTGTAAGTGGATACCGGCAGTTTTCAGATCATGTGGATATTCCAACTAAGGTTGGTTTTGCTGGGGGCTTTCTGAAGGAAACGAAAGTAATTGGCGGCGTTGAAAGTTTGGGTTCTTTAAAGAAAGAATCTATTATATCCACTGAGGAAAGTGGGAATAAATCAAATAAAGCGGTATTTACAGAACCTTCGGCGGGAAACGGTATTTTAAAGAATGTTGAGGCAGTTAAAGCATTTGGAAATACAGGGAAGCTAAGTGACAGAAGCACTCACAGAAAAATAAAAGCCGGTGAGCGGGCAACCTTCGTTCTGCCAGTGCGCTCCTGGGCGAAGTGCAGCAGACCTTATGAGTATGCCTTTTCCAGGGCAAGGTGGATAACGGAAGAAGATGTGGAAACTCTTCATGAACGGCACCTGGTATGGTGGAAAAAGTTTTGGAGTGTTTCCGAAATTTCTCTGGATGATCCGGTGATCGAGCAGAGATATTATCTGTCAAAATATATGCTGGCAAGTGTATCACGGGATCCGGAATATCCGCCCAATATTCTGGGAATCAGTACTTTTGACCGTCCGGCATGGAATGGAAATTATAAGATTAATTATAACCATCAGTCTCCCTATCTGAATCTGATGGTCTCCGGACATTTCCAGCAGTCCGATCCTCACGATGCGCCTTATCTGAAACTGATGGAAATTTCAGATGAGATGTGTAAGCGGCTGCTTCACCATGAGGGACTTTATTATCCGCTGGGACTGGGACCTCACGGTCTGGTAAGTGAGGCCCTGCTTTTGCATATGAAATCCCCAGCCATTCACGGTGCTTTGAATATGATCTATCGTTATGGAATCACGGAGGATGAGGCGTATGCACAGAAGGTTTATCCTTATCTTCGCGGTGTGGCAGATTTCTGGGAAAAGGATCTGGTGTGCAGGGATGGCGTTTACCATGTAGTTGGAGATGGTATGCACGAGCGCACAGATGGGAACATCCGTGACAATGGCGTTCCGGAAGATCCGGTGAATACATTAGGTTATCTGAAAACCTTCTTTACCTGGATGCCGAGAATCAGTGAGGCACTTGATCTGGATGAGAAAAAGAGAGAAAAATGGCTGGAAATCGCAGAAAACCTGGCACCTTATCCAAAGGGGACAATTCGGGAGATTCAGGAGAATCCAACTCTTTGGAAAGAGGTGGATGTGAAGCTGGAGGATCTGCTTCCGGAAGAAATGCTGGACAAAGAGATTTATTATGATGAAGGTATCGGTGGCAAATGGTCTTTCCATTTTCCGGGAAATGTGATGCAGATATATCCGGGCAATGCAATTGGGCTTGGAAGTGCCCCGGAAGAGCTGGAAGTGGCGCGAAATACAGTGCAGATACATGCACTGGTGGAGAATGCGCTGGGAGAGCTGGAATACAGGAAGGCACTTGAAGAAGCAGAATTTGCAGATAAAGATAATGCAAATAACTTGCTGTTCAATAGCAATGGTGAATTAGAAAATGGCGAAGCTTACAGCAATGGAATGGAATCTGGTGGAGTAAAAAATCCTCATTTCTACAAGGCTGGTGCTTTTAATGCCTCTAACCTAAGCTGTCTGTTTTTCACTGCCGCAGTACGTGTAGGCTACGCTCCGGAAATCATCTGGAAAGAAATGCGCGATATGATCCTAAACCGGGGAATCCCAAACGGTTTTCTGAAGGAAAATCCTCATGGAATCGAGCAGCTGAACACCATCCCGGATGCCATCCAGGAGATGATGCTGCAAAGCTGCGAGGGCATGATCCGCATTTTCCCAGTATGGCCGAGAGCTGAGCATCCAAACGCCTTTTTCCGGAATTTCCGTGCCTGGGGAGGGCTTGAGGTAAGCGCTGCTTTGAAAGACGGTGAGGTAGAGCGGGTTAGCATACTCAGCCACAAAGGACACCCATGCAGAGTGGAAAACCCATGGCCAGGAAAATCTGTGAAGGTTTCCTATGAATACGGAAGACCGGATGAAGTGCACTTTGGAGAGTACTTAAATATAGAGCTGTATAAAGAAGAGCATGCAGAATTATTCCGGATCTAGAGCCTGTTTGAAAAATCATTCCCGCAATCTGTACGCCCCGCTTTGCGGTATATTTCACCGGAATTTGGTTGCTGTAGCCCGCTACGGCGCCCTCATCCGGGCGAAATCTCCCACAAATTGTGACGCACATCTTGCAGAAAGCCTTTTTCAAACACGCTCTAGAGCGTGTCAGAAGGCCGGCAGGGAACAATCCCTGCCGGTCTTCAAAGCTTTACCCCCGGAATTCCAACGGGCTTTTACCTGTATGTTTCTTAAAAATCCTGCTGAAATACCCCTGATCATGATAGCCGCACATTTCCCCGATCTGTTTCACGGACAGACCAGGCTCATGGACCAGAAGGCGCTGGGCGTGGCTCATGCGCAGGGTGATCAGATATTTGGACGGGGTACAACCGTAGACTTGGCAGAAAATTTTGGTCAGGTAGCTGGGACTGTAGTTCATGTTATCTGCGATCAGGTTCAGATTAATGTCCTCGCTGTAGTTTTTTACAATGAAATCTTTCAGTAATGTGGCAATCTGGGCTGGTGTCATGGCAGCAGTCCGGGCATTAAACACCTCTTCGTAATCATTTCCGGCAATCTGAAATTCCTGTTTGATCTTGGAGAGAGCTTCTTTAAGCTCCTCTGAATCAACTGGCTTCAGTAGATAATCAGAAACCTTTAAAGTGATGGCCTTTTTTGCATATTCGAAATCTGAAAATCCACTGGTGATAATAAATTTAGTAAATGGAAACTGCTCCCTTACTTTTGTGAGCAGGGTGATTCCATCCATCACAGGCATACGGATATCCGTAATTACAAGATCAGGGCTGAGCTTTTCTACCAGAGCCAGAGCCTGATCGCCTGTTTGTGCAGTTCCTGCCACCAGAAAATCCGGATCCGCTTTCTGGATTTTCTGGACAAGATTTGTGAGCAGAAGTTCTTCATCCTCCGCAACGATGACAGTGTACGTCATACTGTTTTGATTCCTCCTTGCTTATTCACTTATGCAGTCAGTTTCATCTGCTGATTTAGCTGTCTTGGAAAAATACCGTCCAATAGACACGATTCCGTGCCCATCAGCGGTATTTCCATATCTGAAAATAATGTCTCCTTTACAGAATATTTTCCATCTGAGATACACATTTATAGTTCCCAGCCCATTTATTTTTAGTTCCGGAAGTCCCGGATTCTGAATGGCTTTCATAATGTTGGCAGTGATCCTCTCTTTGGCTTCCTCTGTAAAGCCAGGACCGGAATCCGTTACTTCAATCTGCCAGCTTCCTTCCGTGACCATGCTGGTGATCGAAATGTTCCATGGCGGTGCACAGTTCGAACCATAGCGAATGGCATTTTCCACAATAGGCTGGATGATCAGCTTGGGGACTGGTTGGGAAAGAAGGCTTTCATCTACATGGATGCTGTAATTCAGGCTGGACTGATAACGGACCTTCATACAATACAGATATTTCTGTACATAATCCAGTTCATCCTTTAAAGTGACCGTTGTCTCTGTGGTATTGGTAATATAACGCATGATCCGGGAAAGATTCCGGCACATTTTTACCACGGTCTCAGAATCTCCGTTCTCTGCCAGAACTATAATGCTGGACAAGGTATTGTAGTAAAAATGAGGATTGATCTGTGTCTGCAAAGCCATGCTTCTGGCTTTCATTTCCTGCTCCTTAGCCTGATTCAGCTGCTCCATGGAATCCTTCAGATTGTCGCTCATCAGCTGAAAGGCCTGGTAGAGCTCTTCCAGTTCATTAACGGAAACCGGATATGCAGTTACCTTTTCCTGTCCAAGTGTATCAAGCTCCATGCGCTGAATAATATGCTTCAGATGCTTTACCGGTTTTACGACTGAACGGGAAAGCCGGTAGGAAATAAAGATGGAGATTGTCAGAAACAGCGCAACAATTGCCGCAAGAATACGAAGCAGATTGTAAACCGGAGCCAGAACTACAGATTCCGGCTGAATTGTAAGATAGGTATAGCCGGTATAAGAGGATACGGCCTCTGCTGCATACTCTGTTTTTCCTGTAAGAGGACTGATAAAAGTGAGGGCTGAATCATCTCCCTTGGTAAGTTCATAGTAGGGCTGAAGTGCTGCTTTGTATTCCTGAGAAATATCGTAGGGATAGATCAGATCGCCATTGCTGTCAAAAACATAGATGCTGGCAGCATCTTCATGGTTCTTTTTTTTATAAGTGATGATACTTTTAAAAACAGATTTGCACTGCTTGGCTGTTTCAATCACACCCACGCCACGTTTATATTGATTATTAAAGGATCGGTACAGGGAAATAAACCACTGGTCATAGGTGGCTGTTTTTGTATATTCTCTGGTACAGTAGGGTGGAGTAAGGACTTTTTTTCCCTCCAGTTCACGGGCGGCCTCAATCCACTCATCCTTTGAGCCATCCGTCTTTTTGACTATAGTTGAGATGCCGGCTTCCAGAACATATCCGGAAAAATCATAGAGATTTACCTGATCTGCCTTCAGCTCGGTTCCGGAAAGGGAAATAAACAAATCAGACATGGCAGAAAGCATGTTGCTGGAAATATTTAAGTTGAAGGAATTGTCCAGAATGGTTTTTGACTGATTGCTGTAGTTAATGTTTACAGATACTGCATCCAGATTGCGGATCGCGGAATCTACCTGAGTCTGAAAGCTGGAATTGAGCGTATTCATGGCACTGATCTGACTATCCTTCAGCTGTCTGGATACAAAAACATAGAAAAAAAATGCAAAGGAAAACAGAATCAGGCAGGCCAGACTGATATAGGCAAAAAAAAGTTTGGATTGTAAACTGCGTGATTTCATCTGGCGATACCTCCTTTAATTGTTTTGCCCGTGCTACTGACTATATTAGGAAAGCAGATGCAGAAATCCATGTGTGAAACATTAAAAATCAGTATATCATATTTGTATAAAAAGTACAAATAAATGCTCGAAAACAGAGAAAATATATATAAGAATTGTGAGTGGCTTTGCGCAGAGACATGAATTTATATGAAAATAGTATAATGTATGGTGAAAAAAGTACAAATTGAAAGTAAGAATATCCATGGATTAAAAAGTACATGACTGATAAAATAATATCATCAAAAGGACAGAGGAATCAGCGGAGATTCCTGAATGAGGTAAATGCCATTTTATTAAAAGGAGGATATGTAAATGAAAAGAAAGAGTTTTGTGGCAGTGGCTTGTGCAGCAGCAATGATCGCGTCCATGACAAGCGGACTTACCGTATTTGCAGAGGAGACTGCAGATTTTTCCGGTGAGGAGCTGAGTATTCTGGTATCAGCAGGCTGGATGGATAACAGATATGATGCAACAATCGAGCGTTTTGAAGATACTTATGGTGTAACAGTTGACCTTCAGACTATTCCGGCTGACCAGTATTCTGATCTTCTTCAGTCAAAATTAGCTACTGATTCCTGTGCAGATATTTTCTGGATTCAGTCCAACCCATTTGCAATCGAGTCTACAATCGTTGATCCAGAGAAATACTGTATTGATTTCACAGGAGCTTCCTGGGAAGATCTTATGCCGGAAGCAAGAAAAACATCCTGTGTATACAATGATAAATTATACGGACTTCAGATCTGGCACAATTCACCAGAATATGTAATGGTTTATAACAAAACATTGTTCGAAGAGAATGGTTGGGAGATACCATCTACTTATGCAGAGCTGAAAGACCTTTGCGCTAAGATCGCAGAACAGGGAATTACTCCATGGTTTATGCCAGGTGCAGATGGATGGCAGCATCAGCTGGCATTCTTCCAGATCGGTGGTGTTTACGAAGAAGCTACACCAGGACTTTACGATGCTTTGAATACAAATCAGGCTACATTTGCTGACAATGAGAAAATGCTTGAGGTTCTGAACGAGTTCAAAGAGCTTTCCGATGCAGGATATTTCGGAGAGGACTGGATTGGAACTGACAGCACCAACCTGACAAATGAATTTGGCGACAGAAACATTGCAATGGCTATGGCAAACTCCAGTTACATTCAGCAGATCAAAGATGACACAGGCACAGAGGATGAGTTTGGTATGTTCCTGATCCCACTTGGCGATAACACCTGGTATCCGACCAACCCGGCTGGACCTACCATGTTTGGTTACAAGGGAACAGAGCATGAGGATCTTGTAAAAGAATTCTTCAATTTTGTTACAACCACAGAGAGTCTTCAGGAAATCCTTGACAACTCTCCTGCATACACAAACGTTGATATGAACGATGATGCAATTGAGCAACACTGGCTGCCAGAGGAAGAAGAGTTCCTTGCAACAGTAGATGACAGCAAGAAGAGCGTATCTGTTCTTCAGACTGGTACCAAATATACAAACGACTACTGGATGCAGTTCGGTCAGGATATGGTTGCGTTCTGCCAGGGCGAAATGGAAGCAAATGACGTTCTTGCAAATATGGACACCAACCGTGCAGAGGCTGCCAAGACAGTTGGCGATGCAAACTGGAACTAAATAAAGTTTTTCGGTAAGAAATTGACATAATTATTTAAGCATAAGATATTTAATAAGGGTATATCTTCAGTGCGAAGGAGTGATTCCTTCGCACTGTTTGATAAAGGGGAGGTATCGCCTTTGAATAAGAAGAAAATTTATCCACAGTGGTTTCTGATACTGCCGCTGGCTTTGTACATTATCTTTTTCCTGCTTCCCAGTATAATGGGTGTTGCATATTCATTCACAGACTGGAATTCAAGAAGTGTATTAAATGGTGTCCATTTTGTGGGACTGGACAATTTTAAAGAGATTTTTACATCAAATAAGGATTACTTAAGCGGTATTGGAAATACATTAAAATTTACCATTATTTCCAATATTGTGAAGCTGATCCCGGCACTTCTGATTGCCATCATGCTTCAGGAAGGACTGAAAGGAAAGGGACTTTACAGAACACTTTTGTATCTGCCGTCTATCCTTCCTTTTGTTATCATTGGTCTTGTTTTCAAGTCCATTCTCAACTATAACAATGGTCTTTTAAATGCAATTCTGGATGGTCTGCATCTTGGAATCCTGAAACAGAAATGGCTTTCGGATCTTGGCGTTGTGTGGAAATCCATTTATGGTGTGGATGCATGGAGAGGTATTGGTTATGTAATGACGATTTTCCTTGCCGGTCTGAATACCATTCCGAGATCCTACTATGAGGCAGCTGAGATCGATGGGGCAAACTTCTGGCAGAGACTTCGCTATGTGACACTTCCAATGCTCAGCGGCGCCATTATGATCAACCTGGTATTTGGTATTACATACGGTCTGAAGGTATTTGATATTGTTTACGTTCTCACAAACGGTGGCCCTGGACATGCAACAGAGGTTCTTACCACCTATGCATTCCAGCTTTATTCCAGAGGTCAGTACGGTATGTCTTCTGCTTTGAACAGTATTCTGCTTCTGATCACAGCAATTGCTGGTGTTGTAATTGTTAAAACTTTAGGAAAACAGGAGGTACAGCAATGACAAAGAAAAAAGTTCAGAATCTGCTGAAACATCTGGTCTGCATCCTGCTGTGCCTGACCGTTATCCTGCCTTTTTATATGGTAGTTATAAACTCTTTCAAGAGTAAAGGCGAGGCTTCCCGAATGAGTCTTGCCCTGCCGAAAGAATGGCTGTTTTCCAATTATACCGAGGTTATTGACAAAGGAAACCTGATCCAGGGATTTTCAAACAGTTTGCTTTACGCACTGGTTGCAACTACTTTTGGGGTTGTGCTCTGTGCAATGGCTGCCTTTGTAATGTGCCGCAAGCGTACCAGATTAAATGTATTTTTATATTATTTCGTACTTTGCGGACTGTTTTTCCCGGTTAACTATGTAACATTGGTGAGAGTATTAAGCACTCTTCATCTGAACGATACGCGACAGGGAATTATTATGGTGTTTACAAGCGCCATGATTCCGTTCTGTGTGTTTACTATCCGCAACTTTGTGGTTTCTGTTCCGGTGGAACTGGATGAGGCAGCAGTCATTGATGGCGCAGGTCCTATCAGCCTGTTTTTTAAGGTTATCATGCCTCTTCTGAAGCCAACTATGGTGACCTGTTTTATCCTGCAGTTCATGGGTGTGTGGAGCGATTTCCTGACTCCATTGTATCTGTCAAGCAAGAGTAAAATGTTCCCGATGACTATGGCTGTTTATCAGTTCTTTGGAAAAAATAAAAGCTACTGGAATTACATTTTTGCTGATATTGTACTTACCTGTATTCCGGTTGTAATCGTGTATATGATCGGACAGAAATATATTGTGGGCGGTATGACTTCCGGTGCGGTGAAAGAATGATCTGGGGCGCGCAGCGAGGCTGCAAATTATAATTGAAATTCCTTCTAAACCGGGAATGGTTCTTTGAATGTTAGGATTTGGAGAGCTGTTTCCGGTATTTTTTTGCCTAAAAGGTGCCTACATTTGCCAGAATGCTGAAAAATAAGAAGAAATCTGTTATCTTTATCTGTGAAGAATTTTATTGTATGCAGTCTGCGGTTTCTGAGCTGCAAATTGCGGATTTTTCAGGAAATGATCCATGAAATGTGGTAAAGTATCTGGAGAAAATGTAGGAGTGGGAAAATAATGAGGCATAAAATTGAGATGACAGCAGATGAAAAAATGTGGAACCGGATCAGCCAGATTCCCGCAGTTGTTCTGGTGCTGCTTTCCGGAATTGATATTGTCCGGTTTGCAATTTTGGGAGATAAGACAGCATTTATTACATTCAGTATGATCGCGGTGGTTTTTATGCTGGTGGCGTATATGGCATGGAAAAGCAGAATGCCATTTTTATATCTGCTGATTGCAGCGGCAGCTTTCATTCTGTATTTTAATACCAATTTTTCTACCAGTACATATTATTTTAACTGGTTATTTCTGGCAGAGGCTATTGTAGCCACGCTGGGAGGAAGCCTGGGGACAACGGTGATGATCTGGAAAAAAATCCCTATGGGGCATGTGGCAGTTTTACCGCTTGCGGCAGCAGTTCTGATACTGGCAGGATTTCTGGGATTTTGGAAAGTAAGGTATGATGCAGGACATGAAGCGCAGGGACTGGCAAGAGATGAACTGTGGGCAGTCCCTGCAAAATATGATGGGGAAGAACCAGAACAGGCTGGAACCGTGGAAGAAGTTGTATACGATACCAGGGCTTATGCCACTGATGGAAGAAGCGTGAAAAAGTCAGCTTATGTATATCTTCCATATGGTTACAGTAAGGAAAAAGAGTATAATATTCTGTATCTGATGCATGGAACTGGTGATGATGAAAAATACTGGCTGAAAACAAATCCATATAATAAAACCATGCTGGATAACATGATCGCAGATGGAGATATTGAGCCACTGATCGTGGTGACACCAACCTTTTATGTGGAAGATGACTGTGCAGATGATCTGGATCAGCTGACCTATTCTTTTGCAAAAGAGCTGCGAAATGATCTGATGCCTGAGATCGAATCCTCTTATTCTACATATGCAAAATCGGCAGATGATAAGGGATTTTCCAGGAGCCGGGATCACAGAGCCTTTGCAGGTTTGTCAAGAGGGGCGGTAACGATGTATCATTCCGTATTGTGCCAGAGCCTGGATTATTTTTCCTGGTTCGGGGCCTTCAGCGGAAGCAGGACAGACAAGACTGCATTTGAAGACACCATTCAGACAGGCGATTTTGCAGAACTGCCAATTCATTATTTATATGTGGCAAGTGGCAACTTCGACTTCGCCCTGCCTGGACAGATTCAGGATTACCAGGCTCTGCTGGATATTGAACCCAGATTGCGGTCTGGTGTAAATACCTGTTTTGATGTATTTCCAATGCGGTATCATTCTATGGGAAACTGGCATCTGGCGCTGTATAATTTTTTACAGAAGATTTTCTAGAGCGTGTTTGAAAAAGGCTTTCTGCAAGATGTGCGTCACAATTTGTGGGAGATTTCGCTCGGATGGGGGCACCGTAGCGGGCTACGGCAACCGAATTCGGGTGAAATATACCGCAAAGTGGGGCGTGCAGATTGCGGGAATGATTTTTCAAACAGGCTTTAGAGCCTGTTGCTGCGAACAGGAGAACAGCAATGCGCTTTTTGCACAGTTGGCGCGTGTTTTTTGGCAGGTTGCGTTTGGAATAGCGCAGCCTGCTTTTTATTTGGTAGAATTAAGCTGAGAAGCAGCATTCGGTTATGAGTAAGTAGCGAAGCGGACCTGGAATATCCGCTTGACATTAAAAGAAAATTATAGAAAATTTCAGGAGGAAATCATGAAGCAGTCATTTAACGAAAACTGGATTTGCTACAAAACAGGAGATAAAGAAAACGCATTTGCAGTAACTCTTCCGCATGATGCCATGCAGCTGGATGAGAGAAGCGAGACAAGTGCCGGCGGTGTGAATACAGGATGGTATGAGGCACAGGATTACACTTACGAGAAAACATTTATCCTTCCAGAGAAAGCGAAAGACGAGAAAGTGATCCTGGAATTTGAGGGCGTTTACCGTAAGGCAACTGTATATCTCAACGGCGAAAAAGTTGCATATCATTCTTATGGCTATCTTGGTTTCTATGTAGATGCAACAAAATATGTAAAATTCGGGGAAGAAAATGTGATCCGGGTGGAAGTGATCAATCACGATCAGCCTAATAGCCGCTGGTATTCCGGTACCGGAATTTACCGTCCGGTGTGGCTGTATATCGTGCCGAAGAAACATTTAAGATTTGACAGCGTGAAGATCACTACACTGGATTATAAGGAGCCGAAAATCCGCGTGGAGGCATGGCCGAATGCTGCCGGTGAGGTGAAAGTGGAAATTATGGAGAAACAGATTGTTACCAGAAAAGCTGTGGCTGGCGAAAGTGCAGACCAGACAGACGAGACCATAGAGCAGTGTATTGACGAAAATGCAGTACAACCAACCGTTCAAAATTCTGACAAAGCATCAGATAAGATCATCGCCTTGGAAATTCTCCAGGCAGATGGTAAATTTTCTAGAGAAATTGCTCTTCCGGGAGCAAACCTTTGGAGTCCGGAAGCACCGAATCTTTACACCTGTCGCGTAACCTTCGGCGAGGATATTCAGGAAGAAACCTTTGGAATCCGTGTAGTAAGCTGTACTCCGGAAGAGGGCTTCTGTATCAATGGAAAACGTGTCCTGTTAAAAGGTGGCTGTATCCATCACGATAACGGCCTTCTTGGTGCCTGTGCGTATGAATTTGCAGAACGCCGTAAAATCCGCATCCTTCTGGACGCTGGCTATAATGCAATCCGTTCTGCACATAACCCATGCTCCAAAGCACTTCTTCGCGCCTGTGACGAGATGGGAATGCTTGTAATGGACGAATATATTGATGGCTGGTATATCCATAAAACAAAGTATGACTATGCAGATGAGATTCTGGAAAATTACAGAAAAGACTTAAAAGATATGGTGGATAAGGACTATAATCATCCATCTGTGATCATGTATTTCACAGGAAATGAAGTATCTGAGACTGCGCAGAAAAAGGGAATTGCCCTTACAAAATCCCTTACAGACAGACTTCATGAGCTGGATTCCACCCGCCCTGTAAGCTGCGGAATCAACATCTTCTTTAACTTCTTAAGCTCTATGGGATTTGGTGTTTACAGCGATAAAAAAGCAGATGAAGCTGCTGAGAATGCCAAGAAGAAAAAGGCTGTGGGAAGTGAATTTTATAACACAGTAGCCGGAATTTTTGGTGCCGAATTTATGAAAACAGGAGCAACTCTTTATCCATGTGATGTGAAAACAAGGGATGCATATGCCAATATGGATGTAGCAGGATATAACTATGGAATCAAGCGTTACCGTCATGACTTAAAGAAGTATTCCAAGCGAATTATTCTTGGAAGTGAAACATTCTGTGCAGATGCTTACAGATTTATGCAGGAAGCAAAACGTGATAAGCGTATCATTGGTGACTTCGTCTGGGCAGCTCAGGATTATCTGGGTGAGGTTGGAATCGGCGCATGGGAATATAAGGATTATGCACCTCGTTTTGATGGCGGCTGTGGCTGGGTAAGTGCCGGTTCAGGCCGAATTGATCTCACAGGAAAGCCTCTTGGCGAGATGGCATATACCAGAGTTGCCTTTGAACTGGAGGATCTGGCAATTGCAGTTATGCCGGTTGATCACACAAAGGATGCCCATTCTCCTTCTGCATGGAAAATGACAAATGCAATGGAAAGCTGGTCATGGAATGGCTGTGATGGGAATGCAGCAAAAGTGGAAGTTTACACTCGTGCAGATCATGTGAAGTTGTATATAAACGGCAAGTGTGTAGGCACTAAGAAGCCGAAAAATGACTGCAAGGTATTCTTTGATACAACCTATCAGAATGGAGAAATCAAGGCTGTTGCCTATGATGCAGATGACAATATAATTGAAGAGAAAACCTTGACAACCGCGGGAAAAGAAACAATCCTCCAGGCAGAACCAGAGCTTACCTGTGTGAATGCAAACACCGATCTTTGCTACGTAAGAATGCGCTACACAGACGAAAACGGCCAGACAAAACCGTTGGCAAGAGGCAGAATCAAGCTTGCTGTAAAAGGTGGCGAGCTTCTGGCATTTGGAAGTGCCTGCCCATACTATCCGGAAAGCTACCAGAGCAATGAGACAGATACTTATTATGGAGAAGCACTGGCGATTATCCGTCCACAGGCTGGAGCTGGTAAAGTAGTTGTGAAAGCTGAATCTGAGCTTGGAAATGCAGAGACAGAGATTGAAATATTAGATTGATTTAAATTTCATATGCTTACCAGTTTTGCCAGAAACGGTTCCAAATTTGCCGAATTTTTCACAAATCCCATTCCTTTTGCTATAGTAAATCCAGCGGTTCAAACAGAACTGAAAGGACAGAGTAACTATCTGAAAAGTATGTGTTTATCTGTCAAAGGAAATTTACTAGGAGGAAAGGAAATATGAAAAAGCATACCGGGAAAATCTGGCGTGGTTTGGCAACAACTACAGCCTCACTTCTCACAATCACACTGGGCGGAAGCTCAATTGCAAATGCAAGAGTGGATTTCATTAATGCGACACTTGGAACCTCAAGCTACAAAATCGAGCAGGGAGATTCTGACTCTGATGGCATTTATTATGAATCTGAATTTGACAATGTAGAGGATCTGGTAAAGGCTAAAGAACAGCTGGCTGCTGAAATTTCTTCAGAAGGTTCCGTTTTATTCAAAAATACAGATCAGACTCTTCCACTTGACAAATCCAAAGAAGCTGTTACCCTCTGGGGCTTAAACAGCCATCTTCCGGGAACCGGCGGATTAATTGGTTCCTCTGTTGTGGCTGATTCAGAGGATGGTCAGATCGCTTATGGTATTGAAGAAGCTATGGATGAAAGAGGCTTCACAGTAAATGAAACCATGAAAGGCTTTTATGCAAGTGAAACCTGCGCGCCATATTACAGAAAAGCTTCTTTCTTTGGAAATGAAGTTCCGGGCCATAGCCTTGTACCTGCTTTTTCCGCTTCTTATAATGAAGCAGATACATATACAGTAGGTGAGGCACCTGCTGAACTTTACACAGATGATATTCTGGAATCTGCTAAGGATACAACAGCAGTTGTTGTTCTTTCCCGAGACAGTTCAGAGGCGTCTGACTACAGCACAAATATGAAGGATCCTAATGGGGACAGCTTCGACACACCGATGTCTATCTCAGCTTACGAAAAAGAGATGATCCAGCTTGCAAAGGAAAATAGCAATGGCAAGGTGATCGTTTTGATCAATTCTGATGTTCCTATGGAAATCCAGGAACTGAAGGATGATCCGGAGATTGGAGCAATTCTTTGGACTGGACTTCCGGGAATGAATGGATTCCTTGGAGTATGTGATGTACTTTCTGGCGCTGTGAATCCATCCGGTCATATTTCTGATACTTATGCCACAAGTTCTGTTTCTGCTCCGGCAATGACCAACTTTGGTCTTTATACTTATACTAATGCTTCCAATGCAGAATCTGGTGCAGAACTTACAGAAGCAGACAAGGGTGACTGGTATGTAGTAGAAACAGAAGGTATCTATATTGGTTATAAATATTATGAAACCCGTTACGAGGATACTGTTCTGGATCAGGGAAATGCAGCCACCACAGAAGGCTCTTCTACTGGCAAAGCCTGGAACTATGTAGATGAAGTAACTTATCCGTTTGGATATGGTTTATCTTATACAACCTTTACTCAGGAGCTGGAAAGTGTAGATGTAATATCTGGGGAAAAGGGACTTGCAAAAGTGAAGGTAACCAATACCGGTGACGTTGCCGGAAAAGATGTTGTCCAGCTTTATGTACAGACACCATATATAGAGGGCGGACTGGAGAAAGCTTCTATTCAGCTTCTTGATTTTGGAAAAACAGAGGTTCTTGAGCCTGGCGAATCACAGACTCTGGAAATTGAGTTCGCTCCGGAATATATGGCAAGTTATGATGAAAAAGCTGTAAAAGAAGATGGAACAGAGGGCGCATGGGTGCTGGATTCCGGTGATTATTATTTCACAATCGGAAACGGTGCGCATGAAGCATTAAACAATGTCTTGGCGGTAAAAACAGATTCCACAGACGATCTGATCACAATTACAGACGATGAAACAATTGAGCCGGAAAATGTAGTGACAGTTTCTCTTGGTGAAGATAAAGAGACTTATTCTGAAAACGTAGAGAATGCATTCCAGGATTGCGATATTAACAATCTGATCCCGGATACTGCTGAATACACTACACGTTCTGACTGGAGCAAGGGCTGGAAAGAAGTGGAAAGCATTACTCCAATAGAGGAAATGATGAAAGGTCTTACAAACTCCGCTTATGAGCTTACTGAGAACAATGACGAAGAAGTTGTCTGGGGAGCTGACAACGGATTAAGCACCGTTGATTTCCTCCAGTTTAATGAGGATGGAACTTTCGCAGGTGCACTTCCTCTGTCTGATGAAAAATGGGATCAGCTTATGGATCAGCTGACTTTGGAAGAGGCTGCCAACTTTATTGAAAAAGCAGGAGATAAAAACTTTGAGAAGCTGGATTCTATTTTCCTGCCAGAAGCAATCTGGTATGACGGACCGATCGGTTACAGCTACGACCAGATTGCAGGATATGCAACCCGCTGGAATGAATCCAACTCTTCCGAGCCGACTTATGTTTCTTCAGACAACGAATATGCTTCCTACTCTATGAGCTCCATGCCTACAGAACCTGTAGTTGCAGCAACATTCAATAAAGAACTTGTAGAGAGAGAAGGCGAGCTCTTTGGTGAAGACGGATTGTGGTCCAATGCCAACTCCATTGCAGCACCTGGTCTTAACATTCACCGTGCACCTTACTGCTCCAGAAATCATGAATATTATTCAGAAGATGCCATGCTTACCAACCTGTTGGGACAGGCTGTCTGCAAAGGCGGAAAATCCAAAGGTCTTATGATGATGCCGAAACACTATATCATGAATCATCAGGAGTTAAACCGTTCCGGTGTTTCCACATTTTTCACAGAGCAGGCTGCAAGGGAAAATGAACTCCGTGCATTCCAGGGAGCTATGGAAAATAACTATGCGCAGGGAATCATGACAGGCTTCAACCGTCTTGGAACTGTATATTCAGGAGCTTCCGAAGCTTCACAGGTGCAGGTTGCACGTAACGAGTGGGGATTTGAAGGCTGGATCGTAACAGATATGATCAACGGTGCTGATTACATGAACTGGAGAGATATTGTATTTGGCGGCGGTGGCGGATGTCTTACAACTTCCGCATATGAAAGCGCTAATATTGGTTCCATGACTTCAACCGAGAACCTAAAGCTGATTGCAAAGGACTCTGCTTTCCAGAAAAAGATGAAAGAAACAATTAAATATTTCGTATATAATACAGTTGCAAGTAATGATATGAATACAATTACAACCTCCACTAAATATATTCACGTTCTTACATGGTGGCAGATTGCCTTTATGGCAGCAGAGGTGGTATTTGGACTTCTGACACTTTTGTTTGCAGTTATGTACCTTCGAAATTCACTTCGCAAAAAGACAGTTTACGTGAAGGAGGACAAGTAATATGGGATATCTGAAAAATAAAACATTTGGTTTTTACTTAAGTTTTGTGGCTGCAATCCTTGCGCTGATCGGCTTTGTAATGTACCGCCAGGCAGGACATACAGAAGCTTATATTGAGGTTCTGCTGCTTGTAACAGTGGTTCTGCAGATTCTTGCGATGATCGTTTTGAAGGTGGCACCTGATTTTAAGTGGACAAGCCTTCTGCTTACTGCAAATGCAATTCTGACTGCAGCAGCACTTGTTAACAGTTTTTATACACAAGTTGATTTTATTGGATATGTGGTATCAGGACTTTATGAGTTTGCAACCATAAAAAAATTCATAATTTCAGCCGTACTTATGGCACTTTCCATGATTGCATATATTGTTTCCTCTTATTCTGGATTTCAGAAATGTACTTGTAAGGATGAGACAAAAGCTTGATTTATCTGCTGTAAAATATGGCACAAATTAATATTTACATGGTATAATGAAAAAGCCGGAATGCCCAAAAGGACTCCGGCTTTTGCCGTATACCATGGAGGATAACTATGATTACCATTGCTATTGTGGAAGATGATAAGAAAAGTGCAAAAATTCTTCAAGACTATATATTACGCTATTCAGAAGAAAAACAGGAACCGTTAGCTGTAGAATGCTTTGAAAACGGATTAAATTTTATCAGCGATTATAAAGCCAGCTGCGACATTGCTCTTATGGATATTGAAATGCCTCATATGAATGGTCTTGACACCGCCAGAAAACTGCGGGAATTTGATAGCCAGATTCCTCTTATTTTTATTACCAATATGGCGCAATATGCCATTAACGGATATGAAGTGCAGGCTCTTGATTTTATGGTAAAGCCTATTGAATATTTCAACTTTTCGCTGAAACTGGACAAAGCGATCCGAATCTGTAAAAAGCTTCATGGTTATCAGATATATGTTCCTTCTGAACAGGGAACTGTTAAAATTGATATTGCAGATCTGATTTATATTGAAAGTGCAAAGCATTATCTTTATCTTCATACTTCGAAAGAGACCTTTCGCCTGCGAAGCACAATGGGAGATTTTATAGCACAGCTTCCGACAGGTCGCTTCTCCTGTTGCAGCAAATCCTTTTGTGTAAATCTGGAATGGATTTCCCGCTATCAGGGAAACAGCGTGTTTGTAAATGGAAAGGAATTATCGATTTCCCGTTCTTATAAAAAAACTTTTATAGATCAAATGACAATGTACATTAACCGGGGAGGAAACTGACGTGGCAATTTATGAAATATTAGCTTCATCTACAAGTGAAATACAGGGAATTACCTGTTTTATCATCCAGCTTTTTATAGCGGAAGCTATGTTCTTTTTCCATCTAAAAAAAAGAAAACGCTTCTGGTTACGCCTGCTTGTAGGGGGAACTGCCTGTCTGCTTTTGGGAGTTACCCTTCCAATTATAATTGGTCAATATATAAGCGGAATTCGAACCTTTATTGTGCTTGTTTTTATGCAGCTTTACATGTGGTTTTGCTTCAGGCGTTCTTTTTTGGATATTTTATTTTGTACAATTGGAGCTTTTACTGTACAGAATCTTGGAAGCAATATTCAGGTGCTGATTTGTATCGTGACCAAAACTTCTTTCAAGATGCTTTCCACGGAAATGGTCATTGGATTTACCATTGTATATATTATTTGTTATCTCACTTGTGCAGCAAAAATAAAAAATTTTCCGAATATCAGCCAGAACAGAGTCCGTGTACTTTGGGTAGCCATTATTTCCTTATGTGTCTGCTGGCTCCTTCAAAGCTGGCTGATCAGTGAAAAGCTGGATATGGTTATGGCGTGCCGTGTTCCATTTGTATTCTGCTGTATTTTATCTCTTTTTATGCAGTTTGGGCTTCTGGAACAGTCCCGGCTTAATGAAGAAAATCTGGCTCTTGAGCAGTTAATAAAGGAAAATGCAAAACAGTATGAGTTGTCAAAGAAAACAGTTGAAATCATTAACATGAAATGTCATGATCTTAAGCACCGGATTCTGGAATTGGAACAAGCCGGAAATGCAGATTATGGCCAGCTGGAAGAAATACGTAAAGCAGTAGATATTTATGACGGGCTTGCGAAAACAGGCTGCCAGCCATTGGATATTATTCTTTCAGAAAAGAATCTTCTTTGTGAAAAATATCAAATTAAGTTTTCATATATGATTGATGGAGAGAAGCTTACTGGTATTAAATCGGGAGATATCGCTGCCATATTTGGAAATGCTTTAGATAACGCTATTGAATGTGCAGCGGAGCTGCCAGTTGAAAAAAGAATTATCAGCCTCATCGGATATGCGAGACAAGATGTGATGGGGATTCATATTGAGAATTATTGCGAGGATGAACTGGAATTTCGTAATGGGCTTCCGGTGAGTACCAAAGGAGATGATAATTATCATGGCTTTGGCATGAAAAGTATTCAATATGTGGTGGAAAAATATGGCGGAAATCTTGTGGCGAATTTGGAAGAAAAGATTTTTAGTGTAGATATTATTTTTCCAGTTCTAGATTAGAGCCTTTTTCAAACTGGGGAGGTGCCTTTTTTTGAACGCAGATATGCATTCCCCCGCTTCAAGTGCGCGGAGCACTAAGCGGTAGGTGAGGGGGGATGCTTCTGTCAGTGGGAGCCTTCAGCTCCTACTGACAGATCGCAAAGCGACTGCGTTCATAAGCAAGTAGCGAAACGGACCTGGAATGTCCGCTTTACTAATATACGAAAGCAATAAGTTAACTGGTAGTATTCCGGCGAATCAGCACCGGAGCGATCTGTTTGTGAATTGGCTTTTCCAGTGGCTTAGGCGCTCGCTTTTTTTGCTCTTCCATCTGCTGCACCAGAAGCTCCATGGCAGTCTGTGCAATAACGTCAATTTGCTGACCGACAGTTGTGATCGGAAGGATTGATTCACTGGCAATTGGAGAATTATCAAAACCTATAATTTCGTAAGTAGGTGGTAATTTACCATATTTCTGGAAAATTAAATTGAGAAACATATTGGCATAGGTATCATTCGCAAGAAAGATACCTTTTTTTTGATTCGGATACTTTTCTTCAATTCTTGTAAAGATACGTCTTATCACATTTAAAATCTCTTGATAAGAATTGCCGCTTACGCTTAGATCAATGTCATAAGGAACCTGATATTCTTTACATGTTTCCTCAAATGCACGTATACGATCATAAGCCGGGACTGTTTTTTCAACATTGACATTGATATGAATCAATATATCACATTTATCACGAATTAACAGGGAGGTAGCCTGAAGGGAACCCATATAATTGTCAGTGGTAATGCTGCTGATATATTCTGCCTCTCGCTCAATGGCAATGACAGGAATCTGATAGGAAGCCAGTTTTTGGGATGACAGTGTATGGCTTAAAACAATAAGCCCCTCAATCTGATAGGAAAGAAGCTCTTCAATATACTGTTGTTCCTCTTCGGCACCGTGTTCACTGGAAAAAACAAGAAATTTGTAATGGTAGTTACTATAGCTTGAAAGAAGCTGTGTCAGCATTTCAGAGTAGTAATGCAAGTAGAGATTTGGAACAATAATTCCGATAAACTCACTTTTACCATTTGCCAGAACTTTTGCAAGTTTATTTTTTTTATAGCCAAGGGTATCAAGGGCCTGTGAAATCTTTTCCTGATTTTCAAGCGTAAGAGAATCGGGATGATTGAAATACCGTGATATTGTAGTTTTTGAAAAATGAGTATATTCTGCAATATCTGCAAATGTCACCTGTTTTTTTGCCATAAAAATTTAATCTCCTTATAAATAAATGAGAATAATATTGGGGAATCTTTTAATTACTGGGATTATATTATTTTTTTAGTATAGCAATTATTTAAAAAAAAGGCAATGCTAAAATAACCGATTACGTAACCGGTTATTTTAGCTTGAAAAAGTGTTGACATATGAACTTGGATGTAGTAACATCGAGCTATAAAGTAACCGGTTACTTAACCGGTTCCGAGAACGAAAAGGGAAAGGAATGGAGGAGAAGTGCATGAAAAGAATGCAGAACCAAACAATGCCCGTGAAAAAGCAAACGTGGAGAGATAAGGCTACATATGTGAAGAAAAACTGGCAGTTATATCTTTTTTTCTTAATGCCAGGACTTTTACTGACAATCATTTTTAAGTATCTTCCTATGGGGGGACTTCTGATTGCATTTGAGGATTACAACGTAATCAAGGGAGTGCTTGGAAGTCCATGGGTCGGACTTGAATATTTCAGGCGGTTTTTATCTTCACCGGATTTTATGAACTACCTGTTGAATACGTTAAAACTGAGTATTTATGGACTGTTGTGGGGCTTTCCGGTTCCGATCATTCTGGCATTGCTTTTAAATCGTATCCGCAGAACCGGAGTTAAGAAGAAAGTACAGCTTTTGGTCTATATGCCGAACTTTATATCTGTAATTGTACTTTGCGGTATGGTACGAATGCTGCTTTCTCCAGTCGGACCTCTGAATAAACTGTTAGGAATCAGTACAAACTGGATGACAATGCCATCTGCTTTCCGCACCATTTACATAGCAAGTGGAATCTGGCAGACAGCAGGCTGGGCCTCTATTATGTACACGGCTGCTTTATCCAATGCAAGCAAAGAACTGGAAGAAGCAGCTATTATGGATGGCGCAAATCTTCTGCAGCAGATCTGGTATGTGGAGCTTCCTGCAATCAAGAATATTATTGTAATTCAGTTTATTCTGCAGGCTGGAAATATTATGAGTATTGGATTCGAGAAAGCCTATGCATTACAGACAGATATGAACCTGCCGGCATCAGAAATTTTATCAACATATGTATACCGTATTGGTCTTTTGAACGGCGATTATGGTTATTCGACGGCTGTTGGTCTGTTTAATTCAGTAGTAAATGTAATTCTGTTAGTTTTTGTAAACTGGGTGGTAAAGAAGCTGAACGACGGAGAAGGATTATAGGAGGAAGCGAAGATGGAGAAAATAAAGAAAAAATATTCGAAGACAGACTGTCTTATCCTTGGAATTGGATTCCTGATTCTTGGACTGTTTGTACTTTCTATTGCAATTCCAATCGTGTATGTAGTGCTTGCCTCTTTTATGGATCCTACAGTTTTGAATAATCAGGGACTGAGTTTTCATATTAAGGACTGGACTTTGGATGCATATCGCAGAGTACTGGAAAATGAGATGATCTGGCGTGGATTTCTGAATTCTTTTCTGTATTCACTTGCATTTACAGCTATTTCTGTTTTTATAACATTGCTGGCAGCGTATCCATTGTCCAAGAAGGAATTTGTGGGAAGAAAACTTTTTAATCTTATTTTTCTGATCACAATGTTCTTTGGCGGTGGAATGATCCCGACTTTTATTTTAATCAATCAGCTGCATATGGTAAATACAGTCTGGGCAGTTTTAATTCCTGGAGCATTTAATGTCTGGAATATGATCCTTGCAAGAACATACTACCAGTCAATCCCGGCAGAATTAAGAGAAGCTTCCGCAATTGACGGAGCCAATGAGATCCAGCATTTCTTCAAAATCATGATGCCGGTATGTAAGCCGATCATTGCAGTACTTGCACTGTGGTCATTCGTAGGAATGTGGAACAGCTATTTTGATGCAATGATTTATCTGAATGATGCAAATCTTCAGCCTCTGCAGTTAGTACTTCGTTCCATTCTGGTACAGAATACTCCGCAGCCAGGTATGATTGCAGATATTCAGAGTACTGCTGAAATGGCAAAGGTAGCGGAACAGCTGAAATATGCAACCATTGTAGTATCAAGCTTACCGCTTTTAGTAATGTACCCATTCTTCCAGAAGTATTTTGATCAGGGAATTATGGTCGGATCAGTAAAAGGCTGATAAGAAAGGAACGATACAGATATGAAGAAAAACAGAGTAAAAGGTTTACTTGCACTTGGACTTTCTTTGACGATGATGATAAGTACGGCAGGGTGTGGAAAAGAGCAGCAGCTTAATGCGGAGATCAACCCGGACACACCAGTATCTGAGGTACAGTTTCCATTAAAGGAAACAGAGGAGCTTTCTTTTATTACAAGTGCACCGGCTACTTCCACACAGGATCCCAATGAAAGAGTGATTTTCCAGCGACTGGAAGAACAGACAAATGTTCATATTGACTGGACCTGTTTTGTATCAGATCAGTTTTCAGATAAAAAGAATCTGGCATTGGCTCAGTTTGGAAATCTGCCGGATGGTCTGTTTAATGCAGGTATGAGTGATTATGACCTGCTGCGTTATGCCAAGCAGGGAATTATCATTCCACTGGAAAATCTGATTGACAAATATATGCCGAATCTTCAGGCTGTGTTTGAAAAATACCCAGAGTACAGGACTATGTGCACAGCACCGGATGGACATATCTATTCTTTCCCGTGGATTGAACAGCTTGGTGCAGGAAAAGAAGCAAT
The DNA here is from genome assembly GCF_027662325.1 of Blautia faecis. Taxonomy (NCBI): domain Bacteria; kingdom Bacillati; phylum Bacillota; class Clostridia; order Lachnospirales; family Lachnospiraceae; genus Blautia; species Blautia faecis. The sequence continues at coordinate 50,433 of NZ_JAQDKY010000001.1, read as the reverse complement.
TCAGGCGATTGGAGATATTCCATATATTAATAAAAAATGGCTTGACTACCTTGGACTTGAGATTCCTACAACAACAGACGAACTGGAACAGGTACTGATTCAGTTCCGCGATCATGCAGAAGAACTGGAGAAAGAATTTTCCATTGAAGGTGATGTAATTCCAATGTCCTTTATTATCAATAACGGAGATCAGGATCCGGCGATTTTAATAAACGGATTTGGAGAGGGTTACGGAGACACAGGAGATCATTTCGCGGTAACGGATGAAGGAAAAGTAATTTATACAACTGTTCAGGAAGGCTACAAGGAAGGAATTGAATGGCTTCATAAACTGGTGACAGAAGACCTTGTAGATCCGGAAGCCTTTACACAGGAGTGGTCTACTTATGTTGCAAAAGGAAAGAATCACCGTTATGGACTCTGCTTCACATGGGATATTGCGAATATAGATAACAATACAGATTATGTGATGCTTCCGGCACTGACCGGGCCAGATGGCATGAGAAATATTACCAGACAGAACAACAGTGAAACCAGTGGATTTGACCGTGGAAGATGTGTTCTTACATCCAGTTGTCGTAATACAGCACTTGCTGCTGCATGGATTGATCAGATGTATGCACCTCTCCAGTCTCCGCAGAATAACTGGGGTACTTATGGCGAAGAGGATTCCTTTAACATTTTTGAACTGTCTACAAACAAAGACGGCGGCGAAATGTTAAAACATATGGATTTGGGAGAGCAGTCTCCAGTGGAAGTGCGTGAGGCGCAATCTGTAAATGGCCCTCTGGCTGTGCTGAATGAATATTATGATGTATATGTGACACAGCCGGAAGATGCGAAATGGCGTCTGGATAATATGCATGAGACATATTTACAGGATATGAACAGCAAATATGTTTATCCGAATGTATTTATGAGTATTGATGATACGAATAAAGTATCACAGTATGATACCGATATTAAGAAATACGCAGAGCAGAAGAAGGCAGACTGGATCCTGAATGGAGGAATAGAGGAAGAATGGGATTCCTACCTGGAAAAAATGGAGAAGTACGGACTTTCTGATTATCTTTCAATCAAACAGAAATATTTTGATCAGTATCAGGAATCCTTAAGCGCGGAAAAGTAACAAAAGATGTAAGAACTGAACAACGACTTTGACAGGAGATTTTTCATGAGCGAAATGTTAGAAAAGGCAAGAAAATATGAATTTACACAGGGACAGCAGATTAAAGCGGAAGACAGACCGGCTTTTCATATAACTCCTTATGTTGGATGGATGAATGATCCCAATGGATTTTCCTGCTATAAGGGAGAATACCATTTGTTTTATCAGTACAATCCATATAACACACATTGGGACAGCATGCACTGGGGGCATGTGGTAAGTAAGGATCTGCTGCATTGGGACTATCTCCCGGCAGCATTGGCACCAGACCAGGATTACGATAAAGTGGGCTGCTTTTCCGGAAGTGCCATAGAGCTGGAGGACGGCAGACAGCTGCTTATGTATACAGCTGTGGACCGGGAAATACTGGAGGACGGAACCGCAAGGGATGTTCAGACACAGGCGGTGGCTGTGGGAGATGGAAAAGATTACGTGAAGTATGACAAAAATCCGGTCCTGACCTTTAAAAATCTGCCGGAAGGTGCAAGCAGAGTAGATTTCCGTGACCCAAAAATCTGGAAAGAAAAAGATGGAAACTTTTATTGTGTCATAGGCAGCCGTCCTGCTGATGGAAGTGGACAAATTCTTCTTTACAGAAGTAAAAATGGTTTTGAATGGGAATTTGTAAGTACTTTGGCAGAGAATAAAAACCGCTATGGAAAGATGTGGGAATGTCCGGATTTCTTTGAACTGGACGGCAAATATGTGCTTCTGACAAGCCCACAGGACATGATTCCGGAAGGAATGGAATATCATAATGGAAATGGAACATTATGTATCATAGGAGATCTGGATTCTGAGACACATACTTTGAAGGAACAGTCTTATCAGAGTGTGGATTATGGAATTGACTGTTATGCAATGCAGACATTGCTTGCTCCAGATGGAAGAAGAATTATGATTGCCTGGATGCAGAACTGGGATACTCTTGCTTATCGCAGAAATGAATCTAAATGGTTTGCACAAATGAGCCTTCCGAGAGAATTGTCTGTGAAAAACGGAAGATTGTATCAGGTTCCGGTCAGAGAACTGGATTCCATGCGTGCAAATAAAGTCGAGTACAGGGATGTTGTGATTAAAGACACCAGAATCACACTTGACCAGATTGAAGGACGTACCGTAGATCTGGAGCTTGTAATACGACCGGTAGATAAAGATAAGCTTTATAAAAAATTCGAACTCTGTTTTGCAGAGAATGAAAAATATCATTCCACTTTACGATTCCGTCCAGATGAATCAGTTTTGAAAATCGACAGAAGCTTCTCCGGAAGCGAACGTGCAGTGGTTCATCAGAGAGAATGTCTGGTAAATGGTGACTGTAATGAATTGAAATTACGAGTAATTCTGGACAGATTCAGCGCGGAAATATTTATCAATGACGGCGAGCAGGTTATGTCTGCTGTGATTCTTACAGAGCAGGATGCAAAGGGAATTTCTTTTGCTGTGAATGGTGCTGCCAGAATTGATGTAGTGAAATATGATCTGGCATAAAAGTCGTATAAGGCGGTTATGAATAGGTATTGTTTACAGCAGTGAGTTCAGTTCATGGCGTTGCGTCTGACTGGGCTGAATGCCAAATATATGAATCAGGAGATGCATATGAAAAAATATGATGTAACGGCACTAGGCGAATTATTGATTGATTTTACTGAAAACGGAAAAAGCAGTCAGGGAAATCCACTTTTTGAAGCAAATCCCGGAGGAGCACCTTGTAATGTGCTTGCAATGTTAGCAAAGTTAGGGCATAACACGGCATTTATCGGAAAGGTAGGAAATGATTTCTTCGGAGAACAGTTGAGGGCTGCAATAAAAGAAGTTGGAATTGATGACACTGGATTATGTACAGACGAAAAGATCCATACAACCCTTGCTATGGTACATACATATCCAGATGGAGACAGGGATTTCTCTTTTTACCGTAATCCGGGTGCAGACATGATGCTGAATAAAGCTGAAATTTGTGAAGATATTCTCAAAAATACGAAAATTTTTCATTTTGGTACATTGTCTATGACACATGAAGGGGTGCGGGAGGCAACGAAAGAAGCAATTCATATTGCAGAAGAAGCTGGCGCTATTATTTCATTTGATCCCAACTTACGTCCACCGCTCTGGGAGTCTATGGAAGAGGCGAGAAAGCAGGTATTATATGGTCTTGGTCATTGTCAGATACTGAAAATTTCAGATAATGAAATTCAGTGGCTGACAGGAGAAGAAGATTATAGTGATGGCGTAAACTGGATTAGAGAACGTTATCAGATTCCACTGATCCTTGTGTCTATGGGAAGAGAAGGAAGTCGTGCTTATTATAATGAAATGATGGTGGAAGTAAAGCCGTTTTTACAGGATAATACCATCGAGACAACCGGAGCAGGAGATACCTTCTGCGGCTGTGTATTGCACTATGTCTGTGAACATGGAATTAATGGACTAAAAGAGGAAAATCTGGCTGAAATGTTAACGTTTGCCAATGCAGCTGCCTCAATTATCACAACAAGAAAAGGCGCACTGAGAGTAATGCCGGAAGAAAAAGAAATAAAGCTATTAATATAAAATATTCAAAAGAATAGGAATACAATAAAGGGACTTCTTCGGAGGTCCCTTTTAAAATGGGAAAATGTTAATAAAACTTTTTCTTGCTAAATCGTAAAAGTTTGCTAGAATAGTTGTAACAAACACAGTCAGAAAGAACGTTCACAAACGAGGTGACCGCTATGATTACACTGAATGATTATTTATATTCCGGAGATACGGTTTTAAAAATTTTACAGAAATATACAGAGGATCTGCGTAAGGAAGCGAAGAAGAACCATAACGAAGTCGATTTGGTGCACAGCAACTTTCTGCTCCAGATCACGGAACTTCTGGAGCATAATGATTTCCTTACGGCCCAGTCCCAGAAGATCCGGGAATTTTACAAATATATGGCCCATGAATATCCGTTTCTTGCCTTTACATTTAAAGGCAGGATCAAGTCCCTGATCCGGGCAGAAGAGAAATTTAATGGATATGTAGTGGAATATATTTATGATTATTACAGGGAAAATGGTACCTATCCGTCGGTTGCAGAGTTGAAAAACAAGCTGAGCTGCTTCCGTGATTTTATTGCTTACAGGATCGTGGTCTGTATGCCAAGATGTCATTTGAAGCCAGGGGAAGACCAGGAGCAGGCGTCTATCCGCTATCTTTATGAGATTGCAAATGTGCTGCCAGGATTTCTGGAAGAGAGAGGCTTTACAGCAGAATCGGCTCAGGGAGTGAAATTGAGTACTTCTGATCAACTAAATGATGATGTAAAGCCTTATTACAGAGATTATATTTGTGGTACCAGTGAATATGGGTATCAGTCTTTACATATTACGTTCTATGATAACAGCTCCAGATCCTACATGGAGGTACAGCTCCGCACCCAGAAAATGGATGATACTGCGGAAATCGGACCGGCCAATCATCTGGGCTATGAGAAACGCCAGCAGGACGAGCGAGCCAGAAGAGATGTGATCCCGGAAGGGGACTGTGTTTACTTTGATGAGGCTTATGAGCGGGGGATGAAGCTGCTTTCCCTGGAATTAGCAGATCTTGACGTGAATATGTTTTCTGCGGTAAATAACAGTCTGATCAACGATGGCTGTGGATTGTTCCGAGGCAGATTGATTCTGCCTTATGAGCATTTGTCCAGATTTCAGAATGATGTGATTGATTGAGAAAAAAGTAAGTGGAGCAATAAAGATGTTAAAGAAAAAGATGTTAATTGCTTTAGGGGTGGCAGCAGTATTGAGTGTGAGCTGTGTAAGTGTGACTGTCTGGGCTGAGGAAAACGCAGAAGAGCAGACAGAGGAAGCAGAGGACAGTTCTAATTCTGAAGGAGAGGAAGATGCTGATTTAGAAGAGTCTGACAATCCGGAGATTGAAGAGGGATACACTACAGAACTAGAAGGCTGCACAAAGGTGGTTTCCTGGTGCAAAAATGGAGACAATAATATTTACGGACAGTTCTATTATCCGGAAGATTTTGACGAAACAAAGACTTATCCAGTAATCATTATGAGCCACGGAATCGGTTCTACTTCCCAGATGGTAGAGCGTGCAAAATGGCCGGAAAAGGCGGCTCAGGATGGATATGTGGTTTATACATTTGACTTCTGCGGCGGTTCCCTTAACGGAAACAGTGACGTAGATTTCATGGATATGACAGTGATGACTGAGAAAGAAGATTTAAGTGCTGTTATGGACTTTGTGAAAACAAAGGATTATGTGGATCAGGATCATCTTTTCCTTCTGGGACAGAGCCAGGGAGGACTTGTAAGTGCTCTGACTGCTGCAGACAGAAAAGATGATGTGGCTGCTATGATTCTGATTTATCCGGCGTTTTGTATTGCGGATAATGCCCGGGAAATGTATGATTCCGCATATGATATTCCGGAAGACAGAGCTGAGATGCCGGTAGGAACTGTGGGTTCTGAGTATGTGAAAACAGTTTATGATCTGGATGTTTATGGCACTATCAGCGCATATGACGGAGACGTGATGATCATTCACGGAATCAATGACAGCCTGGTGCCATACAGCTACTCTGAAAAGGCAATTGAGAAAGCATATACAGGGGAAGGTTCCGTTCTGGTTCCAATTTATGGAAAGAAGGCTATCCATGGTTTCGAGATGAACTTTGAAGAGGGAAGAGACTATGCGGAGACAGTTGGATTGGAATTTTTGGATGTGCATTTGAAAGAGGAAGAATAAAGGTTTAGGAAACCAAAAAGTGAAAAAAACATGTAGGGCGTATTTATAGATCGTTATGAATTAAAGGCATTGCAAGGATATTATACCGCGTACTAAAAGTTAGATTTTAATGTCTGACTTTTGGGCGGTATGTTCTACAATGCCTTTTTTTATTTAAGTATATATTTTATAAAAATAATATTGTATAAAATAAATACAAATGGTATAATATTAACGAGGAATGATTCTTAAAAAAATATAAACTCCTTGCAGTACATTATATTTTATGTTACGCTGAATTCACATCTCAGGAACTCTATGTACTATTCGTAGGCGGTTCAGCTCATGAACAGCAGTCTATTCATTGCCATTCGGTGAAGTATTCCTGTGAAATAAGCGTAATAAAGAAGGTGGTGAAACTTGGGTGTAAAAGACCAGGGACTACAGGAGTATCTGAAAGATAACGAACGCTTTGCAGATTTTGTGAATGGTACCTTATTTGCAGGAAAGCAGATTGTGGATCCATGTTATCTTAAGGAAGTACAAAGGAAGAAGAGAGTATCATATAAACAGTCGATTATGGCAAAAAATATACAAAAGAAAAACAGTTCTGAAAAATACGGCGAAGAGGAAATTGCCAGGGAAAAAGGTGTTTTTGAAGAGGGAGAATTCGGGGATGACAGCGCGAAGCTCATGTATCTGGAAAGAGAGCGCGATTTCCTTCGTCTCCACGATAAGCCAGGCTGTAGATTTTTGTTGGCATGTGAAGTTGAATCTGGGGCAAATTATGAGATGCCTGTGAGATGTTTTACATATGACAGCATAGAATATACAGATCAGCTAAAAGAGTGGAAAAGAAAATCCCAGCAAATGTTTTGGGGAAGAGGAAAACGTGGGAAAAAACGGCGCCGAATCCGTCGTCCATTGCTTCCGGTATTTCATCAGGTATTATACCTGGGAGAGAAAAGGTGGAAGAGTAAGTTAAAATTACAGGAAATGATGGACATCCCGGAAAATGTGATGAGTTTTTCAGACAGGCTTCCTGATTATGATATTTGTATGATAGATATTCATGAACAGAATCCTGAGTTGTTTCACACGGAATGGAAAGATATTTTCCAGCTTATGAAGCACAGCCGTAAAAAAGACGAATTGAGAAAATACGTAGAAGAGAGTACCGAAGAAATACGAAAGCTAAGTCAAGAAACCAGATGGCTTCTGGCGATATTACTGGAGCAATATGAATTTGTTGATGAAGAGGTTGTGGAGGTGAAGGATATGTGTAAGGCATGGGATGGCGCAATGCAAATGTATGCAGATGAAGCGAGAGCAGCAACGCGGAAAGAAATGAAGAAAGAGATGAAAAAAGAAATGAGAAGACAGGCCAGAGAAAAAGATCGCAGGACCGTTTTTAACATGTTTTCTCGGGGGTATTCACAGAAAGAAATTGCGGCAATTTCCGAGCTGCCGCTTAAAAAAGTACAGAAAATGTGTGAAGGGTTTATCGAGAATACAACAATGGCAGTACATACTTCTTGATTTGGATTAGAAATTACAGAATAGTAGCTGAGAAAGTTTAACGAGAAAAGGCATTGCAAGGAATTATATGGCGTCTGTAAACGATTTGATTTTGGAGTCAAACGTTAGGGAGAGGCTATATCCTGCAATGCCTTTTAAAATCCTTCAAATTTATATGAAAACTGCTAACAGGTACGCTTATGCATCTTGTTTCTCCGGAAACATTTTCCCGAAGAGAAAACGGATCAGCGGTCCACAGTACATAAGCTGCCAGAAGAAGGCTACCGGGAAGTTCATGAAAGTGGTCTGGAGCCATACGGCAACGAACTGGGAACCCGCATTTTTAAACAAGATTGTGGCAATTAAGCTCATGATCGGGCACATAATGCAGATGATCATAACAGAAATTGCAACTGTGATGGCGAAAGGTCTGTCTTTAGGTGTGACAATACGAAAAGCAAGCTTATGGGCAAGGTTATCAACAATAAAGAACTCCAGTACAAATGCAACCGGCCACATAATCTTCATTTCGCCGAAAGCCATGAGAAATACCTGGTTGCTCATTCCACCGATGTTCAGGGAAATGTTGTAGCAGATCATGGCGTAGACCATAAGGAAAGCCATCATCAGAGTGAAAATAACATTTTGAAACTTAGTTTTTGGCATAAAATTGTTCTCCTTTTTCTAAAAATGGGTACAAAAAAGACACATGTGTTGTTCGTTATCAAGTGTACACTTGTGTCGTTTCCAATTTTATACCAGAGCTAATTTGTTATTGAATTGTTTACCGAATGATTATTATACCAGATAAATGGGAAAATGCAATAAAAAAAACGATATATAAGATGGACTAAGAAATGATAATGGGGATTTTTTATAAGTCAGAATGCAGTTTTACTTAAGTTCCTTGGTTATATTAAACTAGTGGTTTATTGCAGAATATATAGTTCTTCTGGTAATATAAAACATGTAAGAAATCATATCGGTCATTATCCCGTTAAGGAGGCGGAGCGGACTGTAAATCCGCTGTTATCATAACACGAGTGGGTTCGATTCCCTCATGGCCGAGTATACTCCTGTAGCTCAGCTGGATAGAGCACGCGTCTACGAAGCGCGGTGTCGAGAGTTCGAATCTCCCTAGGAGTGCTTCCAATGGCAGATGTCTTGGAATAAAGTGAATCAGGTAAGGAAATGGTGCAAAGGAAGAAAGCTGTCTGTGACTAGACGGCTTTTTTTCATTGAGATTCAACTTCTGGATTTTGAAGATGTGCTATTTGCGATGGATTTCTTACACTTTACGTAAAAAACAGGTACAGAAATTGCAGGGTGTTATAATAAATCCATATTATGAATTATGTAAAATAATCGATGGAGGATGAAGGTATGAAAACAAAGCAGGCTGTAAATCCGTACCTGCCAAGCTGGGAATACGTGCCGGATGCGGAGCCGCATATTGTGGATGGACGTGTATACATATATGGTTCTCATGATCTTTTTAACGGCTTGAATTTCTGTCTGGGAGATTATGTATGCTGGTCAGCGCCGGTAGACGATCTGGGCAACTGGCGTTATGAGGGTGTTATTTTCAAAAGAGAGCAGGATCCGGCAGCACCGAAGATCCGTCTTACAAATGGTCTGGCAGCACCGGATATGATCCAGGGACCGGACGGAAGATTTTATCTTTATTATTTCATGGGCGGCACCAAGATGATCTCTGTGGCTGTCTGTGACAAGCCGGCAGGCAAATATGAATTCTATGGTTATGTAAAATATGCAGACGGCACTCCTATTGGAAAGAAAGAGGAGCCGCTGCAGTTTGACCCGGGCGTTTTTATGGATGATGATGGAAAGCTGTATCTTTATACAGGCTTTGCCCTTCAGGGAAATCCCCTTCTGCTTGATGGATCCAAGCCGACTGAGCACGGTGCAATGTGCTTCGAGCTGGACCCGGCAGATATGCTTACTGTAAAAATGGGACCGAAATACATTGGAATTGCCAGTGAGAAAGAAGCACCGGGAAGTTCTTATGAGGGACATCCCTTCCTGGAGGCAAGCTCCATGCGTAAATTCAATGGAACCTATTACTTCATCTACAGTTCCCTGAACAGCCATGAGCTTTGCTATGCAACAAGCGATAACCCTACAGAGGGCTTTGAGTTTGGCGGTGTTCTGGTCAGCAACGGGGACATCGGCCTTCCTGGAATCACAGATGTAAAAAATGCAAGAAACTGCACCGGAAACACTCACGGAAGCCTGATCGAGATTAATGGAAGCTATTATGTTTTCTATCACAGACACAGTAACCGTAAGCAGTCTTCCCGTCAGGCCTGTGCAGAGCGCATCCGCTTCGAGAATGGCAAATTCTATCAGGCAGAGATGACCTCCTGTGGTCTGAATGACGGACCGCTTAAGGGAAAAGGAAACTATCCTTCCTACATTGCCTGCAACGTATATGGCAAAAAAGGAACCCGTTTCTTAAGTATGATCAAACATCCAAAGTCCGGTCATCCATATCTGACTCAGGAAGGAAAGGATCGTGAGCAGGGGTCAGATCAGTATATTGCCAATATGTGTGACGGAGCAGTTGCAGGCTTCAAATATTTTGACCTGCGTGAGACCTCTAAGGTTCGTATTAATATTAAGGGAAAAGCAACTGGAATTGTTTATGTATCCACAGAGGAAGGCGGCAAGCCAGTGGCAAAGATTCAGGTAAAACCTTGCAAGGAACAGCACGGTTTTGCAGCTGATGTAAACGGACTCGGTGAGAAAGAGGCACTGTACTTCAGTTACAAGGGAACTGGCGCATTTAATTTTATGTCTTTTGATCTGAAGTAAGATTCCATTAAATGTGCAGGAAATATTCTGCCTGCAAATGGAAGACAGAGCTTAAATAAAGGGAAAAAGAGTTTATCTTAAGAGTCAAATAAACCTAGGAGGCGAAATATTTGAACATTACTAATTTTGCAAAAAAACTTGCAGAAAAGCCGGTTTTTAAAACAAGAATCAAATCCGATCAGGTGAAGCTTCCGGAAATTGCCATTGGATATTTTCTGGCGCCCTTTTGCGCCATGTTTGCCAATGCCATTTTCGGTGCCTATCTGAACCGTTATTATGTGGATGTACTTGGCTGGACGAAATTCGGAGCATTTGCCACACTTCTGCCAATCGTATCTGTGATTTTCGTAGTTCTCGGAAATCTGATGATCGGGCAGTGGATCGACAACACCAGAAGTACACAGGGAAAAGCAAGACCTTACCTGATCATTGCAGCACCAATGCTGATCATAGCCATTATTCTTATGTTTATGACACCAACTAAGGGCAATAATGCAGTGCAGATGATCTGGATCGCAGTGTCCTATAACCTGTACTATGCACTTGCATATCCATGTTTTTACTGTGCGCATAGCTCCATGGTTTCTCTTTCTACCAGAAATTCTGAGAGCCGCGGGCTTCTTGCAACACTGTCAAATGCAGCAATGGTTGCTTCCGCAGGAGTTGGAGCCAGCATTGTAGTGCCGATTCTTCTTCAGAGCTTTCTGTTTGTGACAAAGGACGGCGGAATCGATGTGGACGCAAGCTATTCACACTGGAGGATTATTTCCATAGTTCTTTGCCTTGTAAGTGCATTTGGCTGTATGCTGGAATATTATTTTACCAGAGAGCGTATTACAGAGGAAACCATCAATCTGAATGTGAAGGAAGAGAAGCTTCCTCTGAAAAAACAGCTGGAAGGCTGTATCCACAACAAATACTGGTGGATCATCATTCTCTATTTCCTGATTTTCCAGTTTGGCCAGCTGATCAAAAACAGTTCCATGAGCTTCTATGTAAGATGGATGTTTGACAGTGTAATTAATTCTGCAAATCCGGAGCAGACTTCCGGTGCATTAATGTCAACACTTGGTTTGGTTGGTGGAATTCCTACTGCCGTTGGTATGGTAGTGGCATGGCCAATTGCCCGTAAGCTGGGCAAAAAGAGAGCTGTTGTTACAGGACTTTGCTTCTCCGTTGTAGGCGGCCTTGTCTGTTTCCTGAATGTACACAGCTTCGGAATGGTTGCTGCAAGTATGGTACTGAAAGGAATCGGAAGTATTCCGGCAATGTATGTGACGATGGCGCTTCTTTCTGATGTGCTGGATCACCTGGAAGCGAAAAATGGTTTCCGAAGCGATGGATTTACAATGTCTGTTTATAGCTCCATTATGGTAGGTCTTAGCGGACTCTGTATCGGTGTGCTGAACAGTCTTCTTACCTTTGCAGGCTACAGCAATACCGGCATTGCCTGCAATCCGCAGACTCTGGAAATCATTGAAAATGTGGCAAACTATACAGGGCAGATCGTTTACCGTCAGATGGGCGGCGTGGAGCAGGTGCTTGCATTTGCATTTCTGGCGGCAGATGTGATCACCTATGCAGTTGTTATCATTCTCATGAGCCGTCTGGATGTGGAAAAACACATTGAAGAGGATCAGAAAAAGATAAAAGAAAATCAGAAGAAAGCAGCTAATAATTAATTGTTTCAGAACCTGTTTCCTGTTATACTATTCTTAGTTAACGCAAGTGATTCCGGCTCCCTGGTGCAGTGTCACTGTGCCAGGGAGCCGTTTTAGCCGAATAAGCTGCGAAGAAGCTATTCGATTATGAGAAGGCAGCAAAGCGGATTGGAGTATCCGTTTGATTGAATAGGATAGGTGAGAAATAATTATGATAAGAATTGCAATTGTAGAGGATGACAGGCATGACCGGGAGGCGTTGAAGAAATGCCTGAATCGTTATGAAAAAGAGAACCAGATGAAATTTTCCGTAACAGAATTTCAGGACGGAGAGGATATTGTGACCGATTACACTGCCAGCTATGACCTTATTATTCTGGATATTGAGATGGCGTTTCTCAATGGAATGAAAGCAGCAGAAAAAATCCGCGAGCTTGATACAAATGTAATTATTATTTTTATTACAAATATGCCTCAGTATGCCATTCAGGGATATAAAGTAAATGCGCTGGATTATATTTTGAAGCCAATTTCCTATTTTTCATTTTCAGAGAGTATGGTAAGGGCTCTGGCAAAGGTGAAGACACCGGAGAAGGAGTACATTACCATTGTTCTGAAGGGAGGTAAAAAGAAGCTGGATGTGGCGCGGATTTGTTACGTGGAGGTTCAGGACCATGTGCTGATCTACCACACTCTGGATGGGGATTTTGAGACAAAGGGCACTATGAGGGATACAGATAATCAGTTTGATCCGAAGAAATATTTTCGGTGTAACCGCTGTTATCTGGTAAATCTGGAATTTGTAGAGACTTATCAGGGCAGTGATATTATGGTAAACGGCGATACGATCCAGGTGAGCAGAAGCAGGCGGAAGCCCTTCCTGGATGCCCTGAATGAATATATGAATGAGGTGGAAAAATGAGAGGCACAGTAGTCAACACTCCCGGATATTATTATGCCATTTCCTACTGGCTTTCTGCACTGGTAATGATTCTTGTGCATGGATGCGGGAAAAAAGATGTGTGGAAATATGTGTATGGGGTGTTGAGCTTTATCAGTATTTTTACCGTTATGTTTTTTACAGATGGAATAAAGCAGATGTTTTTCATGCCTCTTATGGTTTGTGTGTTTTTGCTGATGCTTTTGTACATCAGGATGGCAGGAGAGCTTCCATGGCGTGAAACCGGATTTTTCTGTGCGAAGGCATTTATCAACGCAGAATTTGCAGCCTCTTTGTGCTGGCAGATTCATTATTTTTATACAGGTGATTTCAGCGGTCAGGAGAAGGGGAAACCAGAGCTGATGTTATGGAGAGTGCTGCATATGGTAGTTATTTATGCAGTATTATACATTCTGATTTATCTGATCGAACGTTATCTGAAAAAGGATATTGAAGAATTGCAGATCACCCGCAGAGAATTACTGGTTGTATATTTTGTGCTGATTATGGTGTATTGTATCAGCAATGTAAGCTATGTGGATGTAAAAAGTATTTTCAGTGCAGGAACAGCTATGGATGTGTTTATTATCCGCACACTGGCGGATCTCAGCGGTATGGCGGTGCTTTATGCTTATCACATTCAGGTAAAAGAGATCCAGATGCGTTTTGAGAAGGATACGCTTCGGAATATTATGGATATGCAGTACAAAAATTACAAGCTTTCCAAGGAGAGTATCGACATTGTAAATCAGAAATACCATGATCTGAAGCATCAGATCAATCTTTTAAAAAGCGGCGCAGATTCTGAAAAAGCAGGGGAATACCTGGAACAGATGGAGCGTGAGATCAAGATTTATGAGACACAGAATAAAACGGGAAATAAGGTCCTTGATACCATTCTTACCAGTAAAAGCATGCATTGTCAGAGACATGGTATTGAGCTGAAATTTATGGGTGAGGGGCAGCTGCTGAATTTTATGGAGGATATGGATATCAGTGCTCTTTTCGGAAATATGCTGGATAATGCTATTGAAAGTGTGGTGAAGATCAAAGACCGTCAGAAACGTCTGATTTCCCTGCATGTGATTCAGGATAAACAGTTTATTCGTATTCGCACAGAGAATTACTGCGAGGAGAACGTTCAGTTCCAGGATGGAATCCCGATCACCACCAAGAAAGACAAACGGTTCCATGGATATGGAATGAAGAGTATGAAAAAAATTGTAGAGAAGTATGGCGGTTCAGTTATGGCGGGCAAGGCGAATAACTGGTTTGAGCTGAAGATACTGATTCCGATGAAACATTAGACGATTTTTAGGAGGAAAAATAATGCCATCATATAGTATAATTGAGAATTTCGAAGTACATAAAAATAATCGTTTTCTGGAAATTGCAGAGGCCCTGAAGCCGGAGCTTTTGCATAAAGAAATTAAGGCTGAAAAGGAAATTATGGTGGGAAAAGACCGCCAGATGAGAACAGTTATTACAGAAGAGCACCCAATTGAAAATCTGTATGCAAAATCTTTAAAAAGAGATGATACAGTATTTGTAGATTTCGGAGATCATGCTGTAGGTTATGTGACTCTGGAGCTTAGTAAAACAGGAAGCCATCAGGATGCACCGGTTTATTTTTACCTGAAATTCGGTGAGCGTCTGGAGGAAATGACGGACAAAACTGCTGATTATGACGGCTGGCTCAGCCGTGGCTGGATTCAGGAGGAGTATATTCATGTGGATGTACTTCCGGCGAAGGTGAAGCTGCCAAGAAGATATTCTTTCCGTTATATGGAGCTTCGTGTAATTGATACTTCTGCCAAGTTCCAGCTGAAAATCGATGGTATTTCCTGTGATACGGTTTCTGCTGTAGATATGGAGTCTGTAAAGCCTGTGGATTTCGGAGATCCGCTTCTGAATCAGATTGATCTGGTAAGCCGAAAAACCCTGAAAGAATGTATGCAGGATGTTTTTGAGGATGGACCAAAGCGTGACTGCAGAATGTGGCTGGGAGATCTGAGACTTCAGGCGAGAGCCAATTATTACACCTTTAAGAATTATGATCTTGCCAAACGCTGTATGTATATTTTTGCAGGACTGCTTTTTAATGAGGGAAAGCTAAGCGCCTGTGTATTCACAGAACCGGAGATGGAGCCAGATGATACTTACCTTCTGGACTATGCATTGTTTTTCTCATCTGTGCTTCTGGATTATTATGAGGCAACCGATGATCTGGAAACCTTAAGGGATCTCTATGATGTGGCAATTGATCAGATCCGCATTGCCATGACACAGTTAAATGAGAAAAATGTTGTGGAGGATTTAGGTGATGCATTCTGGTGCTTCCTGGACTGGGGAGATGGTCTGAATAAGCAGGCCGGAGCTACAGCAGTTCTTATTTACTGTATCCGTTACGGAATCCGCCTTGCAAAGATTCTGGATAAACAGGAGGATATCAGCTGGCTGGAAGAGAAGCAGGCCATGCTGAAAGAGGCAGCGGTGAAAGAGTTCTGGGATGAAGAGCTTGGAATGTTCGTAAGCGGTCCGGACCGTCAGGCTTCCTGGGCAACCCAGATCTGGATGATTCTGGCCCGTGTCTTTGACAAAGAGACAAACTGTAAATTGATCCATCATGTAATGGAAGTGAATCCAAGAATCCGCATGGTAACTCCATATATGTATCATCACTATATTGATGCGCTTATCCGCTGTGATGAGAAAGAGCTTGCACTGGAAGAAATGAAGCGTTACTGGGGTGAGATGATCCGCGACGGCGCCGACACCTTCTGGGAACTGTACAATCCATACAACCGGGAGGAATCCCCTTATGGCTCCAGCATGGTTAACAGCTACTGTCACGCATGGAGCTGTACGCCGACGTATTTTCTTAGAAAATTTTATATGGATAATGAGAAATAAGATTGAGAATGAGGATCTTGCAGAAATGCAGGATCCTTTTTGAAATGAGAGAAAGATTCTTGATAAAATGCAACACGCAGGAAATAATGTCTGGCATTACAATATGGGGAAAGGAGCATTAAAATAGCCCTGCCATCATAATGGCAGGGCTAAAATAATCATTTCTTTTTATTCTTTTTGGATTTCTTAGTCTCATTCTGGGCTGCCTGAGCTTCCTCAGCAGATTTCTTAAAACGTGCGAAAAATCCTTTTTTCTTCTTAACCGGAGCGTCCAGGTTACCGCGGATGCCTTTTACACCTACTATGTAAAGTCCACTTACTTCAGCTTTGATCTCTTTCTTCACAGGGATAAGGTCGAATACTTTCTCGTCTGCGATAAGAATGGAAATCTTCGGTCCGACTTTAGCCTTAACGATCGGCATCTTGGAGCGGCGGAGAAGCTTCGGAGTCTGGTCGATGACCATCTGTGGGAGACCTGATTCCTTAAGTGGCATTCTCTTCTTATCAATAACGAGCATGGAAACGGTCTGTTTACTTGCCTCGATCTGTGCCTGCTGTTCTTCCTGCTTCTTCTGGGTCTTCTTGCCAAAGAAATATAAACCAACCAGTAATCCGATGAGGATTACGAGAATCACCAGAAGGACGATTGTTACTGGATGCATACTTATCCTCCTACTATATTATAAAGTTTCTTAATAACTATTCAGCCTGCACTGTTCTGCAAAGCGTGTTACTGTTCACTCCGTGACCAGTAACACGCTTCGCGATGCACAGAAAGACGAACCTTCTTGTGACAAGCACAGGAAGTAGCGTTTGCTGCGCAAACTTAATTCTCAGGTTTTCTGTGAACTTTGTTCAAAAAACACCTCGCGGAACGTTACCAGTGAACAGTAACCTGTGAAGAAACTGAACAGTTATATTCTTGTTTCACATAAACTACATTTTAGCATCATTTTTGGGAAAAGGCAATTGTTTTGTTATCTCCTTTAAAAAGCTTATACGCCGTGAAAGTATATAAAACCGGTACCGCAAATGCTGCAAGATTCATAAGAACCAGTATAATACTTCCCTTAATATGAAAGAAGTGGGCAATCTGGGGAATAAAGGCCAAAATTCCAAAGATAACGGTGCTCATTCTTCCTTTTTCTGCATTCATCACGCCTATAATTCCAATTGCAATCTGAAGAAGTGTAAATGCATAAGTAAGTGCAAAAGCCTCTGTAGTATCACCATGGCTTACATGTCTGCCCACAATATTAGTGGTTCCGATCCAGAAGCGGGCTGCGATCAAAGAAGCAGAACCCAGGGCTATTTCAAATAGTGCGCTTATGCGCATAATATCTGATCTGTTCATATTTTCCTCCTTTAGAGTGAATGATATAGAGCTTAATATTTTTGATATTTGAGGTTAAAACATATTTTATCATGTGTTTTTTATTTTAACAATATATGGCAATAGAATGCAAGGATATTTACTGAGAAGAGGTGGTAATTATTTTGAATATCATGTATAATAGAAATCTACTGGTTACAGAATGGATAGATTTATCTGGTATGGTTATAATAAATGCCAGATTACAGATTCCGTTCAGGATTAATAGGAAGCTTTGTAGGTTTTCTTTATTAACTGGTCTTGCGGGAAGAAGGTGTTTTGAGGGGGGCTTACAGTATAGTTAGGAGTTATACATTATGAAGAAATCGGATACAGAACAGGAACAGCCTGGTCTGGAAGAGAATAAAGTTCCCGACAGCCAGTCCAAGCGGGAGCTTGACAGAGAATTACAGGAACTGGCAGAGAAGGAACACCAGGAAGAGATATATTACGAAGAACGACGGCGCGAGAGACATGAGCGCAATCTGAAGAGAAAGAAGAGGCAGATACGGAATCGTAATCTGGCTCTTATTATTACTGCTCTGGCAGTGTTGGGCGGTGTGGGATACTTTTATAGAGAGCAGACAGGGTTAAAAGACGGCATGGAAACGCTGGTAGCCAAGGTAAGGGATTTGGTTCCTGATAAGAATTCCGGTAAAGAGAGCAAGGCAGCAGAAGAACTGGCAAAGGCTGACCAAAGCACCGAAAGCATCGAAAACTCCGATATTAATACAGAGGAAGCTGCTGACAGCTCAGACAGTACAGATATACAACCGGAATCTGGTGAAGGCACGGCAGATGACAGTGATGAGACAACTGGAAATACAGGTGACAATTCAGAGGATACTGCACAGGATGAATCCGGGAATATGTCCGATGAAGAGAAAACAGAAGATAATTCTTCAGATTCTGCAAATCAGCCAGAGCAGGATGCAGCCCAGGCAGCAGCCATAGATTTAAATGGGGTTATGCCACAGGCAGCAGCTGCCGGCACAGGTATCATCAGGAGGCAGATCCGTCACGAGAAGAAGGTACTGACCACAGCCAAGGAGAAAGCTGCCCAGTATGATTATGACGGTGCAATCAGCCTTTTGCAGAAGGACAATGCATATGTGAGAAATGTCCATTTTCAGAATGCTGCAGAGAAATTCCAGAAGAAAAAGGATAAATGTGTAGCCTGGTCTCCAGAACAGGTAACTCACATTTTTTACCATTCCCTGATCGTGGATACTTCCAAGGCGTTTGATGGAGATTACAAGACAGATGGTTATAATCAGGTTATGACCACTATGGATGAGTTTAATAAGATAACCCAGATCATGTATGACGAGGGATATGTAATGGTAAACCTTTATGATCTGGCAGACGTTGATGAAAATGGGAAAATGCAGGCAAAGCAGATTTATCTTCCTAAGGGAAAAACACCGTTTGTTCTTTCGCAGGACGATGTATGTTATTATCACTCCCAGGATGGAGATGGAATTGCCACCAAGCTTGTTATAGACGAAGAGGGGAAGGTTCGCAACGAATATGTACAGGATGATGGAAGCACAGTTGTAGGTGACTATGATGTTGTACCGCTGATCGACCGGTTTGTGGAGGAACATCCTGATTTTGCATATCATGGACATAAGGGAATTGTAGCGCTTACAGGCTACAATGGAATCCTGGGTTACCGCACAGATATCAGCTATCAGACAAGACCAGATGATCTGAATGATGATAAAAAGGCGTGGCTTGACGCGCATCCTGATTTTGATCTGGATACAGAGCGGGCAGAAGCGAAAAAGGTCGCAGATGCCATGAAGGCGGAGGGCTGGACTTTTGCCAGCCATACATGGGGACATAAAAACATGTCCACAGTTTCCATGGAACGCCTTGAAACAGATACACAGAATTTCAAAGAGAACATTGACCCGCTTATTGGCGGAACAGATATTATTATCTTTGCTTTCGGAGCAGATATTAATAACGGCGGAGAGTACACTGGCAATGAGAAATTTGAATATCTGAAATCCCAGGGCTATGATTATTATTGCAATGTGGACTCTAACAAATATTTTGTACAGATGACGGATGAATATTTCCGGATGGGAAGAAGAAACGTGGATGGATACCGAATGTATTACAATCCGGACATGCTGGCAGATCTGTTTGACGTAAGCCAGGTATTTGACTCATCCAGACCCACTCCTGTACCGCCTATGAATGGGGGCTGATAAGACCAGCTGCAAAGAGGGCATGGATTCGCATGATTTTGCGCTGAGATTCTCGGGTTTTATGTGAACTTTGTTCACATAAAACACCTCGCGGAACGTTACCAGTGAACAGTAACGCGGCGGAGATAAAATAAAAATGATTGCCTCAGTGGGCTTCCTTTTTAATAGAAAATGTGATAATTTTATAAAAGAGTAACTGAAGGGAGTATGAAATGAAAAGAAAACTATATTTGGCAGCGTTAGTAATGTGTATGGCACTTGCTGTAAATGGCTGCGGAAGTGATAAAGAAACTACCAGTACAGAGAGTGAGAGCACTGCCACAGAGCAGCAGGCAGAGGATTCGGCAGAGGAAGAAGAGGTACAGGAACCTTATACAGATTCTACCGGTGCGACACGCCTGGTTTCAGTGGATAATGTGGAGAAATATGTTACAATTGCAGACTATAAGGGGATAACTCTTGATAATTCTGTACCAGAAGTGACAGATGAGGATATTGAGAATCGTATCGCAGAGAATTTGAAAGACAATTCAGTGGAAGTGACAGATGAGAACGCTGTCATCCAGAATGGTGATACCGCTACTATTAATTTCGTAGGTACAAAAGACGGGGAAGCTTTTGAAGGTGGAACTGGTAATAATTATGACCTTGTGATCGGAAGCGGCACAATGATTCCCGGATTTGAAGAAGGAATCGTGGGAATGAAGAAGGGGGAGACAAAAGACGTACCGGTAACCTTCCCGGAGAGCTACCGCAACAGTGAACTGGCTGGACAGGATGCAGTATTCCAGATTACCGTGCAGAGCTTTAAGAGACCACCGGAACTGACCGATGACTGGGTTGCAGCGAATACCGATTACAAGACAATTGATGAATATAAGGCTTCTGTTCGCGCACAGCTGGAGCAGGAGGCACAGGATCAGGCCGACAGCAGTCTGCGCAGCACTGCATGGAATACTGTTTACACCAATTCTGAGGTTGTGGAATATCCGGAGAAAGACGTAGAAGAGGCAGTGAAGACATTTAAGAAACAGGCAGAAGCATACGCGAAGCAGGGAAATATGGAGCTTGAAGACTTCGTAGAGTCTCAGGGCGTTTCCATGGATGATTTCGAAGCCCAGTGCCAGCAGTATGCCCAGGCCAAGGTAAAACAGAATCTGCTTATTCAGGGAATCATGGACGCAGAGGGAATGACTTTGGAGGATGAGGAAAGCCTTGCAATCCAGAATCAGCTGGTAGAGCAGTATGCTTCTGGCGATCTTGCAGTTCTTATCGATACTTACGGTCAGGTTGCAGTGGATGAGAGTATCGGACTTATGAGAGTTCAGGATTTCATTATTGCAAATGCAAATTATGATCAGACAGCAGCGGATACATCTGCTGAAGGTGAGGCCGCACAGGCTGCTGAGGGAACAGAAGCAGCAGAACATGCAGATGGCAGTACAACTGACGGACAGAGCACGGATGGCGGGGATACAGCAGAAGATCAGGAAACTGGTGCAACCGCAGATACAGGCACAGCAGCGGATGCTTCAACAGATACACAGGATGACAGTACAGAGAATTGACGGTTGCTGTTTATAATAGAAACAGCAGCCAATGAATCTCAGGAGGGAATGGAGTTATGATTATTAAAAACGGAGAAGTTTTTCAGGAGGATGGAAGCTTCAGATTACAGGATCTGTATGTGGAGAATCATAGAATCGTGGCTTCTGAGGATGAGGTTACGGACAAGACGACTGTAGACGCGGCTGGGCTCAGGGTAATCCCGGGACTGGTGGATATTCACAGTCACGGTGCATTTGGACATGATTTTTCTGATGCTGATCCGGAGGGACTTAAGATTATTCTGAAATACGAAAAGAGCCACGGAATTACTTCCTATTGTCCTACTTCCATGACATTGCCGGCAGAAGAACTGAAGGAAATTTTTGCTACTATTAAGACCGTGGGAGAAATGAAAGACGGAGCTGCTGTCCGGGGAATCAATATGGAAGGACCGTTTCTGGATGCGAAGAAAAAAGGCGCCCATGTGGAGGGCTATATCCGCAAACCGGATGCCGGATTTTTCCGTGAACTGAATGAATATTCCGGAAATATGGTGAAGCTGGTAACTCTGGCACCGAATGTGGATGGTGCTATGGAATTCATTGATGAGGTACATAATGAGGTGTGCATTTCCCTTGGTCATACAGCAGCTGATTACGATACAGCAGCGGAGGCCATGAGAAGAGGTGCACACCATGTGACACATCTTTATAATGCCATGCAGCCACTGGCGCACAGAGAACCAGGACTGATCGGAGCTGCCTGTGATGATGGGCAGTGTATGGCAGAGATGATCTGTGATGGCATTCACATTCATCCCGCTGTGATCCGCGCTACATTTAAGATGTTTGGACCAGAGAGGATTGTACTGATCAGTGACTCTATGATGGCTACTGGAATGGAGAACGGAACCTACCAGCTGGGTGGACAGGAAGTAACGATGAAGGACTGTAAGGCAACTTTGAAGGACGGTACGATTGCCGGTTCTGCTACGAACCTGTATGATTGTATGCGCAAGGCTGTTTCTTTTGGTGTTCCCCTTGAAGAAGCGATTTTTGCAGCAACACGAAATCCGGCAAAGAGTATTGGTATTTATGATGAAGTTGGTTCCCTTTCTGTTGGAAAGAAAGCGGATATTCTTCTTGTAACAGATGATCTGGAGCTGAGAGAAGTGCTATGACAGAACTTTTTTGCGGAAAATTTTTTCCACTATGTAACGAGAGATAAAGAGGGAATATGAATGGATAGAAGGGTTTTGCGCGAAAGAATGCGCAGGAAACAGCGCCAGATAAGACGAAGGAAGATCATTAAGCTGGTTACCTATGTTGTGGCAATGGTGCTGGCTGTGATTTTTGTAATAAGAGGAGTGATTTTTCCAATCGTAAGTCGTGTGGGAGGAAAGAGTACTGGAAAATCACAGAGCGTGCAGGCGGATGCAGGTGACGGAGCTGCTTCGAATGCGGATTCCAATTCTACAGATGCTCTGAGACAGCCCCTGAAAGGACAGAGCGATGTGACCAAGGTTTCTTCACTGACTCCAGGCTGGCATGAGGATTCCAGCGGACGCTGGTATCAGAATGCAGATGGTACATATTATACCAATGGTTTTGCAGAGATTGACGGAGTGAAATATGCATTTGATTCCAATGGATACATGCAGACCGGCTGGGTGACCAAGGGGGTAAACGATTATTATTTTAATGAGGATGGTTCTTACAATGCTGAGAAGAAACGCCCTTTGATCGCACTTACCTTTGATGATGGTCCGGGACAGTATACAGACAAGCTTCTGGACTGTCTGGAGGAGAACAATGCACATGCTACCTTCTTTATGTTGGGACAGCTGGTTGGACAGTATCCGGACGAAGTGAAGAGAATGGTGGAACTTGGCTGTGAGATCGGAAACCATTCCTGGGATCATCAGGATATGCTGAATCTGAGTATTGATGATGTTATAAAGGAATTCGGCGATACCGATCAGGCATTGATTGATGCCTGTGGACAGGAGTCCACGGTGATTCGTCCGCCTTATGGAGACTGCAATGACGAAATTATTTCGGCAGTTGGGAAACCTTTTATTTTGTGGTCTATTGACAGTCTGGACTGGAAATATCTGGATGCAGATCTGGATTACAATGGCATTATGAATGACAGCAATCTGGGAGACGGAGCCGTTATTCTGATGCATGATATTCATGGTCCTTCTGTTGATGCGGCACTCAGACTGATTCCAGATCTTATTGCACAGGGATATAAACTGGTAACGGTAAGTGAGATGGCAGCGGCGAAGAATGTTACCCTTCAGACGGCAAAATATGCAGAGTTCTGGCAGAGCGCCCTTGATGCAGGTTATGTGCCTGGATATAATGGAAATGGCTCTTCTGAGGACTCTTCCACAGATGGAACTTCTGATGGCAGTTCAGATGACAGCAGTAATGGAGATGAGAGCGACTTCAGTGATGGTTCCGGTGATGGAAGCGACGGCAGTGAAAGTGACGGATACACAGACGGCAGTGAGGATAGCGAAGGGGATTTTAGCAGCGACTCAGGCGAATAACGGAGAAAATAAGAGGTTCTAGAGCCTGTCTGGCATATGTGTTAAGCTTCGGGACTTCCGGAAATCGCAGATGCTGTATAGTGTGAATGATAGTATACGCTTGTACTTATGAGAAAAATGTCAAAGTACAGGCGTATTTTTTTACAGTAAAAATGAATTTTGATGTAGATTTTTTATGAATAATAGACAAGGTTTTGGTGGCATGGAGGAAAAGAGTATGCTATAATGTGCATAAGAATTTGAAAGTTTAGGGAGGTAACTTTCTGATGGGAGAGAAATTACAGTTTACAGAGCTTGACCAGTATCTCTTTGGTCAGGGAACCCATTATGATGTTTACAGAAAGCTTGGCGCACATCCTGTGAAACAAGGGAAAAAAGAAGGTGTTTATTTTGCAGTATGGGCACCTAATGCGCAAGCTGTTTCTGTAATTGGAGAGTTTAATGACTGGAATGAACAGGCTGCTCCAATGAAAAAGGCAGGTCCGATCGGTGTATTTGAGACATTTGTCCCTGGAGCGAAGATTGGACAGCTGTATAAGTTTTTTATTGTAGGAATGAACGGGGAGCATATTTATAAAGCTGACCCTTATGCAAATGAGGCAGAATTAAGACCGGGAACGGCATCCAGAATCACGGATATCGGGGATTACAAATGGAAAGATACCACCTGGATGAAGAATCGTCAGAAATTTGACGAGACTAAGGATGCCATGGCGATCTATGAGGTACATCCTGGCTCCTGGATGAAGCATCCGTCTACAGAGGAGAATGAGAAAGGCTTTTTCAATTACAGGGAACTGGCGGTGAAGCTTGCCCAGTATGTGAAGGATATGGGCTATACACATGTGGAGCTGATGGGGATTGCAGAGCATCCCTTTGACGGTTCCTGGGGATATCAGGTCACCGGTTATTATGCGCCTACTTCCCGCTATGGAACACCCCAGGATTTCAAATATCTGGTAGATTATCTTCACAGACAGAAAATCGGGGTTATTCTGGACTGGGTGCCGGCACATTTTCCCAAGGATGCCCATGGACTGGCGAATTTTGACGGAACTGCAGTTTATGAGCATGCAGATCCCAGACAGGGAGAGCATCCGGACTGGGGAACCAAGATCTACAATTATGGCAGACCGGAGGTAAAGAACTTCCTGATCGCAAATGCTCTGTTCTGGATCGAGGAGTGTCATGTGGACGGTCTTCGTGTGGATGCCGTTGCATCCATGCTGTATCTGGATTATGGAAAGAATGATGGTCAGTGGGTAGCCAATAAATATGGCGGAAATCAGAATCTGGAAGCAATTGAGTTTTTTAAGCATCTGAATACAGTGGTTCTTGGAAGAAACCATGGTACTGTGATGATTGCAGAGGAGTCTACCGCATGGCCGAAGGTTACAGGTAAGGCAGAGGATGACGGCCTTGGATTTTCCCTGAAATGGAACATGGGCTGGATGAATGACTTCCTGGAATATATGAAGCTGGACCCCTATTTCCGTAAGTTTAACCATAATAAGATGACTTTCTCCATGACATATGCTTACAGTGAGAAATATGTGTTAGTAATCTCCCATGATGAGGTGGTTCATCTGAAGAAGTCTATGCTGGAGAAAATGCCAGGTGAGCTAGATGATAAGTTTAAGAATCTGAAGGCTGCTTATACATTTATGTTCTGCCATCCGGGCAAGAAGCTTTTATTTATGGGGCAGGAATTCGGTCAACTTCGAGAGTGGAGCGAGGAGAGAGAACTCGACTGGTTCCTTCTTGGGGAAGAGAAGCATCGGGATTTGAAGGATTTTGTGCAGACATTGCTGAAGATGTATCGCAAATATCCTGCGCTCTATGGAACGGATACGGATCCGTCTGGCTTTGAGTGGATCAATGCAGATGACGGGGACAGAAGTATTTACAGCTTCGTAAGGAAATCCCCTACAAAAAGAAATAACCTTCTGGTAGTATGCAATTTCACTCCTGTAGAACGTCCGGATTACCGTGTTGGTGTGCCGAAGAAGAAACAATACACACTGGTTCTGGATGAAAACGGACAGACTGCGAAGAAGGTATTTAAGGCAGAAAAGCAGGATTGTGACAATCGTCCGTTCTCCTTTGCTTATCCGCTGCCAGCTTACGGGGTTGCTGTGTTCCAGTATTAGAAGCTGCCAAATTCCGCAAGGAACAATTCTCACAGACAATTTTCAGATTGCTGTGATAATTTAGTATTAAAAATACCCAAAGAATGGGGCAAATTCGGGTTTTGTTTGTGACTGTTGGGGATTTTTTCCCAGAAGGTGAAAAACCTGTTGCTATTTGGAAAAAGTTGAGATATAATGAGCCCGAACAAAAAGAAATGGAAAAAGTTGTACATGTTGAAAGGAGAATATTGACATGAAGGTATCTAATATTAAAGACATTCAGAAATTTTTTGATGTAGTAGACAGCTGCGCTGGTAAAGTAGAGCTTGTAACTGGCGAAGGTGACAGACTGAACCTGAAATCTAAATTATCACAGTATGTATCTCTTGCAAACATCTTCTCTAACGGTGAGATTCCGGAGCTTGAGATCGTTGCATATGAGAAAGAAGACATTGATAAGCTTATGCACTTCATGATCAACGGCTGATTTGCATAAAACTGTGAAATTGGGATAAATATATTAGGGGATGTGACTTGGTCATGTCCCCTTTTTCTGGCATAATAGAAAGGGGAATACAAAATGGTAAAGATTGACATTATCTCCGGTTTCCTTGGAGCTGGTAAGACAACTCTTATTAAGAAACTGCTGAAAGAAGCATTTGAAGGTGAGCAGGTAGTTTTGATCGAGAATGAGTTCGGTGAGATTGGTATTGACGGGGGATTCCTGAAAGATGCCGGAATCGAGATCCGTGAGATGAACTCCGGATGTATCTGCTGTTCTCTGGTTGGAGATTTTGGTGCTTCCCTGAAGGAAGTTGTAGAGAAGTATCATCCGGACCGTATCCTGATCGAGCCATCAGGTGTTGGTAAGCTTTCCGACGTTATCAAGGCTGTACAGGGTGTGGAAGAGGATGTTGATATTCAGCTGAACAGCTACACTACAGTTGTTGATGCCAAGAAATGCAAAATGTATATGAGAAACTTCGGCGAGTTCTTTGACAATCAGGTTCAGTATGCAGGCGCGATTATCATGAGCCGTACCGATATTGTAGACGAGAAGAAAGCAATGGAGTCTATGGAGCTTCTTCGTTCTATCAATGAGAAGGCAGCTATTATTACCACTCCGATTGAGAAGCTGGATGGAAAGAAAATCCTGGAGGTTATGGAGCATCCGGTATCTCTGGCGGATGAGCTGCTGAAAGAGGAGCATGAGCATCATCATCATGCCCATGATGATGAGTGCGGTTGCGGACATGACCACGATCACGAGCATCATCATCACGACCATGATGACGAATGTGGCTGCGGACATCATCATGATCATCACCATCATCACGCAGACGAAGTATTTACCAGCTGGGGACGTGAGACTATTAAGAAGTTTACAAGAGAAGGGCTTGAGAAAATGCTGGAGAGCCTTTCCGCTTCTGAAGAGTATGGCGTGATCCTTCGTGCTAAGGGAATGCTTCCGGCAGAGGACGGAACATGGATCTACTTCGATATGGTTCCGGAAGAAACTGAGATCCGTGAAGGTTCACCGGAGTACACCGGACGTCTTTGCGTAATTGGTTCCAAGTTAAATGAAGAGAAACTGGTCAAGCTGTTCGGCGTAGCTTAATGATTGACATATAAACGGGATAAAAGACTTTTGGTAAGCTTATTTGTTGCTGTTTATAAGCGATATATGCGAACGTACTGCTTTTAATTAAGAAAAATACAGGGAGGTTTCTGTAAATGGATGAAATTACAGTACCGATTTATCTCATAACCGGCTTCCTGGAAAGCGGCAAGACCTCTTTCCTTAGCTTTACCCTCCAGCAGGATTACTTCCGTACAGAGGGAAAGACACTTCTCATTCTCTGCGAAGAGGGAGAGGAAGAGTACGATGAAGAGGCTCTTGCAAAAGATAATGTTGTAGTTGAGGTTATTGAGAAAGAAGAAGATTTTACACCGGAGCGCCTTCAGGCACTGGATATTATCCATCAGCCGGAGCGTGTGGTTATGGAATATAATGGAATGTGGCTGGTAAGCAAATTTGAGGAGATGAAGCTCCCGGCAGGCTGGGGAATTGAACAGCACATTACCTGTGTAGATGCAAGCACATTCCAGGTATATATGCAGAATATGAAATCCATTTTTATGGATATGGTTCGTAATGCGGATATGGTTGTGTTTAACCGCAGCAAGAAAGAATATCCTCTTGCAAACTTCCGCAGAAGCATTAAGGTTGTAAACCCAAGTGCAGAGGTTATTTTTGAGGACGAAGAAGGCGAGATGACGGATATTTTCGCAGATCAGATGCCATTTGACCTGGATGCAGAGATTGTAGATATTCCGCCTGAAGATTACGGAATCTGGTTTGTAGATGCTATGGATCATCCGGATCGCTATGTGGGAAAAACTCTTCGCTTTAAGGCTCGTGCAAGACGTCCGAGAGGTATGGGCAGCAAGTTCTTCATTCCGGGACGTACTGCCATGACCTGCTGTGCAGATGATACTTCATTCCTGGGATATATCTGTAAGAGTGCATATGCACCGAAGCTGAAGCCCGGCGAGTGGGTTGAGGTGACTGCCAAGGTTGCCTTTGAAAACCGTTCTGAGTACCAGGGCGAGGGAATTGTTCTTTATGCAGAGAATGTGACCCCGTGCGAACCTCTGGCTGATGAGATGGTTTATTTCAACTAATTTGATGATACCAGTGTCAAAAGGTCAAAAAGCTGTTCGTGCTTGCACGATAAGGCTTTTGAACTTGGGACACGCCAAATATGAGAAAGTAGCGATTTACGCAGTAAATCAGCGGATTTCGAATATTTGGAGGATTGCGGGAGCAGCGTAGCTGCGTAGCAATCCGGGTATCAAATGAGTGTCAAAAGACCTTTTGACACTCATATCATTCGATAATAAATGAAAGTCATCTGTTTTATGCTATTGGCTAAGCAGGTTGCGGCAGTGATTACGGGGCTGTGGCTGACCAGAGCTTTGGAATTGCTGTGGAGGACTTTCGTAGTAGAATAAGGAAAATAAGATTATGTATTTAGTTGTTGGACTGGGAAACCCCGGGAAGCAGTATGAGGCGACCCGCCACAATATGGGTTTTGATACGATCGACGTGCTTGTGGAACGTCATAAGATTCCGCAGGGCGGCGTAAAATTTAATGCTATGTACGGTTCCGGATTCATCGGAGGAGAGAAGGTAATCTTTATGAAACCTTTGTCCTTTATGAATTTAAGCGGTGGTCCGGTACAGGAGATGGCTGCTTATTTCAAAATCGATCCGGAGAGTGAGCTGATCATTATTCAGGACGATATTGATCTGGAGCCGGGACAGCTTCGTATCCGGAAGCAGGGCAGTGCAGGCGGCCATAATGGTCTGAAGGACATTATTGGCAGACTTGGCACACAGAAATTCATGCGTGTAAAAATTGGTGTAGGAGCCAAACCAAAAGGATGGGATCTGGCAGACCATGTGCTTGGCCGTTTTTCATCCGGGGACCGCAAGCTCGTGGATGAAGCAATTGAGTTTGCAGCAGACGCTGTAGAAAAAATCATAACAGATGGTCCGGATGCGGCGATGAATGAATACAACCGAAAGAGGGTTACTGAGTAACAAAGGAAGTCCAGCAACAAGCTGGGCTTCTTTTGCCCCTGGAGCGTCCCCCAAAAGCTTTGTGAAAATTATGACGTGCAGATAGCTTGCAGGAATGGTTTCATGTTTTGGGTGGGCTCTGAGGTGCGGCTTTTGAGAAAAGGAGGAAAGCCATGCTTTCATTTACCCAGCCCCTGAAGGGGATGGCAGAATTTGAAGAAATAGAGAAAAGCCTTGAGAAAAATCAGGGCATTGTGCAGATCACAGGCTGCCTGGAATCCCAGAAGGCACATCTGATCCATGGGCTTTCCGGCAAAACACCTATGCGCCTTGTGATCGCAGGAGATGAGCGCCAGGCTAAGGAAATCTTCGAGGACTTGCGCTTTTATGACAAAAATACCATGTTTTACCCGGCGAAGGATCTTCTCTTTTTCCAGGCAGATATTCAGGGAAATCTGTTGATCCGCCAGAGAATGTGTGTGGTAAAGGCACTTCTGGAGCAGAAGGAACTGACTGTGGTTACCAGCATTGACGGCTGTATGGACTATCTGATGCCCCTGGAAGAAATCGGGAAAAAGGTGCTTCATTTCTATTCTGACAGCGTGATCAACATGGATGTACTGAAAAATACCCTTGTGCAGCTTGGATATGAACGCGTAGGACAGGTGGAAATGCCGGGACAGTTTTCTGTGCGCGGTGGTATAGTAGATATTTATTCCCTTACAGAAGATAATCCATGGAGAATTGAGCTGTGGGGAGATGAAGTGGATTCTATCCGAAGCTTTGACGCAGAGAGTCAGCGCTCTCTGGAAAATCTGGATGAGATTGCCATTTATCCGGCTGTGGAGTGGAATGATGGCAAAAAGATGGTATCTTTTGTGGATTATTTTCCCAAAGAAAAAATGCTTCTGTTTCTGGATGAACCCAACCGTATTCTGGAAAACGGACTGGGCGTGGAGGAAGAGTATGCCGCCAGCCGCACACATCGCGAAGAAAAAGGGGAAAAGAACCTTCCGGTTCAGTGGCTTTGTGAATTTTCCAAGGTTCAGAAAGAACTGAATAAACTTCGTGCAGTGTCGTTGTCGGCATTGGAGCCAAGAGGCGTGGAGTGGAATTTTGCCTCGGAGAAATACAATCTGACGGTGCAGAGTGTAACTTCTTATAACAGCAGCTTTGAGCTTCTGGTGGAGGATCTGAAAAAGTATAAGAAAAAAGGCTACCAGATTGCCTTGCTTTCCGGTTCCAGGACAAGGGCGGAGCGTCTGGCGAAGGATTTGCAGGAGCATGAGCTGAATGCTTTTTACGGTTCAGATTATGACCGTGTGATCAATCCAGGGGAAATTATGGTCCTCTATGGACACGCCCGGAAAGGCTTTGAGTATCCACTGATCAAATTTGCGGTGATCACAGAGTCCGATATTTTCGGTCAGGAGCAGAAAAAAAAGAAAAAGAAAAAAGTCTACAACGGCAAGCGGATCCAGGATTTTGCAGAGCTGTCTATCGGGGATTATGTGGTCCATGAAAAGCATGGACTGGGAATTTACCGTGGAATTGAAAAAGTTGAAGTAGATAAGGTCTTAAAAGACTATATCAAGATTGAATACCGTGACGGAAGCAATCTGTATATTCTGGCGACGCAGCTGGATGCGCTGCAGAAATATTCCGGCGCAGATACAGCCAGGGCACCGAAGCTGAACAAGCTGGGAACCCAGGAGTGGAATCGCACGAAGTCCAAGGTAAAGGGCGCTGTCAAAAATATCGCCAAAGAGCTGGTGGAGCTTTACGCTGTGCGTCAGGAAAAAGAGGGGTATGTGTGTGGCCCGGATACAGTGTGGCAAAAGGAATTTGAGGAAATGTTCCCATATGAGGAGACAGAGGATCAGCTGAACGCCATTGAGGATACCAAGCGGGATATGGAGAGCACCAAGATCATGGATCGTCTGGTGTGCGGAGATGTTGGATATGGTAAGACGGAGGTTGCTCTTCGCGCAGCGTTTAAAGAGGTGCAGGAGAGCCGGCAGGTTGTTTACCTTGCCCCAACTACCATTCTGGCGCAGCAGGTGTACAACACCTTTGTCCAGAGAATGAAGGAGTTTCCGGTGCGCGTGGATCTGCTTTGCCGATTCCGTACACCTGCCCAGCAGAAAAAGACTTTGCAGGATCTGAAAAAAGGACAGGTAGACGTTGTGATCGGTACTCACAGAGTTCTTTCTAAGGATGTGGAGTATAAGAATCTGGGGCTTCTGATCGTTGACGAGGAACAGCGTTTCGGTGTTACCCATAAGGAGAAAATCAAGCAGCTGAAAAAGGATATTGATGTTCTGACTCTGACTGCGACTCCCATTCCACGAACCCTTCATATGAGTATGATCGGAATCCGTGACATGAGTGTGCTGGAGGAGCCGCCTATGGATCGTATGCCGATCCAGACTTATGTAATGGAGTATGATGAGGAGACTGTCAGGGAAGCTATCGGAAGAGAGCTGCGAAGAGGCGGCCAGGTTTATTATGTTTATAACCGGGTTACAGATATTGATGAGGTTGCCCTGCGGATTTCCAAACTGGTGCCGGACGCAAGGGTGGATTTTGCCCATGGACAGATGAGCGAGAGAGAACTGGAACGGGTTATGTACGATTTTATCAATGGGGACATTGATGTGCTGGTTTCCACTACTATTATCGAGACAGGACTGGATATTTCCAATGTAAATACCATGATCATCCATGATTCTGACAAGTACGGACTTTCCCAGCTTTATCAGCTGCGAGGCAGGATCGGACGTTCCAACAGGACGGCGTATGCGTTTCTGATGTACCGAAGGAACACCATGCTTCGGGAGGTGGCGGAAAAACGACTTTCTGCTATCCGTGAGTTTACAGATTTGGGAAGTGGATTCAAGATCGCCATGCGTGACCTGGAGCTTCGTGGCGCGGGAAATCTGCTGGGAGCACAGCAGCATGGTCATATGAACGCAGTGGGCTATGACCTTTATTGCAAAATGCTCAGTGAGGCGGTCAAGGAAGCAAAGGGAATCCATACTATGGAGGACTTCGAGACTACCATTGATCTGAATATGGATGCTTTTATTCCGGATACCTACATCAGCAATGAATTCCAGAAGCTGGATATTTATAAGCGCATTGCAGGGATTGAGTCCCAGCAGGAGTATGATGATATGCTGGAAGAACTGATCGACCGGTTTGGGGAGCCGCCGAAAGCAGTGCTGAATCTGCTAGCTATTGCAAGACTGAAAGCACTGGCACATCAGGGCTACATTACGGAAATCAAGCAGATGCAGCGTGAGATCAGGATCACCCTTTACAAAAATGCACATCTGAACCCGGAAGGAATTCCGCCGCTGGTTGCCAAGTACCGCAGACAGCTGCAGTTTAAACCGGATAAAGAGCCGAAGTTCCTGTTTGCACCAGTGGGGGATATTGTGCAGGCGCTGACGGTGTTTGCAAAGGAACTGATGGAATTGGTGGAAGAGGAAGGAAAGAGCGAAAAGTAGTAGACGGCTGGGCTGTTGAATGCTTTCGGATATTTTGATTTAAAGTAGTCTCTGGGTGGGGAAGATCCGATGGAAATTCGCGAAAATTGTGTGAATTCTATCAGATTTTCCCCTTTCTACTTGCCCTCATGGGAAAAAAGTTTTATACTCTTATTAGCGTGTCCGCATTGGGAAATCATGCTGGCTGTGCGTGGTGACTAAGCGGCACATCAGTGAAAGGGTAATTGGTGATCAATATGAAGAAAATCGTGAAGAACACAACCGTAGTGGCATTAAGTGGCGTAATGGCAATTGGAATGCTTTCCGGATGTGGAAGTAAGTCTATAGATGGAGAGAAGACCGTTGCAACTGTAGATGGCACAGACA
The DNA here is from genome assembly GCF_027662325.1 of Blautia faecis. Lineage (NCBI taxonomy): Bacteria > Bacillati > Bacillota > Clostridia > Lachnospirales > Lachnospiraceae > Blautia > Blautia faecis. The sequence continues at coordinate 17,387 of NZ_JAQDKY010000001.1, read as the reverse complement.
TTCCTATGGGTGTTGTAAGTCTGTATGCACGTGAGTCACAGGCACAGACGGTTGCTATGTATAAGAGCTTTATGGGAAGTGCAGGAAATATCTGGAGCCAGGTAGTAGATGAGGATGCTGGTACTACATACGGTGAGCAGGCTGTAGGACAGTTCCTGGAGCAGGTTGAGCTGATGTACATCATGAAGGAGAAGGCAGCTGATTACGGTGTTGAGGTTACTTCTGATGATGAGACTGCTATTGCAGATGCAGCAGCACAGTTTATGCAGGACAATGACGAGGACACTCTGAAGGAGCTTGCTGTTTCCGAAGACCAGGTTAAGACTCTTCTGGAGCTTGAGACTTACCGTCAGAGAATTTACGATCCGATCCGCAATGAGGCTGAGGTTAACATAACGGATGAGGAGGCACAGCAGTCTTCTTTCAGCTATGTAAGTATTTCCATCAGTGGAGATGACCTTACCGATGATGATATTGCTACCCGCAAGGAGCAGGCACAGGAGATCCTGGATAAGATGAAAGAGGATCCGACAGCAGACATGGGCGAGACAGCCAAGGCTGTTGATGATACTTACAGCGGACTGACCGGAACTATTTTCACAAATGACAGTGATGATGAGGATATTTCCAATTCTTATGATGACGCTGTTGTAGAAGCGCTGAGAACTCTGAAGGACGGCGAAGTTTACGGCGAGCTGGTTGAGACTGATAGCAGCGTATACGTGCTTCGGATGGACAAAGTAAATGACGAGGATGCAACCGCTTCCAAGAAAGAGTCCCTTGAGAACACCAAGCGCAGCGAATACTACTCCGAGACAACTCAGAAATGGCTGGATGATGCTGATATTACTGTAAATGATAAGGTGCTTTCTACTTTGACAATTACAGATGAGCACAGTTTCACAATTAAAGAGACTACAGCGGATACAAGTGAAGATGCAGCAGCAGATACAACAGATGCTACTGAGGATACTGCTTCTGAGGATGCCGAGGCAGCAGATGAAAGCGATGATGCTGATACTGCTGAGACAGATGCTGCAAAGAGCGACAGCGCAGAGGAAGCTGATACTACAGACAGCGCTGACAGTACAGACGAGACTGCAGAAGCGAACAGTGCAGACAGCAAGGCCGAGGACAGCAGCGAGAGCGCTGATTCTGAGGAGAACGCAGAGGATACTGCAGAAGAGACAACTGAGGAGAACTAAAAGTGAGATAAAGACCGAAACTTGTTATATCGTATGTATTGCAAAATGTTTTCTGAAAGAATTGAGATTATATAAAGTGGAGAAAATGATAAAAGAGCCTGCCTGGGGTGATTCGGGCGGGCCCTTTGTCTATACAAAGTAAAATACTTATGAAAAAAAGCTTTTCGCTACAAAGTAAGGTTTGAGAAAATGCAGGTACAGCAGATTGAACATGTGGATAACAATTACACAGGGGGACAACATGAAAAAGATACTTCTTATTGCAACCGGGGGGACCATTGCTTCCAAATATACAGCAGAGGGGCTGGCACCGCAGATTTCTGCAGATGAGCTGTTGGAATATATTCCTGAAGCCCGGGAATTCTGCACCATTGATACCGTTCAGCCTTTTGCCCTGGACAGTACCAATGTGTGCGCAGACCATTGGCTGAAGCTGGCCAGACTGATCGAATCCAAATATGAATTTTATGATGGCTTTGTGCTTTGCCATGGAACGGACACTATGGCATATACGGCTGCTGCTTTGTCTTATCTGATCCAAAATAACCGCAGACCTATCGTGATTACCGGTGCACAGAAACCTATTGATCTGGCAATTACAGATGCACGTTCCAATCTTCTGGACAGTCTCCGCTTTGCCTCTCACGACCGCGCTCATGGAATTTCCATTGTGTTTGGGGGAAAAGTGATCGCAGGAACCAGAGCAAAGAAGGAATTTTCCAAAAGCTACAATGCCTTTTCCAGCATTAATTATCCGGATATTGCATCCATTCACGATCAGAAGATCATTTTTTATATTGATGACAAAGACCAGTCCACCAAGCCACTGGTGTTTTATCATGAGATGAATCAGAAGATTTTTCTGCTCAAACTGATTCCAGGGATTGACGGGAAAGTATTGGATGCTCTTTTTCCATCTTATTCCGGACTGATCATTGAATCCTTCGGTGTAGGCGGTCTGCCTCATTACGAAAATGATAATTTTATAGATGCGATCGCGCATTGGATTGAAGCTGGCAAGCCTGTGTGTATGGCGACCCAGGTTACCCATGAGGGAAGTGACATGGAAGTTTACCAGGTTGGAAAAGTCATCAAGGAACGGTTCCCGGTGCTGGAGTCTTATGATATGACGCTGGAGGCGTCTGTGACGAAAATGATGTGGGCGCTGGGACAGACACGGGATATGGAGAAGTTTAAGGAGTTATTTTATACGACCATTAATCATGATTTATTGTTTCTGTAAGTAAGTCTTGAAATTTTCTGGAGTGTTAAGCTAAAATAAAAAAGCTGAAATCATAGAGCTGATAATACTTTCAGAGAATCTTTATGAATGGAGAGCAAGGCAACAGACTCAAATTCATATCAGAGATGGGATATCGGTTTTGAAAACATATTTTCTGGAATACTGGAGGACATATATAAATGAACAAAAAAGAAATTTCTGAAATCAAGAAACAGCTGACACCAGCCAACTGCAACATTACCAGAATTTGTGGATGCTATGTGGATGCTGAAAAGAATAAAAAAACAGAACTGAAAGAAGCATTCCTTTCCCTTTCGGAGGAAGAAATGTTCAAATATTTTGAAATATTCAAGAAAACCCTTTCTGGTACTCTTGGAAAGAACCTGATGAATATGGAATTCCCACTGGCAGAGGAAAAAGAGGGCGGCAAACACGAATTTCTCATGAAGCTCCGCGCCAGTAAACTGAAGGATGACGCTTTAATCGAGAGCTTTTATGACAAAATTATTGAAAATTACGATTATCCGGAAAATTACTACATAATCCTGGTACACGCTGTGTACGATATCCCGGGAAGAACTTCAGATGGAATCGATATGGATGATGCTTCTGAAGAGATTTATGAGCACCTTCTTTGCAGTATCTGTCCAGTGAAGCTGTCTAAAGCAGGTCTTTGCTACAATGCGGAGGCAAATTTGATCCAGGACCGTATCCGTGACTGGATCGTGGAAATGCCAGAGAACGGCTTCCTTTTCCCGTTATTTAATGACAGAAGCACAGACATCCACGGCATGCTCTACTATTCTAAGAATGCAGAGCAGCTTCATGACATTTTCGTGGACGAAGTGTTTGGATGTACAGCACCGCTTTCCGCAGGCGGACAGCGTGATTCTTTCAACATGCTGGTGGAGGAAACCCTTGGTGACGACTGCCAGTATGACACCGTTATTGGAATCCATGAGAAATTGAACGAGATCATTGAAGCACAGAAAGATTCCCCAGACCCGGTTGTGCTCACTCAGTCTGAGGTGAAACGTCTCTTTGAGGACTGCGGTGTAGAAGACGAGAAACTGGAAACTTTTGATAACCAGTATGAGGCTGTAGCCGGTGAAAAAGCCACCATGGTAGCCTCTAATATTACCAATACCCGTAAATTCGAGATCAAAACTCCGGATGTAGTGATCCATGTTGAACCAGATAAAGTGGAACTGGTGGAGACCAGGATCATTGACGGCCGCAAGTGTCTGGTGATTCCTATGGAAGACGTAGAGATCAACGGAATCCGTGTGCGGATGGGCGGGGAGAGCAGTGAGGAATCCGAGGAAGAGTTTGAGTAATATTCTTGGTTGTGATAAAATTTTTTTGCCGAATATGAAATATAAAAGGCTTGTTGTAAAAGAAATAGTTGTAAAACAAATAGTTTTAAAACAGGAAGGATGCAATTCTTGGCGAGTTGCATCCTTCCTGTTTTTGCCTGGATGAGGGTTTCATAATGGGGGCATGCAAATTGTGGGAATGATTTTGGGGCGTAATCTGGAATTAAGAATATCAGAAGTAAAACCTAAATAATTCTACGATTGTAGAAAAAGTGATTGACATTTAATTTCTACAGATGTAGTATATAACCAACTTCTACAAAAGTAGAAAATGAAAGGGGATTTTACTATGAAAATGAAACTGGTTAAAATGATAGCACTTATGGCGGCGGTGACATTAAGTGGTTGTTCAGCTGGAACTTTAGAAAATACCGGAAATTCTGCCTCTGATTCTGCTGCAAATATAGTATCTTCAAATAAAAAGGCTTCTTCATCCACGAAGGGATCAAATACTGTAAGTTCCATTGGTACGGCAGGTAATACTGCAAGTGGTGCAGCAGGTAATACCGCAAATAGCACAGCAGGTAATACTACAGGTGGCGCGGCAGGGAATACCATAGCCAGTACAGCATGTATTACAAGATGCCAATGGAAACGGTGTGACAGTTACAGAAACAACTAATGGAGATTATTACTATATGGATGATAATGGTACTGGTTATATTGACAACGGCGACGGAACCTGGACGGATGAGAATGGGAATAGTTATACAGAATAAGAGGAGGGATGCGGCTGAAAGTTTTTTTCAAAAAGGTGTCAGGCTGTGTACCATTCTCGGGCTATAGAAATGTGGTGTTTGGCTTTTTTAGTCATACACCCTTTTTTCGTATTAAAGACTGGCAAAAATCCTCAGTGGAATAAATCGCAGTGCTGTGTTAATATAGAAGAAAATTGTTATTGTTTATTGGTAACGCAAAATCGCAGAAAGGACGGCTGTCTTATGGGAATCTACCTGAATCCGGGGAATAATAAATTCAAAAGAGCGGTGAATTCGGATATTTACGTGGATAAAACAGGATTAATAAAATATACAAATAGTATTGTCGATACGCTGCAGTCCTGTGTATGTGTCAGCAGACCAAGGCGTTTTGGAAAGTCTATGGCAGCAGATATGCTTACGGCTTATTACAGTAAGGGCTGTGATTCCAGAGAACTCTTTTCCGGTTTGGAAATTGCCAAGGATGAAAGCTTTGAGGAACATTTGAATAAATACGATACCATTTTTCTGAACATGCAGGAATTTTTGAGCAGAAGTTCAAATGTGAAGGAATTGTTGGAGAGAGTAGAAGGCAAAGTAATCCGCGAATTGAAGAAACAGTACCCTGATGTGGAATTATATGACGAAAATGATCTGGCGGAAACTATGCAGGATATTTTTGCAGAAAGTGAGTGCCCTTTTATAGTTATTATTGACGAGTGGGATTGTATTTTCCGGGAGTTCAAACATGATAAGGCTGCGCAGGAGATTTACCTTGATTTTCTGCGTGATCTGCTTAAGGATAAAGAATACATTTATCTTGCCTATATGACGGGAATTTTGCCAATAAAGAAATACGGAACCCACAGTGCACTGAATATGTTCGATGAATTTTCAATGATTGATCCGGGCCCCTTGGCTGAATATGTAGGTTTTACAGAAAAAGAAGTAGAAGCACTTTGCCAGAAGTATCAGATGGATATTAATGAGATCAAAAACTGGTATGATGGTTATTCTTTTGAAGAAGTAGAATCTGTATACAGCCCGAAGTCGGTTGTGAGCTGCATGCGCCTTGGAAAACTGGGAAATTATTGGAATCAGACAGAGACTTTTGAGGCATTGCAGATTTATATTGATATGAATTTTGAAGGACTCCGGGATGATATATTAAGTATGATTGCCGGAGAAACAGTACCAGTGAACACCAGAAGCTTTACAAATGATATGACAACTTTCAGAACAGAGGATGATGTACTTACACTGTTGATTCACTTGGGCTATCTGGGGTATCGTTATGCAGATAAAACAGTTTTTATTCCAAATGAGGAGATTCGTTCCGAATATGTAAGCGCTATTGCTGTGTCTGATTGGGGTGAAGTTTCTAAAGCATTAAAAAATTCAGCAGATACATTGCAAGCCATATGGCAGGGAAGAGAAGAGCAGGTCGCAGAGGGCATTAGGCAGGCGCACTTTGAAACATCTCATCTCCAATATAATGACGAAAATGCGCTTAGCTATACCATTTCGCTTGCACTTTATGCAGCACGTAATTTTTACACAGTACACCAGGAACTCTCAGGGGGAAAAGGCTTTGCAGATATTGTTTATGTTCCAAGAAAGCGCTTCTTAGATAAACCAGCATTGGTAGTTGAATTAAAATGGGATAAAAACGCAGAAGGTGCAATCCAGCAAATTAAGGAGAAAGAATACTGTCGCAGTCTGGAAGAATACAAGGGAAACTTGCTGTTAGTCGGAATTAATTATGATAAGAAAACACAGGTGCATACCTGTAAAATAGAACAATACAGAAAAGAGGAATCCATATGACTCTGGCACAACTTCGTTACGCGATTACGGTGGCGAATTCCAATTCTATGAATGAAGCTGCCCGGAATCTTTTTATATCACAGCCCAGTTTGTCCTCAGCAATCCGTGAACTGGAGGAGGAAATCGGAGTGGAGCTTTTTCGCAGGACCAACCGTGGAATTTCCGTAACCCCTGAAGGCGAGGAATTCTTAGGCTACGCCCGCCAGGTGGTAGAGCAGTACGAGCTGATCGAATCCAAATACGTTTCCAAGGAACATACCAAGAAGAAATTCAGTGTTTCCATGCAGCACTACACCTTCGCAGTAAATGCTTTCGTGGAAATGGTGAAGCAGTTCGGAATGGACGAATACGAATTCGCCGTCCACGAAACCCGCACCTACGACATCATCACCGACGTAAAAGACTTCAAAAGCGAGATCGGTATCCTTTACCTGAACGACTTTAACCACAAAGTCCTTGAGAAACTTTTCCACGAGTTCAATTTGGAATTCCACCCAATTCTGGAATGCAGCATCTATGTCTACATGTGGAAAGGCCATCCCCTTGCCGACCGCGACCTGATCACCCTGGAAGACCTTCGCGAGTACCCCTGCCTCTCCTTCGAGCAAGGCACCTACAACTCCTTCTACTTCGCCGAAGAAGTCCTGAGCACCTACGAATACAAACGCCTTATCAAAGCCAACGACCGCGCCACCCTCCTGAACCTGATGGTAGGCCTCAATGGCTACACCCTCTGCTCCGGAATCATCTGCGAAGAACTAAACGGCTCCGACTACTGCGCCGTGAAGCTTGACTCCGACGAGGTCATGACCATCGGCTACCTTGCAAGAAAAGGCACCACGATCAGTAAGTTAGGACAGAAGTACCTGGAAGAAATTGCCAAATACAAAGACAAAGCATTACGATAATCCACATACTTACATAAACTTCCATTTGGAACTAAAGCTGAACCTAACCACCCACTACACCCCCCCCACTTTCAGTTTGGGCGGAAACAGCGCAGCGCCTTCCCGCCCAAACGTCCGCTGCGCTCAACTGCCCAACATCCAGTACACAGCCAGTGGGGGAGGGATAAATCTAAGCGAGCCATTTAAGGAGCGCCCTTAGTGGCGGTGAGATCCATGACTTACGGAGACTTATGCGAGAGGGCTCTCCCGAGCGCATTAGTCGCAGTTAGTCATTAGCTCACCAGAACGTTGCGACGGCGAGCGTGATTTATCCCTCCCCCGCTGGCGTCCACTTTAGCTATAGCTTTACCCTATAACTAGCCCTAACTTTTATGAATTAACACTTTTACTCCAATTGTGTTATAGTAACCATATCGACGATGAAACACCACTTAAAGGAAAGAGGAAAGACATGTCTTCAATATTAATCCAAGATGTGAGCAAAACCTTCGAAACCAAAGACGGTTCCGTACAAGCCCTGAACCACGTAAGTCTCTCCATTGAAACCGGAGATATCTACGGAATCATCGGAATGTCCGGTGCAGGAAAAAGTACCCTGGTACGATGTATGAACTTTCTTGAAGTACCATCCGAAGGAAAAGTTTTGATAGACGGAAAATCCCTCAGCGAATTTTCCCCCAAAGAACTCCGCAAAGAGCGAGAGAAAATAGGAATGATTTTCCAGCATTTCAACCTGCTCATGCAGAAAAACGTACTGGAAAACGTCTGCTTCCCACTGTACATTCAGGGGAAGAAAAAAGCCGAAGCAAGAGCAAAAGCCCTGGAGCTTCTGGAAATCGTAGGACTGGCAGACAGAGCGAAAGCCTATCCCGCACAGCTCTCCGGTGGACAGAAACAAAGAGTGGCAATCGCCAGAGCCCTGGCCTCCGATCCGCAGATCTTACTTTGCGACGAAGCCACAAGCGCCCTGGATCCCCAGACCACATCCTCCATACTTGAACTTTTGCAGGACATCAACCAGAAATTTGGAATCACCATCGTGATCATTACCCACCAGATGTCAGTTGTCCGTGAGATTTGTACTCATGTGGCAATTATGAAAGACGGTGAAGTAAAAGAACAAGGCCTTGTAGAAGAAATCTTCAGCCACCCGAAATCACAGGTTGCCAAAGAACTGATCAGCAAGGACTCTGGAAACGACGTAGAAAGCAAAAAGCTTACCCAGTCCGAAATTCAGGACGGCGAAATCGTTCGAATCGTATTCTCTGAGAACTCCGCATTCGAACCAGTAATCGCAAACCTTATATTAACCTTCCACGAACCTGTAAACATTCTGAAGGCAAACACCAAAAACGTAGGCGGTGTAGCCAAAGGAGAAATGATCCTCCAGTTCATGAGCGACAGCACCAATGTACCGGAGATGAAGAAATTCCTTACAGAACGTGGACTTGAGATAGGGGAGGCGAACTGATTATGTGGACGAAACAAGTAACCGATATGATAATCGCAGGTGTAGGGGAAACATTATACATGACCCTGTTTTCCACCTTCTTCGGATATGTATTTGGAATGCCCCTTGGAATCCTGCTGAAAGTATCCGACAAAGAAGGCTTGCGGCCAAATGCAGTACTATATAAGATCCTGGATGTGATCGCAAATATTTTCCGAAGCATCCCATTCCTGATCCTGTTGATCCTGCTCATTCCATTCACCAGATTTCTGGTAGGAAAAAGCTATGGAACCACAGCCACCATCGTACCCCTTACCATTGCGGCAATCCCTTTTATCGGACGAATGGTAGAGTCTTCCTTAAATGAGGTAGACCCGGGAGTTATCGAGGCTGCAAGATCCATGGGAGCAAGCAACCTTCAGATCGTATTTAGGGTAATGCTGGTAGAAGCAAGAACATCCCTGATCTCAGGAGCTACCATTGTAACAGGAACTATCCTTGGTTACTCCGCAATGGCAGGAACTGTAGGAGGAGGCGGACTTGGAGACATTGCAGTCCGTTACGGATACAACCGCTGGCAGACAGACATTATGCTGGTGACAGTTATCCTTCTGGTAGTACTGGTACAGATTTTCCAGACTATTGGTATGTTGATCGCCAACAAGCTGGATAAAAGAAAATAAATCAAAAAATGATTGTAATGTAGAAACTAAATATATTTTTAAAAAAAGAGGAGGAACTTTATTATGAAAAAATTAATCGCAGCAGCACTCACAGGAGCATTAGTACTTGGAACCGTTGGAACATCCGTTGTTTTCGCAGCAGATGATGACAAAACCATTACAGTAGCAGCATCCGAGACACCACATTCCGAGATCCTTGAAGCAGCAAAACCGATCCTTGAGGAAGAGGGATACGACCTTGAGGTAACGGTATTTGATGATTATGTACAGCCAAACGAAGTTGTAGAGAGCGGCGATTTCGATGCAAACTACTTCCAGCACATTCCATATCTGAACAGCTTCAACGAGGAAAAAGGAACTCACCTTGTAAATGCAGGCGGAATCCACTACGAGCCCTTTGGAATTTATCCTGGAACAAAGTCCAGCCTTGATGATATCGCAGATGGCGACACAATCGCAGTACCGAACGATACCACAAACGAGGCAAGAGCACTTCTTCTTCTCCAGGACAACGGAATTATCAAACTGAAAGACGGTGCTGGCCTTGAGGCAACTGTAAACGATATTGAGGAGAACCCATACAACGTAGAAATCGTTGAGCTTGCAGCTGAGCAGGTAGCACGTGTTGCAGAAGAGACTTCTTACATTGTCCTTAACGGAAACTATGCACTTCAGGCTGGTTATTCTGTATCCAAAGATGCACTTGCATATGAGACCTCTGATTCCGAAGCTGCCAAAACATATGTAAACGTAATCGCAGTAAAAGAAGGAAACGAGAACAGCGACAAGATCAAAGCTCTTGTAGATGTATTAAAATCTGACGAGATCAAAGACTTCATCAACGAGAAATATGACGGAGCCGTTATCCCATTCGAGGATAGCGATGACGCAGAGGCTGAGGACACAGAAGCAGCAGATGCTGACGAGAGCGCAGATGCAGAAGCTGACACAGCAGACGAGGCAGCTGAGGAGACAGACGCTGAATAATCTGTAAAAATTAAACAGGATTTTATTAAGAGAGTGATTATAAATCGGATTGAAATGCATTGGAAAAGATACATTTCAGTCCGATTTTTGCCTGTAAAAAAAAGAAGTGTCCAATATATAGAACAGCACATAATTATGGAAAAGGGTGACCTGCAGCCCTCTGCAAAAACAGTTGAAAAACCTTATAAAATCTGCTATTATAAAAACGAATTTTTTAGGTATCGAGGTGAGGCCAAGTGAAAAAAAACGAATGTGCGAACCGGTTTGTCTGCCTGTTTTTCAGTGTGGCAGTTGCGGTTTTGTGTGTGCTTTTTGCAGGCATGGAAGCGAAGAGCATTATGCATGTTTACGATCTGAAACCGGCCTCAGCTTCTTTGATTTCACCAGAGCTTTCCAGAAGCACCCAGACAAGTGCAGAAGAATTGACAGGACTTCGGCAGGTGTCTGTAAGGCTGGAGGCGGACCAGCGTCTTCGTCACAGGTCAGGCGTGGAAACCCAGGTGCTCATCATGCTGGCAGTTCTGCTGGCGAATACCGTATTTTATAAAGCAAAGAAACGTCTGCTGACCAGAAATGATGCTGATGGCAGACGATTTATCATCTGTTACATCCATCATCAGGACGGACAGAAACACTGAAGATCATATACCATTGTTTCATATTGCTGATTGCTGCAATTGTTTTCATTATGAGCAAAGCATTGCAGTGGAGAGCAATTATTTTCCATGTAAACAAACGTATATGATTGGAGGTATGACACTATATGTTACTTAATATTTTTATAGGAGTAATGATTGTTGCAGCCATTGCTGTCGGTATCTGGATGGCATGGTTTGACAGTCATGGAGGAAAGAAATGATAGCACAGATTTTTGCAGTAGTAATTTTCCTGGCGATGTTCATTCTGATCATCACAGAAGTATGGGAAAGACATATTGTTACGCTGGGATGTGCGCTCCTTACATTGATTCTTGTATTTGGAATCTGTATGCACAGCCCCTCAGCAATTATTGAAACACTGAACATACATAGTATTTTTTCACCGGGATTCTGGCACACAGCAGGTGAAGCAAGCGAAGCTTCTGCTGGAATCAACTGGGAAACTATCGTGTTCATCGCTGGTATGATGATCATGGTAGAAGGCATGGCAAACTCCGGATTTTTCCGCTGGTTATGCATGAAGATCGCGAAATTGGTTAAATACCAGATCATCCCGATCTTTATCACATTTATGCTCCTGTCCTTTGTACTTGCTATGTTTATCGATAGTATCACCGTAATCCTGTTCCTTGCAGCGGTTACCGTAGAACTGTCACAGCTGCTGAAATTTAATCCGGTACCAATGATCCTTGCAGAGATTTTCTGCGCCAACCTTGGTGGATCTGCAACCATGTGCGGAGATCCGCCGAACATTATCATTGGAACATCACTTGGATTTTCCTTTGCAGATTTCGTGACAAACACAGGTCTGATCGCGGTGATCGCACTGGTACTGGTTGTAATCTATTTCTACTTTATTTTCCGCAAAGAGCTTACTGAAAATGCGGGAAAAATTGATCCGTCTACCTTGCCGGATCCGGAAGAAGCAATTGTAAGCAAGAAGGGCTTCACCATCAGCTGTGTGATCTTCCTCTGCGCTGTTGTCCTTCTGGTAACACATTCCCAGACAGGACTTACCGTATCCTGTATCGGTGTATTTATCGCAGCAGTGACACTGATCACTTCCGGAAAAGATGCTTTGGATCTTCTGAAAAAGGTTGATTACAAGACACTGCTGTTCTTCGTAGGACTTTTCGTAGTTGTTGGTGGTCTGGAGCAGACTGGAATCCTTACCATCCTGGCCGGATTTATTGGCAAGGTCAGCGGTGGCAACCTGAAGGTAATGATCGCCATTATTATCTGGGTATCTGCTGTCGCAAGTGCATTTATTGATAATATTCCGTTTGCAGCTACCATGATCCCGGTTATTGACAGTCTGGCAGCCGCACAGGGAATTGATATTTCCATTCTGGCATGGGCTCTTGCAATGGGTACTGACATCGGTGGAAGCGCAACCCCAATTGGAGCTTCTGCAAACGTAGTCGGTATCGCAACAGCAGCCAAGAGCGGTCATATGATCAAATGGGGAAAATACTGCAAGGCAATGGCACCTGCCACGATCCTGGTTGTCCTCGTTTCCATGCTGATGATTTATGCAAGATATTTATAATGCCATAAGGGGGAATGCAGAACTGTCAATTATCGGAGAAAAGGCAGTGCCAGGGATCTGGCATGCCATGAATAAATGACAGTTGGTCTTGCCCGCTTTTAATGGCATTTTATCCGGAAAAATCCGTGAAACAAGGACGGATTTCTCTGGTTAGAAGGGAGGATACCATGAAAACACAAAAACAGGTGATCATTTCCATCGGACGAGAGTTCGGAAGCGCAGGCCATGAAATTGCAGAGCGAATCGCCAAGCGCTATGGACTTTCTTTATACGATCACAATCTTTTACGCGAGGTGGCAGACAGCCATAACGTAAATCCAGAAGAACTGGAAATCTTTGATGAGATGAAGCACAACAAATTTCTTTACCGTACAGTGAAAGGAATGAGCAGTTCTCCGGCAGACAATGTAGCTATGATGCAGTTCAATTTTCTTCGGGAAAAGGCTGAAAAAGGAGAATCCTTTGTAGTTGTAGGACGTTGCTCTGAGACAATCCTGAAGGATTATGAGGGCCTGATTTCCATCTTCATTATTGGAGATATGGATCAGAAAATTGCCCGTGTAGCCCGTCTTTACGGAAAAACCGATAAAGAAGCTGAGCGTTTCATCAAAGAGAAAGACAGAAAGAGAAAGAAATATCATGACAGCCACTGCAAGACCAAATGGTCTGAGCCGCACGTCTATGATCTGAGTCTGAACAGCAGCACTCTTGGCGTGGAGGGAAGCGTTGAATTTCTTTCATCCTATATTGACAAAAGGATATCAAAAATGAAATAATAAGCTTAATGACAAAAGGTTCTGCCAGGACGCATACAGGTGTCAGGGCGGAACCTTTGTGGTTTTTGTGACCGTAGTCAGTAAGAGTAGTCAGAAATAGTTCTGATGTTGGGAAGGTGCTACCCTAAAGCCACGAACTCTCATTTATCCAGGAGGAAAATTTATGTTCACTGATGACGAAAAAGACTACATTATGCGTATGATCAAAGAGATTGCCCGTGTCCTTGCCAGTGTCATGCTTGGGAAAAAATATGTCCAGGTGGAATTGCCGGTAGAATCCAAATACCAGATTTCCGGAGACAAGCTTTACCATATGAAAACCATGGTGGACAGAGGCGAGATCAACGAGGCAGAGAACGAACTTCTTGACCGGATCGATTACGCTGACAAAGAAGCTCTGGCAGAAGCTATGTTTTTCTACGAATATGCTGCATCCAAAGGGGATGAATTTCTGGAAGCGCACAACTATTCCCTGGAGGAAATAAGGGATGGGATCCAGCAGCTGGCAGAAGATGCAGGATATGGAAATATTATAAATATGCTTGATATAAAATAGAATCTCTTGTGATATATGAAATACTGCGATTTTATTAAGTCTGCTCCCAAAAGTATTTTTGCCAAGTGGGAGCGCCATAGGCGTGGAACAGCTGGCTTTCCTATATGGAGATGTCGCCGACAGGCGGCATGTCCGTTTAGAGTGAAATTGTGATCACGCTTAAAATGATGAGGAGATTATAAGATGTTTCTTGAAAAAAACAGAGACCGGATAGAAAAAGACTTTGAAGATTTTTCCAGGGAACTGCCAGGAAAAGCGGAAGAAATAAAGAAGAGAATGGAAGCACTAAGTCCTGATATTGTGATCGGAATGAAATATCTGTACAGCAATATGCCCTACAGCGATGTGGGAAACTATACCTTTGACACTTATCTGGATTATGTGCAGCAGGGAATTTATCTCTGGGAAAATTCCCCTTATGTAAAGAATTATCCAGAGCTTTATTTCCTGAATTACGTGCTTTTTCATCGGACAAATGATGAAGAAATCAAACCATGCCGTACCTATTTCTGGGAAAAAATAAAGGATAAGGTCCAGGGGAAGACCATGGTGGAAGCTGCACTGGAAATCAATCACTGGTGTGCGGGAGAAGTGATGTACCAGGGAACGGACATGCGTACCGGCTCCGCACTGGAAATTTACAGAAGCGGTGTAGGCCGCTGTGGTGAGGAAGCCGTCTTTGTGGTAAATGTAATGCGAAGCGCCGGAATCCCTGCAAGACCGGTGTATGTGCCAAGATGGTCCCATTGTGATGACAACCACGCCTGGGTAGAGGTCTGGTGCGATGGCGACTGGCATTATCTGGGAGCTTGCGAGCCAGAAGCTGTTCTGGACAAGAGCTGGTTTACCAATGCAGCATCCAGGGCCATGATGATCGGTTCCAGATGGTATGACCGTGCTATGCCAGATGAAGAAGTGATCGGAAAAGATGGAATGAACCGGATCGTCAATCTTCTTGGGAAATATGCCAAAACCAGGTGGATCACTATTACAGTGGAAGATCTGGATGGAACTCCGGCAGCTGGGGCAAAAGTACGGGCTGAGGTAATGAACTATGGGGAATTTTCCCCGATTGCAATAATGGAAGCAGACAAAAATGGCTGTATTTCCTTTGAAACCGGTTTTGGAAGCCTGCTGATCTGTGCTGTTTATGATGGTGCTTACGGGGAAAAGGTAATCGACACAAGAGAGGACGACCATTTTACCTGTACTCTTGGTGAGGAATATGAAGATGAGCTTTGGGTGGATTTTGACATGAATGCACCGGAGGATACCGGCAGAATAAGCTGGAATATTACCCAAGAACAGGAAGAAGAGAATAATCGCCGGATTGCCGCTGAGGCAGAACACTGCCGACGTAAGATTGAGAAATTCCAGCCGCTGTGGAAGCGCTGCCTTTTTGGACATACCATGAAGGAAGTGGAGCCTATGATGGCTGTTTTGTCTGAGAAAGACAGAAGGGATGCTTTTCCAGAAGTGCTGGAGGGCCATTATCAGGAGGCCTCGGTTTATCGCGAATTTAATCCAGATGAGATTTACATTCCATATGTATGGAATCCCCGCGTGGAAAATGAGGTTCTTACCAGGTGGAGAAAGAAGATCCTGGGCTATTTTGACAAGGGGCAGAGGGATGCCTTTGAAGCAGATCCCAAGAGCATCTGGACCTGGATCGAAGAGAACATTTCAGTCCGCAATGACAAAGAGCGCCTGACTGCATACACCACTCCTGGTGCAGCACTGGAGCTTGGAATTGCCGGAGAGAAATCCCACAAGGTGCTTTTCGTGGCAATCGCCAGAACTCTGGGAATCCCGGCACGTCTGAATCCTGCTGATGGAGCTATTGAATATTGGGATGGAATGAGGTTTGTAGCAGTATTGGAAGAGAGCCGGAAGGAATCCCATCTTACAGTCTTCGCCGGGGAAAAAGGGGACTGGAATTATTTCCAGAACTGGACCATTGCGGTGACAGACGGAAGAGGATACCTTACCCTGGATTTCAGCGACCGCAAGTGGGAAGCTGGAAAACTGGAATTGGATATTATGCCGGGAGATTACCGGATCCTGACTGGAAACCGTCTGCCAAATGGAAACATTCTGGGAAAAAGATACGATTTTCATATTGAAAAAGATGAGACGAAGCGGGTGGAACTGGAGCTTCGGGAGTATTGTCTGGAGGAAATGTTCAACCGTCATTCCATTCCGGATTCCAAGCTGACCGATCGGGCTGGAAATCAGGTGCTGGTGTCCAAATTGACGGGAAAAATAAGCGGAGACGCTGCCAAATGTGAGAATGGCATAGCTGAACGAGGCATCCTCTTCTGGCTGGAAGAAGACCGTGAGCCTACTGTGCACATTCTTAATGAAATAATGGAATTGAAAGAAAAATATGAAAAAATACAAAAACAGATTATATTTATCCTTCGCAGCGAAGAATCTTTAAAGAATGCTACTCTGGTGAAATGTCTGGAACTGCTCCCTGAAATTCAGGTGTACTTCCACGATTTCGGCAAGGACAAGGAAATGACCGCCCGCCGCATGTACGTAGATTCCGGGAAGCTGCCGCTTATGACCATTACCGAGGGCCAATGCCAGGGTATCTTTGCAGCAGCTGGATACTCCGTGGGTATGGCAGATATGTTGGTGAGGATTTTTGAGGCATGAACCGGGATCAGATCAAATACGTAGCCATGTTTACCATGCTATTAAACCATATTGCAAACGTTTTCCTGGAACCAGGTACCTTCCTTTTTGAGGTGATGGTGGACGTGGGGTATTTTACCGCTATTACCATGTGCTACTTCCTGGTAGAAGGCTACGGCTACACCCGCTCCAAAGAGAAATACGGCAAACGGCTTCTGCTGTTTGCCCTGATTTCCGAAATCCCCTTCTGTCTTGCATTTACAGAAGAAGGAACCATCAGTTTCGTAAGCATGAACATGCTATTCACTCTTTTCCTGTGCTTCCTGATTCTCTATGCAATGGAAAAAATCCCTTCAGGAACCCGGCAGACACTCTGCATCTTGGGCCTGGTATTTGCCTCCGCCTACAGCGACTGGGCCTTTCTTGCCCCTATCTTCACCTATTGGTTCGCAAGCTGTGGCCTCCGGGATGCACAGGGGAAAATGCTGTCAGCCGGCGGCCGGAATGCTGATCAGAAAAGCCATCTGGCTGGCGGCCAGAATCCTGAACGAAAAAAACTTTTATGGAAGGTTTTCAGAAAGGCAATGCTGTTCTTTGGTCTGTTAAACCTTGTAGAAAACATGGAGCAGACCACTCCTGCCAGGGCTGTTATCCAGTCCCTCGGCGCCACCGCCGGAATTCCGCTCTCAGCACTTTGCATCATCTATCTCTACAACGGAAAGCGCTCCGAAAAACATCGAACCTTTTCTAAGTGGTTCTTCTACATTTTTTATCCGGCACATTTGCTAATATTAGGTATATTGAGAATTGCTATTTAGTGGATTAAAAGT